>JAUPVL010000010.1 GCA_030917065.1 Patescibacteria group bacterium
GGCTCAAATCTTGTTAATATTACAAATATCCACTCCCAGCTGCCTGCTTTAGCTCAATGTGAGGATTTTCTGGATAAATATCTACCAGATGCCAAGCGAATAGAGGAACATGACACCTCGGCTAGTGCAAAATTAATTGCCGAAAAGAACAGCCTATCTAGCGCAGCCATTGCCAGCAAGACAGCAGCTGAGCTGCATGGATTGAAGATAATTTCTGAAAACATCGAATCAAACAAACAAAATTACACTCGATTTGTAGTGTTTGGCAAGAACCGTCGATATATACCAAATTCTAATAAAACTTCCTTGATAGTGCGCACCGATCAAGATACCAAAGCAGGCTCTCTATATCGTACTCTTGGTGTTTTTGCCAATCGAAACATCAACCTAACCAAGATAGAGAGTCGTCCGATAGCCGGCAAGGCTTGGCACTACTTGTTTTATCTCGACTTTGAGATGGGAGCGAATGATAAAAATGGCAAGGACGCATTGCAAGAACTACATGATATTGGCGCAGAAGTTACGGTGATTGGCAGCTACAAAAAAGGCGATATCGAGATATAAAAATTCCCCAGCCACTTTACGTGACTGGGGTTGTTGTGGGCTTGGCAGGAATCGAACCCGCGACCGAGCGATTATGAGTCGCCTGCTCTGACCATTGAGCTACAAGCCCGGGCGTGCCGGTGGTGGGAGTTGAACCCACATGTCTTGATATATCACCGGCGATGTAGCTCAGTCCGTCTGGACCTCGATGTGGGACAAGGGCAGCCAGCCCACCCACTGCGAGGAGAGGGACTTGACCAGCACACCGGGGACACCCCGGAGCTGCTGGCACTTCTTGCGCACCTTCAGGACCCTGAACTCCGGTCCCTTCTGGGTGATCTTCGTCGCACTGCTCCGAGAGCAACCCTTCGGGTTTACCCCCAGCTTCACTACGTTCCCGCGTTCGAGCTGCAACTTTCTCTCCTTGGTAGGCAACGGAAAGTTTATATATATTAACACTTTTATCTAAAATATTCAACCCTATAAAGTATTCTTATCAAACCTGATACAATATAGCTATGCAATTACCAAGCAATTGGAATCAACAAATACAATCACGCGGTGGGCACGTACTACAATCAAGTGAGTGGGCTAGTTTTCAAAGCTCAATAGGTCGTCAGCCACATTATGAAATCACCGACAATTGGTACTGGCTAGCATTTGATAGGCAAGTATCAGGACTACATTATTTGCTAGCCGTTGAAAACCCTATAATAGATCAAAATCCTCTTGATGCCCTAGAGTCTATCGCGATCAAGGCGCGCGACATGCACTGTGACTTTGTAAGAGTAGAGCCCAAAGGCAACGTAACTAAGTCAGAAATGGAAGAGTTTGGGGCCATAAAGGTGGCTGATGTTGAGCCGTCTACAACTCTGGTGTTGGATTTGACCAAATCCGTTGACGAACTCAGGTCCGCTCTTGGCAAAAGCCATCGCAATCGAATAAATACTGGCCCTAAAAGAGGTATTAGCGTCAAGAAATCCACCGAGCTTGATAATATAAAAGACTTTTTGAGACTCATGCACGATACCGCTAGTCATTCTAAGATCAAGAACCATCCTGATTGGTACTTCGAAAAAATGGCTCAATCACTGATATCCCAAGGCGTTGCTAGTTATTACATAGCTACAGTTGAGGATACTCCCGCTAGTATTTCTATGATATATGACTGGGGAGATACTAGATATTACGCATATACTGGTAATGATCAAGTATTGAACCGACAGTATGACGTAGGCGTAAGTAACCTGTGGCAAATGATATTAGATGCCAAAGAAGATGGCAAGAAATACTTTGATTTTTGGGGGATAGCTCCAGAAGGATCCGAAAATCATCCTTGGGCAGGACTCACCGCCTACAAAAAATCGTTTGGTGGGGAAGTAGTAAGTAGCCTAGGTACATACGACATAGTCGTCAACAAAGCCAAATATCGACTTTATAACACATATAAGAAATTGAGAGGCAGGAAATGATCCGCAAAGCTACTGAGGAAGAGATAAACAAATGGGATGAGCTAGTACGGAGCAATCCGTATGGCGGGCACATCTACAACTCGTTTGAGTGGAATGAATTTAAAAAAACTGTCGGATGGCAGCCACACTATCTAATATTTGAACAAGCAGGGTATGTTATGTATTTTTGCATAGCCGAGAAATCAGCTAGTTTCTTGGGTACTATTTACTACTGTGCGAAAGGCCCAGGGATATTCAAAGACTTCAAGCCAGATAAGGCATCTGAAGCTAGGTTTAAGGAATTTTGCAAAGAACTCAAATCTTACATTAGCATCATTGATCGTAAGGCCATACTAGTAAAAGTAGAGCCCGAGATACATGACTCTAGCTGTGACATGCACCAATTTGGTCTACACAAGAGTAGTTCCGATCTACAGTTCAAGGCTACAATATTTGTAGACCTAAGACCTAGTGATGAAGAAATATTGGCTGGTTTCAAGCAAAAGACTAGATACAATATCAATCTTGCAAGACGAAAAGGCGTAGAGATCAAGCAATTACCCATGACAGATGAAAATGTCGATCTGATGTTCTCTATGATGTCCGCTACTCAGTCGAGAGCTGGCTTTTTTTTACGCAAGAAAGAATACTTCGCTATGTACTGGAAGATACTAGCCGACGCAAATATGGGACAGTTGCTTGCGGCATATCACGAGAGCGATGTACTGGCTGGTATTTTTGCCACTAGTTTTGGGACAAAGGGCTATTACAAAGACGGTGGCTCATATCCACTCAAGCGAAATCTAATGGCACCTTATCTACTCCAGTGGGAGGCGATGCGATGGGCCAAAGAGCAGGGCGCTACTAGCTACGACCTAGTAGCCGTACCCCCCAAAGCGCATTTGGATGACCCCGAACATCCTCAAGCGGGGCTGTATCAGTTCAAGCGAGGATTCAACGATGATGTTACTGAGTTTGTGGGCTGTTGGGACTTACCGATATCGGAAACGAAATACAAGATATGGAAACGCCAGGAACGTAAATTCTTGAAGCTCTACACAAAGATGACTAAGAATCTTTTCTGGTAAGTTTATGGGCTATCAAAATAGTGCAATCAAGAACTTATTCAAAGCTTATGACATACGAGGCTTAAGTCCCAAAGAACTCAACCCAAGTGTAGCTTATGCCATAGCTCGTGCATTTGCTGATTTCTTACCAGCCGGTAAGATTGCAGTAGGACATGACATGCGCAAGGACTCTCAAGAGCTATCTGAAGCATTTATGACAGGTCTTATCAAACAAGGTAGAGAAGTACTTGATCTAGGCCTAGTAACATCTGATATGGTCTACTATGCAGTTGGCAAGTACAAGTTGGCTGGCGGAGCAATGATAACAGCCAGCCACAATCCAAAAGGCTATGATGGCATCAAGCTCACCGGCAAGAATGTAGTGCCTATAGGAATAGATTCGGGTCTTCTCAGTATCGAAGAAGAAGTAGAAACCAAACATTTCAAAAGTAATAAATCCAAGCACGCATCTAAGATCACAGATACAGATATTACCAAGGAGTGGGTAGAACATGCTATATCGCTAGCCGGAGAAATCAATAAACCACTCAAAGTAGGCATGGATACCGGCAACGGTATGGCTGGCATAGTGGTGCCTTATATGCAGAACTTGTTACCCATAAAGATTGATAGCATTTATACAGAGCTAGACGGATCTTTTCCAAATCATCCAGCCAATCCACTAGATCCCAAAAACAATATAGACCTTCAGAAGTTGGTACTAAAAAACAACCTAGACTGTGGCATTGCATTTGACGGAGATGGTGATAGGGCATTTTTTGTGGATGATCTCGGACACCTCTTGAGTAGTAGCGTGATTGGCGCAATTATTGCACGAGACATGCTAGAGAGTAGCCCTGGTGAGACCATATTGTATAGTGCAGTTTGCTCAGACATATTGCCAGCAACTATTGAAAGTTTTGGAGGCCGGTCAGCAAGAGTGAAGGTGGGTCATAGCTACATCAAGGCACAGATGCGCAAACGCAAGGCAGCATTTGCGGCCGAGCATTCTGGGCATTTCTATTACAAGGACAACTACTTTGCAGATAGTGGCATCATAACTGCGCTAAAAATACTCAATATACTCTCTCGAACCGGCAAGAAACTATCTGAGATAGCGACACCCTACACCAATATGTTTGCCAACTCTGAAGAGCTTAATTTTGAATTTAACAACCAAGAAGACACTCAAGATCAGCTATTGGTGCTAGAAAGACATTTCTCGGATGGAGATATCGACCATTTAGAAGGTCTCACAGTTCGCTATAGAGACTGGTGGTTCAACGCCAGGACTAGCAATACAGAGCCTTATTTGAGACTCAATATTGAGGCCGACAACACCCAGATACTTGATAAACAACAGAAATACATCGCTAGGCTGCTCAAAAAATACTCTTGACATAACCACAACTCTAGAGTAGTATTTGTATGTTACGAACGTATTGTGGCGATCAATACATACGTTCGACAGCACCTCATCGATAAGATCTCGGATGCGACGACTGTAGTTATAGAGTCGTGTTCGATGGGTGTGCAGCCACAGAAGAATGTCCCTTGGGACACTGTGGCCACACTCAGAATACTACCCAGGTACCTCGACCCGCCATCGACCCCCTGGGTATACTACCGGCCAACCATCGCCCGCCGGTAGGGGCAGCACCTGTACGAACGACGCCCCGCCCCCACGGACACCCGCATTCGTGGTGAGCGTCGCCAGTCGGGCCCGAGCTGAGAGAGCCGCCTCTCTCTCAGCTCGGGCGCTGCCTTCCCCCTTCGCCACTTCTCTACAAAAGAGAGGTGGCATTTTTGGTTATAAAAAAATTGTGTGAAATAATGCATATATGAATAAGCCAAGCGAAACTGATCGTCGTCTTAGAAACTCTATATTGGATATATTGTGTTATTATTCTGTTTTTAAGGTTGCGCTTACAGACCAGCAAATACTTTCGCTACTTAGTACAAGAGCTAGTATGGTAGGCGTACGGTCTCACCTGAGAATGCTACAAAAAAGAGGAAAAATAACTCAGCTCAAGAGCAATCTATACAGCATAAAGAAGCTCAAATACCCTCCGCAGTCAGGCATTGGCAATCATCAGCAAAAAGTCGTAGCTGAGCTCAAAAAGAACATTAGGCTTATCAAGCTATTACCTTTTATTAAATCAATAGCAATCACTTCGGATAGCCTTCTTGATAAGAAAGCAAACAAGCTACCCAGGCTAGTGATTGTCTGTAGTCCAAATAGAATCTATGTGGTTATGAGTATTTTGTTTGGTATCATCAAGCTATTTGACACTCTACACATCAAGAACAAGAGGTACTTCATCGACCCACTGCCGATGTTTTTTACTACAGCTGGTTTTAGTTTTGTAGATCAGATAGGCTATGACGAACTAAGTCGAGTGCAGTGGTTTGGCTATAGTAAGCCCATCTACGGCGAGTTAGTCTGGGATGCTACTCTTAGAAAAAATGGCTTTATCAGCAAAAGCCTCCCAAACTTTACCTGGAAGAAACAAGAGACCAAATATATTACCAGCTACAGTCAAATACTAGATAGCTATGACAACAAAAAATATCGTCAATGGTTGCGTAAAATGGCCAAAAATGATGATTACAAGAAAGAAACAGCTCTACTCAGAGTGCGCCCCGATACCTTCATAGCTAGAGAGGGTCACTTCACTCAACTTGATAATGTCAAAGAACAACTCGGCAAAAATCGTGAAGTTTTATAAGTAAATAGTTATTGACTTGTGTAAACACATTGTGATACTATACGAACCAGATCCCCGATCAGGGCGCAATGGACACGGCGCGCTCTGATCGGGGTCGCTCTTACAAACAATCTCAGGGAGTAGGTGCCGCACGAGACGGTGAGCTAGTTGTGAGGAGACTCCAATACCAGCTGCAACAACCATAGGCGGATGCAATCACCCGCTACGTGACGCCAACTCCTGAGACAGGCACCAATTCATCACCCGGTTCGCCGAGTGAGTGCCTGCCGCTGTACAGCCTATCGATGGAGGCATACAGTTGATCCCACCCGATTAAGAAGCCCGATCGTGCTGAAGCTGAGGGGAGAAATCCTCAGATAGGTGCCGATTGGGCAACCTGCGGGTAAGACGGTCGAGAGACCGCGGAGCCATAAGTGTAGAGGTCAAGGCGAGCGTGCTTTGGTAGAAGTCGGGAATCATGATCCCGGACCAAGCCAGATCCCCACGTAATGACCGATTACTAGCAACTCCGCGGTCTCAACACCGCCCATCGAAACCATGCGCCCCTAACGGGGCGTATTTACTTATCTGCATAAAAATCTCTATTGACAGGCCATACATATCTAGCTAGAATATTTATTAGCACTCTCTATGCAAGAGTGCTAATGCTTAAACTTTATGATTCAAGCTACTGGTGAGAATGATTTATCACTAGCACTTGAATAATAATAAATGTAACAAAGGAGAATCGACATGAGTTTACAACCACTAGCAGATCGTATCGTACTAGAACAAATAGAATCAGAAGAAAAAACCAGCTCTGGCATAATACTTCCAGATAGCGCCAAGGAAAAACCAGAACAAGCCAAGGTCATAGCTATCGGACCAGATGTCAAAGGTATCAAAGTAGGTGAAGTCGTACTATATACCAAATATGGTCCCAACGAGGTCAAGGTAGACGGCAACGAATACCTGATAGTCAAAGAAGAAGATGTAATGGCAATAATCAAGAAAGGAAACTAAGCTATGGCAAAAGATATTATATCCAGTGAAGATGCTCGCAAAAGCCTCAAGGCCGGCGTAGACAAGCTAGCCAACACAGTAAAAGCTACTCTTGGTCCAAAAGGACGCAATGTAGTTCTAGAAAAGAAATATGGCGGTCCTGTTATTACAAATGACGGAGTTACTATAGCCAAAGAGATAGAGTTAGAAGATGCTTTTGAAAACATGGGCGCACAGATAGTCAAAGAAGTTGCAAGTAAGACCAATGACCAGGCTGGAGACGGCACTACTACTGCAACCGTATTGGCTCAAGCCATCATAGATGCTGGTATCAAAAACGTTGCCGCAGGAGCCAACCCAATGGCAATTCGCCGTGGTATCGAGAAGGCTGCCGCTACTGTAGCACTTGAACTCAACAAGATCGCCAAACCAGTCAAAGAATCAGCAGAAATTGCCAATGTAGCGAGTATCTCTGCCGCAGATCCAGAAGTAGGCAAGCTCATTGCTGAAGTCATGGAAGTGATTGGTGAAGATGGAATAGTAACCGTAGAAGAGGGACAAACCCTAGGGCTCGATAAGGAAGTTGTTGAAGGCATGCAGTTTGACAACGGCTATGTCAGCCCTTACATGGTAAGTGATACTGCACGAATGGAAGCCGTAGTAGAAAACGCTCCCATACTCATCACCGACAAGAAGATAAGTACAGTACAAGAACTCTTGCCATTACTCGAAAAACTATCTGCAGAAGGCAAAAAAGACATCGTGATAATCGCCGAAGATCTAGATGGTGAGGCACTAACCACTCTAGTACTCAATAAACTTCGAGGTACATTTAATGCTCTTGCTATCAAGGCTCCAGCCTTTGGAGATAAACGCAAAGAAATGCTCCAAGATATTGCTGTACTAACAGGTGGGCAAGTCATCACAGAAGACATTGGACTCAAGCTAGAAGACGCTACTGTAGAAATGCTAGGGGAAGCTCGCAAAGTAATAGCTACCAAAGACAACACTACAATCGTTGAGGGCAAGGGAGAACAAAAAGCAGTCAAAGACCGTGTCAAGATGATGAAGAAACAACTGGTGGAACTTACATCTGAATACGAAATAGAAAAACTACAAGAACGTGTAGCCAAGCTCGAAAGTGGCGTTGCAGTTATCAAGGTAGGAGCCGCAACAGAAGTAGAGCTCAAAGAGAAAAAGATGCGTATTGAAGATGCTATTGCATCCACCAAGGCTGCTGTAGCCGAAGGTATAGTACCAGGGGGAGGATCCGCTCTAGTCAAAGCCAACAAAGCTCTGGATAAGCTTGTCTTAGATGACGAGGAAGAGCAAATAGGTGTAAATATCGTACAAACTAGCCTATACGCTCCTATAAGACAGATAGCTGAGAATGCCGGCATCACCGACATAGCTGTAATCCTAGAAACCATATCAAGTGGCGACAAAAACCTTGGCTGGGATTTTGCTAAGAACCAAAAAACAGATATGCTCAAGGCTGGCATCATAGATCCAGTCAAAGTTACTAAGAGCGCACTACTCAACGCAGCTAGTGCCGCATCGATGCTACTTACTACTGAAGCCGCTGTAGTAGACATACCAGAAAAAGAAGCTCCTGCAGGTGGAGGTGGCATGCCAGACATGGGTGGCATGGGCGGTATGATGTAATCGGTCCTGCTCGATAATTCAAAAAAGTCTCTGAAATATGAGGCTTTTTTGATAGCTATAAGTATTGACATTAGTATATTACTATGTTATCATAGTAACCAATCTCTCAACGAGGAGAGATCGTACTTCGCCGACAAAGATACCTTGACGAAAGGCAGTGATGAACCGCAAAGATCACGTTTAGCTCTATCGAGAACCACCTCTGAGATCAATAAAGACTCGGGTGATTGAATTCACCAAAGAGGCTCGGTAGGGCGCCACCGTGCGCGATAAGCGCAGGTGGATCAGATACTGGTAAGGGTGAATAAGCAACTTCGGATGTCAAAGTCTTAGGTGCAACGAAATATATGCACCACTACTCTTGACCCAAGTTCTCTTCACAACCACCAGAATATACATCTGCTACTTGCGTAACCGTCGCCACGAACGGGCACCCATGCTACTACAGCTGGGTGCCCTTCGCATTCTACGTCAAGTATTTATTACAATTTTATAAGCGCACCAGCACCATAAGATGACTTTATTATTCCCCTTATATACTATATTTGTTATATACTATTGACATTTTATAAGATATTTGATACAATACTTTGCGATACGCGATAATTCTCGTGTCGACACTTTGACAAAGCAAGCAATCAATACAAATACTTTGTAGCTCAGCTTATCTAATACTCATTTTGGATACTGTGAGCTACAAAGTATTTATCAGGCTCAAACTCGACAACGACCTTGGAGGTCAAAATGGTAGTGCAGACCCCCCGCCTCGCCCAGCGCCGTAAGGCACAGGCGACGGCGAAGAAGACGGAAGCACCCAAGCAGGGTGTCTCCAAGAGCGGCAAGTCCGCTCGCCAGAACGCCTGGCAGAAGCTCTACGACTCGGTCGTGCGGCACCCGAGCTTCAAGGCGTGGCTCATCGAGCACGACGAGACCCTCAAGAAGTTCGAGGGTCGACGTCACCGCTTCGCCGAGCTCAAGACGATCCAGGACTGGTGCAACCGTCACTGGTTGCTTCAGAAGCTGGAGCGGCTGCAGGCCGATGGCAAGCTGCTCGTGTACCTGCGGGAGCACGGCTACAAGCCGGGAGAGATCCTCTCGCTGTGGTCGACCGAGAAGCTCCAGAAAGCTTGGGACGAGCTGCGCTACCAGCCTCACGGAGGTGGCATGCACGGTGCCAAGCGTCTCGGCATAGCCGATCAGGAGGTAGGTTACCGGGGTAAGACCCGCTCGCACGCCGCAAAGCGCGCGCAGCGGCCTCCTCGTGAAGCCAACGCTCCTCGCAACGGCACGGTCCACCTCGACAACCAGGGCAAGTCCCTAGTCAGCTTCGCTGATGTGGCACACAACCTGCCTAACCAGCAGGGAGGACCCGTCCAGCGTGGTGTGACCGTGGGTGGCGCAGGTCTCTCGGAGCGTCAGCGCGCTGAGCGTGCCAAGAAGCGACCCACCCGCCGCGGCGGAGGACGCAAGTAGGCCAACCTGGGGTCGGTAGCGAATATAGTCCTCTCGTAGGAACTAGCTACCGACCCCAAAGGTCTATACATGTCTAAACACATTTAAAAAGAGATGCTTGCTTTGTCTCTTTCTCATGGATATCTAAGACTAGATATACGTGAGAAGGAATTACTTAAATACACTACCAAGTTTTGTTGGTAGTTTTTGCTATAATTGGCTTATGACCAAAAACACTTATGCTCATTTAAAGAGTATCGACAAACAGAATATCTTTGATGTGATAGATGATGAGCCCAATCAATTACGCCAAAACTATGCCGACACCCTGAGAGAAGATATCACCAAACAAGACGGGATTGGTATCAAAAATATATCTTTCGTTGGCATGGGCGGATCTGCGCTAGCTGGTGGTGTAGCTCAAAACTGGCTATCATCACGACTATTGGTACCATTTACACTTATACGAGGACAGAATCTGCCTGAGTACACCAACTCTAGTAGTTTAGTAGTGATATCTAGCTACTCAGGAAATACTCAAGAAATCATACTGGCGTTTGTTCGTGCAATTCGACTCAGTGCTAGGGTCATAGTCATGACTAGGGGAGGAGAGCTCTTGAAGCTTGCCAAAAAAGCTGGGGTGACTATTTTGCAGCTACCAAAGATTAGTCAACCTAGATTGTCTGTGTTTGCTGGGCTCAAGGCACTAGCTTGTGTACTTCAAGATACCGGTCTTGTTAGTGGTGTCGATTTGCGCCGTGAGCTTATCGACACAGCAAATCACCTAGATACCCAGAAGCTACTATGGGGAGTAGATAAAATCGGCGACAATCAAGCTAAAGAAATTGCCGAGAGCTTACAGGGTAAGCCAGTTGTGATATATTCTAGCCCAATGCTAGAAAGTGCTGGATACAAATGGAAGATAAGCATCAACGAAAGTGCCAAGCAAATGGCTTTTTGCGACACCTTCACCGAACTCAATCACAACGAAATGCAAGGATGGAAGTATCCAGCAGATAAAGACTTTGCGTCCGTTGTACTAAGCTCTGGATTTGAACCAGCAGAAATAGAAAAAAGAATCAAACTTACCAAAGAAACACTGTCCATATACGGCTACTCGCCTACAACTATCACACCAAGTGGAGATAACCATATTCAACAACTGCTGGGCACAATACTCTTAGGAGACTATGTGTCTGCATATCTAGCAATACTCAATGGTGTCGACCCTACTCCGGTAGATATAATTGAAGATTTCAAAAAAAAACTAGAATTAAAAACATAGCTAGATAAGAACCGCATTATTTCTACGATGTACTGATTACAGTCTAGCTAGGATTTTCTGATCAACAAAGTTGAGTATTTATCATATGGCAGATCAACAGCTTCCCAACCGGCTTCCTGTAAGTCTTTGATAATATTTATGTCTTTTTTATCTAAGTCGTTCCTTATAATCACGCATTTTATAGAATATCTTTCAAATTCTCTCGTTCTAAACTCTTTATCTTTCAACACCCTGTCATAGTTGTCAAAATAATTTACATTGTTTTCGGACCAACTAGGCATACGTCCATCTATATATACTTTGCTATCCGGCAATTTCCAGATGATATAGCCTCCGTAATTATAGTCATTAAAAATCCTTCCTTGACATGGGCTATTGGCCAAGTATTCAACTGCAGCTACTGGATAAGATCTGTCCCTACGGCCATCAACAATAGTACCAGCGAGTAGTTGCCAGACTGTAAGTCCAGCCATAAATAAGCAAATTATGACCAGTATTGTTATGTGTTTTTTAGACATATTATTCTTAGGCATTGATTTAATTGCTGTTGTTAGTCTTGATGTGTAATCTTCAAAATATCTTTGACTAGATACAACAAATAATGGTGCGTGTCTGATACTAGAAAGCGCCAAGAGAAGTAGTAATCCCGGTATGGAGGCTATAGTCTTTATGGGGTGCTTATTGAAAATAAAATGTAGAGAAATAAGGCCTATTAGATATGGAAGAACCATAGTAGGGAGATTGATAGCTTGCCACTCAGTAATATGACTTTTTAGCTGTGTATCGAGGGCAGTACGTGCAACTTCAACATATACTCCGTATCCAAATGGATTGACTAATGTTGCAATAAAACTTAGCAATACTACTTGCCAAGGAAGTTTGGATTTACTAAATATTTGGTGTAGTACAAGCACCAACAGCCCCAACGTAAAGCTACCATGAAGATTAGCCCAGCCTAAGAATAGTAAAGGTAACAACCATATGTAATGTCGTTTGCTGTTTTCGAGTAATCTTTCTAGTATGGCAAGAAACAGTACTGACCATGCTACCATTCTAATGCCCGCAAAAGGGACCGTTGCTATAAATGCAAGGATAGTTACGATATAGTACTTGGAACGACTTGCAATTAGTAGCGCCGAAGTCCAGACAAGCGCAAAAAATACAGCTACAATACTGTATCCACCAATCATGTACAATCCTGCTACCAATAAATCACTAAGCCATGAATGGTTTACCCAAGGAAAATATTCTGCAGTATAAGTAAAAATATCTATCTTTGGCACACCATAGACTAGCATGTGCTGACCAGCCCTCAGATGCCACCCAAAGTCAGGGTCAAGTCGCGTATTGCCAACATAAAAATATCCAGCAATCAAAAAAATACTCAGCACTATGAACCTTACTATGTTTTTGTTTAGGAATTTGTATAGTTTATTCATAATACAAGTACTTTGGCGGAGAGGGCGGGATTCGAACCCGCGAGACGATTGCTCGCCCACACGCTTTCCAAGCGTGCGCCTTCAGCCACTCGGCCACCTCTCCTTCGTTGTAATTGTGCACCAGTAATAAGTATAAAACAAAACTTCTATACTACATACTTCCACACAATTACTCCTCTCAAATCAGAAGAGTACTTCTGATTTGGTTAAGTGATAGTTTACGCGAAAATTACTAAATATTCTACCATGTGCTTGATTTGAACTATAGATATATAATCAAAATATGATTGATTTCTCACAATACCTAATGCTTTTTATAGTTTCCACGATATTAGCAGGCTTCTGTGTACTTGCCTACGACAAAATAATAGTTGGCAAGGTACCTTACAAGCTACTGCAAGAGGAGACTATTCAAGAGATCTTATCTTGCCTACAGTTGGAGCCCAAGCAAACTATTGTAGATCTTGGCTGTGGTGATGGAAGGGTGCTAATCGAAGCCGTGAGGTTGCAACCCAAACTCAAGTGTATAGGGGTAGAAAAGGCTATATTTCCATATCTACTAGCTAGATACAAAACAAAAAACTACAAAAATATCAAAATATACCGCAAAGATGTCAGACAATATGATATTACGAAATCGGATATAGTCTTCGCCTACTTACTGCCGAGTTTATTAAACGATTTGGCACCAAATTTTCGACAATCTATATCTAACGACAATCAACTCGTCACGGTACAGTACAAGCCAAATGATTTTGACCCTAGCCTCGAGTGTAAATTAAAGAACAAGTCTGAGTTTGCGGATAGATGGTATCTGTACCACAACTAAAAACTCCCGCATTGTTCGGGAGTTTTTAGTTCTAGACTGGTTTGACTTTGATCTTCTTGATTTTGTCTTCAGGAACTACCTTTGGAATCTCAATAGTAAGCACACCGTCTCTCAAGCTAGCGTTAGCTTTCTCGGCAACTGTTGAAGTAGGCAGTATTACTGATCTACTAAAACTTCCCCAGAAACACTCTTGCACATAATAGTTGTCTTTCTGAATCGTAGATTCTTCTTTGCGATCTCCGCGTATAGTTACTACGTCTTCTGAAATAGCTACATCAATATCTTCTGGTTTGACCCCCGCAATTGGTGCCTTGATAACTATAGTGTCTTTGGTCTGATATACATCTACTGCTAGTTGACCCTCAAACTCTTCTTCGTTCATCCATTCTTCGGTTGGGTTCTGGTCTTCTTCTAAAAAATCTTCTGCTAAAATTTCTTCGTCGACTTTATTGTTTCGTCGTGCCATAAAAAATTACTCCTTATGTTTGCTCTTTTCTGTTTCACTAATTATTATATCCAGATATGTTGACGAGTGCAATAGAGAAAGTAGTAAACCTTATATCTCCATACGAGTGTATGATTTGTGGCAAACAAGACTGTGTCGTGTGTGACGAATGTTGGACGAGAAATGCAAATACCAGAGTATCTAGCTGTTTTTGGTGCAATAGCCTGAGTGAGAAAGGAAAGACATGTAAGATGTGTGCGACCAAGACTAGTCTCAGTGGGGCAACTGTGCCATATCGATTTAATGGCCTCGTAAAGGAGTGTATTTATGAGCTCAAGTACTATTCCAATAGGGAAATGGCAAGATTTCTAGCTAGTCAGGTGGCCGAGAGTATCGACAGTACGCAGTTTGATTTTATTAGCTTTGTACCAACTACGGGTCGGAATCAAAGGCGACGAGGTTACAACCAAGCTAAGTTATTAGCAAAAGAAATCTCTATTATGAGTGGGCTACACTTTGTAACAGCTCTAGCTAGAGTACAGCATGTAGACCAGATAGGATTGAATCGTAACGAACGACTTAGTGCCATCAGAGACAACTTTGTTGCCATCGATGGTTTTTCTGGCAAGAGAGTACTTTTGGTAGATGACGTTATCACCACTGGAGCAACACTCAATGAATGTGCAAAAACTCTAAAGCAATCAGGTGTAAAAAGCGTGTGGTCTATTGCAGTAGCAAAGAAATAATCTCTATTGATTACTGAGCTGTATTGATTTGGTTACTTCGGTAGAAGCATTCTTGACTGTTATCTGTGGATCTAGTCCCGAAAAGTAGAAGTTAAGCATATTCACTAGATCGGTGTTGGTCTGAAAGTTGAATCCTTTATACCAATCACTTGCAGTAGCTATTTGATTGGCATAAGGACCTAGATCCTTGTCGTTTTTTTGATCATTTATCAGATCTTTTCTACTGGCTGGCCAATAGCTCTGTAGGGAGTATATTTTTTGAGCTGGTTTGGTAGTGGCAAATCCCCAAAAATCCCAAGCTATCTCTGAGAATTGAGAATTTTTTGATACTGCACCTGACATCACCACTCCGTAATTCATCGGGTTGTCTATATTGACTTGAGGCAAAGCAGAGCTACTAACACTGACATTGGGGTTAGATTTTCTTATTTGTTTGATGGCCATCGGGTAATCTACAATAACCGCCGTCTGCTCATTTGCGAGAGCACTTTGACTATCTCCTAGGGAGCTGTTCCAAGAATAGTTTTGTTTGTCGGACTGAGCAAAGCTAGCATAAAATGCCAACGCCTTTGAGCCTGCAAAATACCCTGTGCTATCTGCCAGCTCAAAAGTAGCCTGAGTAGGTGGCTGATTGGTCATTGTGGCACCGTTCTGCATCATCAAGATGCTTATAATATCTGGATAATTACGGATAGACGATGTGCCCAAGGCTACTCCCGATGTGACTAGACTGTTTCCTTCGAGCTTTCGTAGTTTTTGGTTTATCTCTTCAAATTGTCTCCAGTCTTTAGCAGGAGCTGCTACACCAGCATCACTAAACTTTTGAGTATTGTATATCTGACCAAGAGTAGCTATACCCAATGGCAAGCCGTATATAGAGTTATCAATTACAAGTTTTTTGGCACTAAACTCTGCAAATGTGTCACGAAACTTCTCTGGACTCATGACGCTAGTAGGGGCCGTAGTAATACCTTTCTTGTAGAGAGGTAGGCCATCATTACGATATACAAACATATCTGGAGCAGTATTTGTACTAATAGCTTGGGTTAGTCTAGATTGATACTGACTATTGTCGATATACTCTGGCACTACTGCAACGTTGGGGTGTATCTTGTTGTACTCTACTATGATTGGCTCGATATTATCTTTTTCATCCAGAGGCATCCAAAGAGAGAGGGCTATAGGGCTAGTGGGGTAGTTCACTCCTGTCTCATATGAGCCAATTTCTTCTTGAGATCTTTTCTGTGTGACCAAATATATAAGGGCACCGACTATTAGTGCCCCCATAACAATCACAATAAGAGTAAGAAATCTGTTCTTCATAACATTATTGTATCAAACAAGATTGGTTTTTATAGATCGTTGTGTGTTTATATAAATCTGTCGAGTACAAAGTTGACAATAGCATAAGCTAGTAATGCTACGACAACACCAATGACAGCATATAGTATAGTGTCTTTGGCGCTTTTTACACCAGCGTCATCGCCACCTGACACAGCGTAACGTATACCACCTATTATTATCATAATTACCGATATTACACCTATCGCAGTTAGCAACAAGTTGGTGATGTTTTGCACCTCAACATTGAGACTTGTAGGTACATTTGTACCTTGCGCACAGTTTGCTCCACTCTGAGCGCCCCCAGTTATATCACAAGCAACCGAATATGCTCTAGTAGAGTACAGTGTCGCATAACCTAAGGCGAGACTTGCTACTGTAAATAATTTTTGTTTCATAGAACCTAAAAATTCTTGCTTTATATTAAGTGAATCTGCCGGTTACGAAGTTGACTATGGCGTAGGCAAGTAGTGCCACAACGATACCGATGATAGCATATAGGATAGTGTCTTTGGCTCCGCTGATGGCTTTTTCATTACCATTACTTAGTACATATCGAAATCCGCCTACTATAAGCATAATAACTGCAACTATTCCTATGACGAGAAGCATAGTATTTGTGATATTTGTAACCTGAACCGATAAATCTTCTGGTGTTCCCGATGGTTGAGCTGAATTTGCTCCATTGTCTATCTCGGTCGCAGCAAGAGTAGTCACGGGTAATAGTGCAATTGTGCTAGTACCCGATACGATTGCGAACTTAGAGGCTTTTTCTAATTTTGACATTATTTTCTCCTTAAATATAGTTTTTACTTTAGCTTATTTTCAATAATAACGCAACCAATTAATAAAATCAAAGTTGTTATGCAAAAGTTCTATTGGTATAGAAATATTATTTAAATATATTTAGCAAAAAGTTCACTATTGCAAACGCCATAACTGTGATTACTAGTCCAATCACTGCGTTGAAAATAGTATTTTTGGCAGATTGTACCTTACCATCATCACCTGCAGAGGTAGCATATTGTATGCCTCCTACTATGATAAATATCACAGCGATAGACCCTGCGATGCCTAGTAATAAGTTGGTAATAGTAGAAATAAGTGACCCAAAATCAGCCGGTCCTCCTAGACCTGGTGGGGCTGTCAATCCTGCTATATATAGTATTGATCTCATAGATATATATTACTTTGGTAAGAGTCTGGCTGCAAGTGTACAAATGATTCAAGGGCGTTGATCTAGAAAAATAAAGTATTTATCAGATTGATAATAGCAGTAGTAGAAAGGGCTAATATCAGGCCGCCAACCGCATAGGTGATAGTCTTCTTGGCCTTGGCGCTACCGTCAGAGTTACCAGCCGATGTGATGTACTGTATGCCTCCAACTATGATAAATACCACTGATAGCGCCCCCACAAATCCCATAAGTATAATAGCAGCGTTCTCTAATAACTTCTTGACACCATCAAAACTGGTTACATCCACACCTTCAAATAATGTTATTGCTAGTAATAGTCTCATATATTTAAGTTATTCCGAATAAAGCAATTATAGCACGAAAAGACACTAGCAGACCAAGACTGATAGCAGCTTGCATAAGCCTATTCTTGGCTGACTTCATAGCATCTGGACTACCGGCCGATACTATTATTTGTATAGCGCTTACTATTATTACAATCGCCAATACCAGTCCGATAAACCCTATCAAAAAATTAGCAATGTTGCCTATTACCACATTGAGGTCAGACTCATTACATAGGTTGACACCACCAGGCAAATTGTTTAATACTCCGCATTGCGCGTTTGCGGCTAACATAGGATTAATCAACGATAAATACATAGCACCAGTATACCATTATAGTTTTCTAGTTTCATATGTACCTTTGTAAGAATCGTCCATAAGTTGTATATTATACATAAGTACTATGAAAAAATTCTCCCGTTATCTGCTTTTGGCATTTTTATCTATATCAGTAATAGCTGTTACGTTAATTATTACAGCAAATCCTGCATTAGCACGCTGTGGTGACGATGATCAAGCTGATTTTCAAAACTCCGGGACCTTTAAGTGTGGTGATGAAGACTGGCATTATGATCCAGTAAGAAGCGCTAACCAGGGTAGGCCTATATGGGTAGACAGTAAAGGTGACTACCTAAGAATAATTAGTGGTAGTAGAGCAGAGATTGTTAGTATAGACAGTAACAACGTGACCGATGAAGTCGGGCTAGATGACTATGAAAACATTACTAGAAGCTTCCAAGACGATGAGGGCAGAGATTATTGCTCAATGGATAAACCTGTCAATTGTGTGGTGTGGGATGGTGAAGATTATAGTGATTATGAAGGCCCCCCTGAACCAGGCGAGATATTTAATACTTCAGACACTACTGTAGCCAAAATGACTACTCTTAGGGCAGAGATTAGGCGCATTCAAGGGTTATTAGAAGACGCAAGGGCAGCAGCAGATGCACAAGATGCCTGTGAAGATAGGCTAAATTCACCTTTGTCGTTCGTTCTATGCCCATTAATGAACTTCATGACCGATGCGCTAACTACTGTAATAGAATCGTTAGAAAGAGCACTTACAAACCCCGACCTTACTTCTAGTAGTGAGCTTAGAACAGCTCTCTCCTCAATGATCAACATTGCTAATTCGTTTTATATACTAATATTTCTGATAATAATATTTTCAAATTTCATAGCGATACCGGGTCTGGATAACTATACAATCAAAAAAACCCTGCCAAAATTGATAGCAGCTATAATACTCACGCAATTCTCTTTGCTAATATGTCAAACTATACTTGATATAGGTAACATACTAGCAACAACTATACCAACGACTTTACTAGAAGCCTTTGGTCTAACTGGCGACCCAGCTTCTGCATTTGCACAAGCAGCGACAGGTAATCAGGGTGGAAACACTGCAGGTAATCTGGGTGATCTTTTCGAATCAGTAGGACAATTCTTGTTGTTGGGCCTAACCATTCTTGTGGGAATAGTAGTGGGAGTCATAGCATTATTTTATCTAGTAATGCGATACTTGTTTATGGTTTTATTAGTACTGGCCGTGCCGTTTGCTTTTGCTGCTTGGGTACTACCCAACACCGAACAATACTTCAAGAAATGGTGGACTATGTTTATAAAACTATCACTCATGTATTTACTTGTAAGTTTACTGTTTGCTGGTGGTGCTATATTCCGAAAGCTTCTAACTGACGGAGATGTATTTGGAAGTAATAATGGTGAGAACTTCCTGGCTTCTTTAATAGGTTTGTTTGTACCGATTGTTGTGCTCGCACTAGTACCTAAAACCCTCAAGTTGAGTGGTGACATTATGGCCAAAAGCAAGGAAGCAGCTCAAAAAGGATTCCAGGGTGCCAAAGACACTTATGCTGGCAAGAAGATCACCAAGAGTGCCCAAGAAGGCAAGCTTGCTGAGCAAAAAGGCAAAGCATACGAAAAATTTGGACAATCTGGTGTATTGGGTGCTAAAAGGTCTGCCAGGCTCGAGGCTAAGGGAGCTGGTCTAAAATCGAAAGCAGGTGAACAAATCAAAAGTGATGTTGGTAGCCTTGGCCTAGATAGGCAGATAGAATTGGCCAAGAATTCTAAGAATGCAGATGTCAAGAAAGCAGCTCAAAAAGCAATAGATGCCAAACGAAGAGAGTTGGCTAATACCCGAAACATAGATGCCAGCCAGCTTGGTCAACAATTGTTACTTAAACATGATGGCAATCGAGCTGCTGCGGAGAGCGAATTAAAAGCTCACTTGCAAAGAGCTGGAGTTGCTGGTGCAAGTAATGCCCAACTAGGATCGGATGGTAGGGTAAGTGGTGATGGCCTTGACCTAAGAGCAACTTTTGAAAATCCCGAGTTTCCAGATTACAAATCGGGCGGGGGTACGGGCGCTTCTACACCACAGACACCAACCTCATCAATGCCTCCACCCAGCCCACCCCCCGGTGGCGGTAATAATGGCGGCGCAACGAATGCTGGTGGTACACCACGTGGCGCACCAAATAGAAGAACTGGTGCTACACCAACACCAACACCAACTCCAGCTCCTACACCAGGACCAAGACCTACTCCAACTCCAAGACCTACTCTTGAACCACCTGAACCACCACCTGGTACTACCGAGTAATATCGAGTTAGATAGCAGTACAATAACAAGTATTTGGCTTATGCTAAATAACCTTTACAAAACGACCATTATCTGATAAGATTACTGATTAACTCAATATTTATCGCACCAAATGCGTGAGAACTAAAGAGAGTTAGTAAGTAGTTTTATGAAGAGTGCACTGAGCCTACTATTTCGCAAGTATCGACTGAGCGCCGTTTTTTTGGTGACCAGTCTATTTGCGTTGCTCATGTCTACATTTGCACCCATACTTGTTGCCCATGCAGCGCCAGAGCAACCTGCAAATCCCCCCGCTCAATCACAGTCTCAAAATACCCAACAAAGCAATCAAGACAATCAGCAAACCGCCGAAGACGAGTCTACTCAAGAAGAAACAGAAGAAGGTCAGAGCTGTGATGATGTAGCTGGACCTCTTAGTTTCTTCTTTTGTCCTATCCTAGATCAAATAATGAAAATGATCGACTGGATGGCAGGTCCTGAAGATAGCATACTGACAAATATGCTAGATGTAGAGCCACTACAATTCAATCAGGACGAGGGGTTATATAAGGCCTATCAAAATGTTCTCAATTTTGCGAATAGCCTGTTTATAATAGTATTTCTAGTAATAATATTTTCTAATTTAATTCGTGATTTTACATTTTTAGACAATTACAACGTCAAAAGTACTCTGCCGAGGTTTATTGCCGCTGTTATACTTGCGCAGTTTGGTTATTTTATAGTTGCTATTGCTATAGATTTAGGGAATATATTGGGGGTATACGCTCCACAGATGATAACCGACGGAGTATTGGGTCCTAATGTCGCAGTGCCGACACTTACTGACGGCGTAATAGGGCTATTGGCCTTTGGTGGTTCAAATCCACTTTTCTCACTTGGTACCGGTACTGTGGTGTTTTTGCTACTGTTCATCATGGCAATAATGGCAGCTATTGCCTTGTTTATTGCACTTATATATATGGTTGCTAGATATTTAATACTTGTTATTTTGATATTTGCTGCACCACTAGCATTTCTAGCTTGGGTCCTGCCTGGTACCCAGGGTTTCTTTTATAGATGGGGTAAGAACCTAATACAACTTATTCTTATGTTCCCGTTGGTAACGATTCTTATCACCACCGCGAGCGTTGTATCATTTATGCTTTTGCATCCAACATTAGACCCCAATGTATTGACAGATGATGTCAAAAAAAGACTTATTGGAGGACTAATACCGTTCGTAGCACTTCTACTCATCCCTAAATGCTTGAAGCTATCAGGAGATATTATGGCCGTGACAGGTGGAGCAGTTGCTGGATATGCAGCAGGTAAATCAAGAGAAGGAGCTAAACAAGGTGGCAAGGCAGGCAAAGAAGGTATACAAAATCGCGTCGCTGCCAATGAGACTTTGAGCAGCGGTGCTTTTGGAAGAATGGTAGTTGCGGGACCGAGAGGAGCAAGTAAGAAATCTGCCAATGCCACAGCCAAGATGGGCACCACTAGAGACCGGGCTCAGGGTGTTTATGACAAAGCAGCCGCACTTGGTACAGGTGATGAGCTCAAGAATATGATGAAATCCAAATATCAACCAGCCAAAGTAGCCGCCCTTGTGGCACTCGCCAAAAGAGGAGATCGTGATGCCGTCAAATCTGCCTTTAGTGATCCTAGCTACGGCATGAACAAGAGTATCCTCAAAGCTGCTACCACCAAAGATTATGGAGCCTTTGATAAGATGCCAGATATGCGAAGTTACTATGACAGTCCTGCTGAGAAACAAGCAGCATTTGCCAATATGAACGCCAAGGGATTTGGTGACGTAAGTCCTGCCACCATGCGCGATTGGATGGGCACCACCAGTACTAATGCTCAAGGGGTTAAGGTTTTCTCTCTAGATGCCAACATGATGAATCAGAAATTCACCCCTGCGCAGATGAGAAGCTTTTTGACCGACAAGGGTGTACGCTCTGGTATATCCGAAGATATTCGAATACAGCTAGGTTCTTACGGCGGTCAGGGTAACAACAATATGCAACAAGCTATTCAGTCCAACTTAGACCAAAATGGTAATTGGTTGTAACCTACACTACTGGATAGCGTACGCCAATATCTGATAGAATAGGTATATGGGTCAATACAAAGTCCCCCAAAATGTTGAGACCGAAGACAAAATATTAGGTCCATTATCAGTAAAGCAATTTATCTATGTGATTATTGCATTAATGTGGGCTTTTTTGATGTGGAGATTATTTAGTTCATATCTGATAGTTGCATTGATAGCTGCTTTTCCTGTGACAGGATTCTTTTTGTTACTAGGGTTTGGCCAGCGAGAAGGTGTGCCATTTGAAGATTATGTGGTCGCATTTATTAGATTTTTGATAGTACCTCGCAAGCGCATGTGGATCAAAGACGACAGCAAAGAAGTGATAGTTCAGGATACGGAGAAACCGAAAGATGATATCAATATGGGCAAGAATGTATCAACTGGGCAACTAAAGAAGCTAGCCAACATTATTGATACACGCGGCAACTACAAAGACCCAAGTATCTCACTCAGCGCAGATGACAATGAAGCAGAGGTCTATGCAGCTAGAATAATCGGACCAGCTCAAGTGGGCGGTAGTACGGCAGCAGCACAAGCCGGTGTATTGGCTACGCAATCTACTACGGTTCGTGATGATGTATTAGACCAGGCCAACCCACGCTCCGAAAAAGTTGCTCAAATGCTCGTAACCGCAGAAGAAGTTACTCACGACAATGCAGTAAGGCAGGTAAATCAAGCCCTACAACAAAACGCTAACGGCGCTACTAGCTCCAATAATCAAGCTTCTACACCCCAGCAACAGCAGTCAAACAATCCAGCTCAAAACATCGCAGCCGCATCCGAAATGTTACGTAAAACTGTAGGATTACCAGTGCAAAGAGTAGCAGAGAAGATCAATCAGCAACAGTTAGTACCCGGAAATAGTGTGCAATTAAAAAAGTAACTCCTAATAGCTGTTTAATATAGCATTAGAATTTAGTATAATTATAGATTAACAAACCATAATATGGCCCAATCAAATCAACCCCAACTAAATCCCCAACAACAAGAATTCTCCAATTCTAAAACTCCGCCCAAAGACAAGAAAAACAAACAGATGAGTACTCAATCTCATTTACAGTTTTCTGAGATTAAGGATGGGATAGTCGTGATGAGAGATGGTAGCTTGAGAATGATCATCATATGTTCACCCACCAATTTTGATCTCAAAAGCCCAGCCGAGAAAGATGCTATTGAGTTTGCTTATCAGGGGTTTTTGAATGGTCTACACTTCCCGATTCAAATAGTCATACAATCTAGAAAGATAGATCTCGATGGATACCTAGCTAAGCTAGATAATATCCAGAGTAATCAGTCCAACCCACTGCTTGCGAGTCTTATGGAGGACTATGTATTTAATATTAAGGGTCTACTTGATGAAGTTAATATCATGGAAAAACGATTTTATGTTGTCGTGCCGTATTATACAAACGTAGTGTCAAAAGAAAACATATTGACCAAGCTCAAGAAGGTCAATACCGACAATGTTGAATTTACTCAAACTACAACTGAGTACGAGACGCGCAAAAAAGACCTTATTCAAAGAACCCAATTAGTGGCCCAAGGTCTAGCTCAAGTAGGGGTGAGAGCGGCAGTATTAAACACCCAAGAAGTTATAGAACTTTTTTACAACTCATATAATATTGCAGAATCACAGAATCAAACACTCACCAATATCAGCGATGTAAGTGCGCCAATAGTTACTAGGCAAGGGGGTTTGCCACAAATGCCAAGACCACTGTCTAAAGAGGCTCCTCCAGATGATTTGTACTCTGCTGCAAATAGACAAGCCGCCAGTCAAAGGCCAGTACCCAACTCAGCTCAAAATCCAGCTAATATCAACAATCAAATGAACCCAACTATGAATCAAGGCGCCAGACCCGGAGGAATGCAATAATGGCTTTTGGTAACAAAAACAAAGCAGCCAAGCTAACTCCTCAGCAACAAGCGCAGATAAATGCTCAGGCACAAGCTCAGCAGATCTATCGTCAGGGTGTAGTAACTTTGCGCGATGTGATAGCACCGAGCTCAATACAAGTAGAGGCAGGGTTTATAAGAATAGGTAGTAGATTTGCAAGGACATTGTTTGTATATGCTTACCCTAGAAGTTTATTCACAGGTTGGCTCAGCCCCATCATCAATATGGATGAAGTGATTGACATCAGTTTATCTATAGAGCCGGTAGAAAGTCGTATAGTACTAGACAATCTAAAGAAAAAAGTAGGTCAACTTGAAGCAAACTACTCTATCAATGCCGAGAAAGGAAAGGTTAGAGATCCGGGATTAGAAGCATCTATCTCTGATGCTGAAGAGTTGCGTGACAAATTGCAAGTTGGTGAAGATAGATTCTTTAGACTTGGATTATACGTAACTGTTTATGGCGATACTCTAGAAGATCTAGA
>JAUPVL010000001.1 GCA_030917065.1 Patescibacteria group bacterium
ATAATATTAAATGTATTTGACCAAGATAATCAGCAAGTTCCTACTAAGTTTAGATGTAAGCAGCCTTATACTGTAACTTCAACTCCTCCAGTTAAAACCTTTAGCTGCGTGAGCTTAGTTGCCAACCCAGCTCAGGGCACCACAGTTCCATTCTCCACCACTTTTAATGCAACTGCATCTGTATCAAACACTACTGTTAAAGAGTATCAGTTCGACTTTGGTGACGGTAATAAGCAGACCGTGCAATCTAGCGCTCTCACGCAGTCATTACCGCATACGTACAACAGTTCTGGTAATTTCACAGCTAATGTTAAAGTAGTCTCTGTAGATAGTGACGCAACTTCAACAAAGGATACATGTCAAACCACAGTAAGTGTTAATACTACCCCTCCACCTAGCGAGGATATATCATCGAAAGTAGTCAGTAATCTCACTTTATTGACAGAAAACGGTGAACCGACTGATGCCAATGGACAAACCGCTAGGGCTGGTGACAAGCTAAAGTACGAGATTGGTCTAGCACACTTTGGCGAAGAGCCTATCACAGGATTTGTTTTTAAAGACGATATCTCAGATATTTTAGAGTACGCAGACATAGTGGACCTAGGCGGAGGTGCTGTACAACAAATAGATGGTCGATCATTCATAGTCTGGCCTGCTATAGATATTCCAGTGTCTACGGATCGCAACAACCCTAACTTTGTAGCAAAATCTTTTATCGCTCAGATAAAAGACCCAATACCTACAAATGCTCAAAAACCCACGGACAAAACCAACTTTGACTGCAAACTAGATGATGAATTTAATGGTAAATTGGTGTCTACACCGCTATTTATCAACCCCGCAAAACAAGTGGAATGTTTGGCTGCAAGCATACCCGTACTATCAACTCTACCCTCTACTGGTGCTGGTGTGATACCGCTGATAGTAATAGGACTGTTCGCTGCTGCATCCGTTTACCTGTTCTTCAGAAACAGATTGCTAAAACGCGAATTGGAACTTGTCGAAGTATTAAATGATGGAGTACATAGTAATGGCTGAGAACAAAAACGAAAAGCTTAGAAGTGATTCTGCAGAATTTGCAGAGAATACTGAGTTAAAAAATCTTGAAAAAGTAAAAACACCCGAGCGAAAAGCGACAAAAGCCGAAATTGAAAAAGGTGAGAAAGATATAGCGAAAAAGGGCGAGCAAGCAGAGAAGAAGATTGCAGCTGAGCGTGAAAAGCGTGAGCTAGATCTGGCAAAAGCCCAGGAACAAGCAAAAAGAGAAAAAGGCGAAAAGCGTGATGAAGATGTCAAATCGCCCTCACAATATACTAAGAAAGAAAAGAAACAGGCTTATAGGAAGCAAATCAAAAAAGTTCAGTCACAACTTCCAAGAGGAGCTAGGACTTTTTCCAAAATCGTACACAACCCCGTAATAGAAACAGTGAGTGATGCTACTGCAAAGACAATATTTAGGCCATCAGCCTTAATAGGTGGATCTGTGACAGGACTAGTTTTTGGCTTGGTTATTTATTTAGTAGCACGTTATTATGGGTACCCAATATCGACCATGACGCTAGTACTACTTTTGATAGTAGGAGCTATATTGGGGGTGATTGTTGAGCTTATAATAGGCATGTTTAAAAAGCCTTCACAAGAATAATTATCTTCATACAGAAGACTTTATTTGCTTGCTTGCCATCTGTAAATAGACTATAATAATACTTATTAGTAAAAGTTTATAAGCTCGCGTTATAACTTAATAAAGTTACTATTTATTTATAAAATTTAGTTGAGGGGAAGCTTGTTTAATGCCCGAAAAGAAAAAAGTAGATCAGTATTCAGCTGAGCAAATCCAGGTCCTAGAAGGCCTTGAACCGGTCCGTAAAAGACCAGGTATGTATATAGGTGGAACCGGTCCAGAGGGACTCCATCACCTTGTATGGGAACTTATAAATAACTCAATAGACGAAGCTATCGCAGGAGAAGCAGATACTATTGAAGTAGTGATGCATGAAAACGGCTGGGTGACTTGTGCGGATAATGGTCGTGGTATACCGGTCGACAAACATAAGACCACAGGCAAAAGTGCTTTAGAAACAGTCCTAACCGTGTTACACGCTGGTGGTAAATTTGGTGGTGGTGGATACAAAGTATCTGGTGGATTGCACGGCGTAGGTGTTAGTGTTGTAAATGCTTTGTCTACGGATCTAATTGCTACAGTGTACAAAAATGGCACTGAGTATCGTCAAGAATACAAGAATGGTATTCCAGTCAGTGATATTAAAAAGATTGGTGCTACCGATAAACGCGGTACAGTCATAAGCTTCATGCCTGATGAGAATATATTTGAAACTATAAAATTTAGTTACAAGACAATTCTTGATTATTTGAGACATCAGGCCTATCTGACTAAGGGTGTCAAGGTAAATCTTGTAGATGAGATTACCAAGCAAAGTTATGGGTTTTATTTTGAAGGTGGCATTCGAAGTTATGTAGAACATCTCAACAAGGGTAAGGAGTCTTTAAACCAACCAACTTTTTATGTTGATAAGAACGTAGGAGAGGTCAATGTAGAGCTA
>JAUPVL010000011.1 GCA_030917065.1 Patescibacteria group bacterium
CGTTATTGTTAGAACAAAGTGATCCACCAAGGATAAGCCCGGTGGAACCTCCCGTGAGAACGGGACCGGGCATATGTAGGTGGTTTTATTTATTTAAAAAGGAATTCTATATGGATAAAGACAATATTTACAAAATAAGACATAGCTTGGCTCACATACTTGCAGCTGTGGTGCAAAACAGGTACCCAGAAGCCAAGTTTGGAGTTGGTCCGGTGATAGACAATGGTTTTTACTATGACATGCTCTTAAGCGAGCCTCTGAAGCTCGATGATCTAGTGGGTATTGAGAAGGACATGAAGGCAATGATTGCCCAAAACATAGATTTTGTACAGGAAGAGTGGCCAATAGATGAAGCAATCGCTTATTTTAGGAGTAAAAACCAGAACTACAAGGTAGAACTCCTTGAAGATATAAAACACAGAGGCACCACAGCTATTTCAGACGCAGGGGATGCTGATCTACTTGAAGACGTAGAGCATGTAGCCAGTGTGACAGTGTACAAAACAGCTGAGTTTGTGGATCTATGCAGAGGTCCACACGTAAAAAACACCTCAGAAATTAAAAATACAGGATTTGGATTGACCAAAATATCTGGTGCTTACTGGAGAGGAAATGAAAATAATGATCAGTTGCAGAGAATATATGGTGTAGCATTTACAACAGAATCTGAATTATCGAAATATTTAGCTATGTTGGAAGAAGCAGAAAAAAGAGACCATCGAAAACTAGGTAAGGAGCTTGATTTGTTTACCTTTTCTGATTTAGTAGGTCCGGGCTTACCTATGTATACGCCTCGCGGCACTGTATTGATAGAAGAACTTAAGTCGGTCCTCAAGGAGTTAGGCTCGAAATATGATATGCAGCAAGTATCGATTCCACATCTAGCCAAAATAGACCTTTACAATACATCTGGACATGCTGAGAAATTTGCTGACGAATTATTCTTGGTCCAAAGTCACTACAAGCAAGAATTCGTACTCAAGCCAGTCAATTGCCCGCATCACACTCAGATATACGCATCGAAACCAAGGAGTTACAAGGAGCTACCTATCAGATACGTTGAGCAAACTATGCAGTACAGAGATGAAAAACCGGGTGAATTGGGTGGACTACAACGTACCAGAGGGTTTACTGTAGATGATGGCCATACATTCTGTACCGTTGAACAGATAAAACACGAAGCTGAGACATTGATAGAGATAATCTCGGGATTCTATTCATCTCTTGGTCTATGGGGCGATCACTGGGTGTCATTATCTGTAAGAGATCCAAAAACACCAGAAAAGTATATTGGAGATGATAAAGATTGGGATGAGTCTGAAGCCATGCTCGGAATAGTTAGTGAAGAAAAAGAGCTAAATGCAAAACGCATGGTAGGAGAAGCTGCATTGTATGGACCCAAGCTGGACTTTATGTTTAAGGATGCACTGGGAAGAGAGACCCAACTGGCTACTCTACAGATAGATTTTGCAACTCCGAAGCGATTTGGACTGGTATATACAGATAATGAAGGAAATGAAATCAGTCCTGTAATGATTCACAGAGCCATATTTGGTTCGTTTGAACGCTTCATTATGATACTAATAGAACATTTTGCCGGAGCCTTTCCTCTTTGGCTGGCTCCTGAACAGGTGAGAGTAGTACCTGTATCGGACAAATTCCTAGACTATACCCGTGAAGTAGTAGCAAAGCTAAAGGATTCCAGTATAAGAGTAGTATTGGATGATAGTTCTGAATCGTTAGGTAAACGAATTAGAAACGCCGAGAAGATGAAAGTTCCTTATATACTTGTAATAGGTGAAAAAGAGGTAAGCTCAAGAACAGTTGCAGTCAGAAAACATCATGAAGGCGATCTAGGTCCAAGCAATATTGATGAATTAATAACAACATTAATCGAAAATATCAAAAATCGCTCGGTATAATGACAACAAAACCAAGATTAATTACGATACTTGGACCCACTGCATCGGGTAAGACAACGATGGCTGTCAGATTTGCACAAAGGTACAATGCAGAGATAGTTTGTGCTGATTCGAGGACCGTATATAGGGGTATGGATATTGGCACAGCCAAGCCGTCCAAAGCAGATCAGCAGCAAGTGAGGCACCATTTACTAGATATCTGTGATCCCAACAGAGCATTTAGCTCAGCAGAATTCAAGGTTTTGGCAGAAGAAGCCATACAGGATATACAGAGCCGAGATAAACTTGCCCTACTAGTTGGAGGCAGTGGGATGTATATTGATTCAATACTATTCGATTATAAATTTAGGAGCGATTTATCTACTGTGTCCACCGAAGAATTGCACCATAAATCCATATTAGAGCTACAGACTATTGCTCAAAAAAAATATCCCAAAGAATATATTGACATTGATATAAAAAACAAACGAAGACTAATACAGTTGATATCCAAAGGCCCTAGCAAAGATGATGACAGAAAGAATAAAAAAATTGGTAGCCTAGTGATAGGAATAGGTCAAAATAAGGCTGTAATAAAGCAAAATATAGAGATAAGAACAAAAAATATTTTGAACCAAAATTTTGTACAAGAAGTTGAATATCTACGATCAAGATTCGGTGAGACTGCAGTGTTGAAACAAACCACAGGATACTGTCAGGTACTTGATTATCTCAATGGTGGAATCAAAAATATGGATGATCTTTATCAGGCTATTGTTAACGCTACTTGGCAACTTTCACGTAAACAAATGACCTGGTTTAAAAGAAATAAGAACATCACCTGGATTGATAATGATATTGAAGCAGAAAGACTTATACAACAATACCTATAAAGACACTATTAGTAAGCTCTGATACAATATCTGTATGAAGAGAAGAATTGCTATATATTCAGCTAAGCTTGCCAAGATAGCCTCAAAACTATCTGGTAAAGGCGGAACTGCATTGCCTGGTTTGGTGGCTGACAGGATAGATCCCGACTTGCTTCGTAAACTAACCAAGGATAACTTCCCTAAAGGTATAGTAGTAGTAACAGGTACAAACGGTAAGACTACTGTAAGCAGTATGTTGTCTGGTATCTTAAATACTAATAATATCTCTCATTTAAGAAACTCAGCAGGCTCCAACATGAAGAGAGGCATTATTTCTACTCTACTTGAAGATATCGATAAAAATGGCAATAGTAGTAAAGAAATGGCTATTTTTGAAGTAGATGAAGCATATGTACCTATAGTATGTCCTATCATTAAGCCCAAGATAATACTTGTAACAAATTTATTTAGGGATCAACTCGACAGGTACGGGGAGCTTGACAAGATAGCAGATAGTTTTAAGCAAACATTCGACGGACTAGATGCAGATATCGTACTAAATGCAGATGATCCGCTCGTATCTAGTCTCTCTCAAGATAATAAGACTACATTTTTTGGTATATCAGATTACATAGGAGAAAAAATAGTACATGACCATACTGCCGATAGCGTTTTTGATATTAAAAGTGGCGAAAAGTTGCAATATATACAACGATATTACGGCCATATCGGTATTTACAGGTCAAAAAATGGTCAAGTTGTCAGGCCAAAACCCCAAGTAGAAGTAGTAAAAATGAATAATCTGACTAAAGAATTCTCAGACATAGATGTAAAAATTACCACGGAAGATAAAAAAATGAACTTGAGGTTGCCTATCCCTGGTGTATATAATATATACAATGCATTAGCGTCTATAGCTGTAGCGGATAGTCTCAGTCTTCCTAGTAAAAAAACACTACAATCGCTACTTAACACATCTGCTGCCTTCGGACGTGCGGAGGATATCAGATATAGAAACTTAAACTTTAAGCTTTTACTTGTAAAAAACCCCACTGGTTTTAATCAGGTCATACAGACATTTTTAAAGCCAAAGCCACAGAACAATACGCTATTGATAGTCATTAATGACAAGATAGCGGACGGGAGGGATGTGTCTTGGCTTTGGGACGTAGCAATAGAGGACATATCGAGTTATTCTTCTAATATCGTATGCTCTGGTACCAGAGCATACGATATGGCTCTCAGGCTAAAATATGCAGGTATAAACAGTTATAAGATAGAAATTGATATATCAAAGGCCTTAGATCTCATATGCAATAATAAGAACACAAAGAATGAAGTGTATGTCTTACCTACCTATACAGCGATGCTAGAGCTACGCACAAAGCTGACCAATCAGTCAAATCTCAATAATCTCAGTACATTAGAGAAGGTAAAAAAATCATGAGACCCGTAAAGATATTGCACTTATATCCTGATAGGATGAGCATCTATGGTGATTATGGCAACATTATTTCTTTAATTAAACGTATGGAGTGGCGCAATATAAAGCATGAGTACCATAGCTTATCTATAGGAGATAAATTTGATCAAGAATATGACATTATTTTTATGGGAGGCGGCCAGGATAAAGGCCAGGTCTACGTAGCACAAGATCTTCAGCTACAATCAGCTAAAATACACGAACATTTTAATCTGAATAAGCCAATTTTGACTATTTGTGGAGGGTATCAACTTTTTGGTAGGTATTTTATCACGTCAGATTTGAGTGAGTTACCTGGTATTGGTATATTTGACGCTGTTACTCGAGCGACAAATACACGAATGATAGGCAACATACTGATAGAAAGCGATAAATTCGGTCATTTAGTTGGCTTTGAAAATCACAGTGGAGCTACGCAGCTATCTGGCACTGAAAAGCCTCTTGGTAAGGTCATCAAAGGCTTCGGTAATAATGCGGACTCAAAAAACGAAGGAGTGCTATCAAAAAATGCAATAGGAACCTATTTGCATGGCTCTTTCTTGCCAAAAAACCCAGTTGTGTCTGACTATATTATAGAGCAAGCAGTGAGAATACAGGCGCCTGAATACAAGCTTGACGAGCTAGATGATAGTCTAGAAAAATTAGCATTTGATAGAGCCAAAAAAAGACCTCAATAAATCAATCCTAAAACAACTAGGTTGTTATTTGTGTTCAATATAATGTATAATCAGCTTTAGAAAGTAAATACATAAATGAGTAATGTATTTTATTAGGAGGAAAGTTGTAATAATGTTTGAACAATTGTTTGGATCAAAAACTCGAGTAAAGCTTCTAAGTTTGTTTTATAACAACCCAGAAAGACCTTTTTACGTACGTGAAATAACTCGCAAGATTGATGAGCAGATTAACTCAGTAAGGCGAGAATTACAGAATTTGCTCAATATAGGTATTGTACGATCAGTCAATCAAGGCAATCGTTTGTATTATGAAATCAACCAGAAGTACAAATTTCATAAAGAATTACAGTCTATTTTTTCTAAGATACCATCAAAAACAAAGGCTATTAAACAAACCAAAGAAGACGACCAAATACTTAAGAGAATACAAAAAGCCGGCAACCTGCATATCATATTTTTGACAGGGGCTTTTGTAAGGGGTAGTGATCAGCAAATAGACATCTTTATAGTTGGAGATATGAACAAAGCTAAGCTAGCTCAGATAATCGCTGAAATTGAAAAAGAGATGACCAGAGAGCTGAACTATACCGCAATGAGACTAGAGGACTTTGACTATCGCAGGAACCTAAACGATAGATTCTTGACAGATATATTGGATTCAAAAAAAGTCGTACTGCTGGACAGTTTGGGTATATTTAAGGCAGATGATAACACAACCTTGATAAATGGTGAATCATCAAATAACACAGATGAAAGCGGCGCTACTAAGGTTGCAGTAGAGGGTTGAGAAGGATAGTAGATGGCTTCTTCGAAACCACCAAAAACACCTCATAGAAATAGCATAGTAATATCTCCACTCACATTTGTTTATTTATTGCTTACAATGTTTGCTATATGGATAGTCTTTCAGATATCTAGCATCATCATATCTCTGGTAGTTGCCGGGATATTCGCCGTTGCGCTTAACCCCATAGTGTCTTCTATTGAAAAAAAGTTACATATAAGGAGAGGTTTTGCAGTTGCAATCGTAGTTATTAGTATAGTTGCTGTATTTATAGCAACAGTTGCTCTTATAGTACCAAATCTAATTGAACAAGGCGGAACGCTTTCTTCTAAGATACCTGAGTATCAGTTGAGGATCAAAGATTTTGCCGACGACAAGACCTATACCAGATATATATATGACAAAACATCAGCTGCAATACAGGATAATACAAATCAAATATCATCCAATGTGGCATCTATATCTGTGAGTTTAGCAGGAGGGTTGTTTAGTTTTTTAACATTCTTTGTATTTTTGATATATATGCTAGTAAGCGGCAGAAAATTCGCTGTTATTCTATCCAATATGTTGCCAAAAAAACAATGGCGTAAGCAATTTGTTGAAATTTCAAATGATATCTCCACTAAGTTGGGGCGCTGGCTGAGAGGACAGGCATTGTTGAGTCTAATAATTTTTGTAGTTAGCTATATAGGGCTTACGATATTGGATGTTGATTATGCTTTGAGCTTAGCGCTATTTGCAGGTTTGATGGAGGCCGTACCGATGGTGGGTGCGTACTTGGGTGCAATACCTGCCGTAACTGTCGCTTTGCTGAGCGGTTCTCCTGTAAAAGCAATAATCGTTGCTATATTTTTCTTGGTAATGCAGCAATTAGAAGGCTCCCTAGTAGTACCCCAGGTAATGAAGAAGGCAGTAGGTGTACATCCAATGCTGGTCTTGTTGGCTGCAATGATAGGAGGTACATTATTAGGTATCGTTGGTGTATTGATAGCTGTGCCTGTCACAGCGGCGGCTTCGGTCATAATAGGAAGCTTGTATCAAAAGTATAGCGATTCTATTGAAAAATAAATGCCTATTTGCTGATATAATAAGACCATGGAAATAACAAAAACTGACAAAAACTCCTTTTTTATTAACTCTAAGGCGCTGAATATATCTATCAATGCCGACAATATCAAGGCCGATGTGCTGCTTTTCTCAAATAAAAACACCGACAAGCAAAAAAATGCTGATGCTAGAGTATTTGATTCTGCAGGGGAATACGAGGTAAGGAAATGTATGATTGATGCTACTCAGCTCAATGAAAGTGAGATTGGTTTCACAGTCCTTATCGATGGCGTACAGCTTGCATATATAGGTAACATAGAAGATATGCTTACCGATAAGCAGGTAGAAGTATTTGCAGCTGTAGACGTATTGATATTACCTATTGTGGATGGAAAGGCTGAAATCACCACTAAGGTCATCAGTCAGATCGAACCTAGTACAGTAATACCTCACAGTTATGATGAAGGTTCGATCGAAACCTTTAGTAAAGAGTTTGGTAATGATGTCGAAAAGACAGCTAAGCTTAAGATAAGTAAAAAAGATCTGACAGAGTCAGATAAACAAAAATTAGTTATTTTGTAGTTTATTTAAGGGCTTACTTAGTAGGATTGTCTGAGATTGTATTGGATTTTTCAATATTATCAATCTGATTTTGGTATTTCTTGAGTGTGCGAATAGTAGAAGCAGCTAGCTTTAATCTGACTTTCTGGCCATCTATGACTAAAGTCTTTGTTTGCAGATTAGGCTTCCATGCTTTTTTGGTTGCTCTAAGCGAGTGAGATCGGTTATTCCCGAATTGCTTGCCTTTATTGGTGATGTCGCATTTGTATGACATAAGTGTAAATTTAACTTTGTTATCTTAGCATATTACTATATTCACTGCAAGAGTATAGGCTGATTTTACGTTATAGTAAGCCTTTATTGATTGGCATATTTTTGTTAAAATCAACAGTACCTATGGATTTAATAACAATTGCATTGTATCTGACTATTGTAGTAATAGCGCTTACTATTCACGAATTTTGTCATGCATGGGCAGGACATATGCTGGGTGATATTACGGCTAAATCAGAGGGTAGGCTTACCCTGAATCCCGTAGCCCATATTGATCCGTTTAGCACTCTATTATTGCCAGCAGCTTTGATATTTTTGGGCTCGCCAGTGGTGTTCGGAGCGGCTAAACCTGTTCCATTCAATCCATATGCTGTTAGATATGGTAAGTGGGGAGCAGCCTTAATAGCTGTTGCCGGACCACTGAGTAATCTAATGATGGCTACAGTGGTTGGGTTGTATCTAAGGGTTGTTGACATATCGGGAGTGACTGGGCAGTTTTTATTGCAGTTTGTGCTTATCAACTTGGCGTTTTTTGTTTTCAATATGATACCAATCCCACCTCTTGATGGATCAAGGGTGTTATATGCGGTACTACCCAGCAAGTTGCAAGACATTATGGATCAGATAGAAAGATACGGGATAATTGTCATCTTTGCGTTTCTTATTATTTTCTATCAGGTATTCTCACCTTTTATACTTAGTATGGTTACGGGTATAGCTACGCTAATACTTGGTAGACCCCCAACACTGTAGAATTGTTATATAATAAAGCTATGGTCTGCTACGTTCGGACTAATGGTCATAAATAACTTTTTCTTATTAAACACATCTTTCAAGGAGCCTTAGATTACATTCGCTTCTGTCGAATCGTTGCGGGCACCGACCTAGTACTTGGAGAGAAAGGTTGTTTATAATGACTTACGGCGTAGCGGACTTACGTATTTATCTTGAATATTTTTTGATATCTCTTGTGATCATCAATATAGCTAGCTACTATTAATTTTATCTCGTTTTTTAGGTTGTATTGATCGCGCATCTTAGTGATAAGATCCGATGGATTGTATGGATATACCCATATTCCTTTAGAATACTGAATAAAGCCAAATCTCTTTAATACTAAAAGGATTTGATTGCGTATGGTTTTTTTACTTTCAGGTAGGTTGATAGTAACCAGATACCATCTTCCATTCCAGGACAATGGTTGGATATCGAACTGTAGTAACTCGGCTTTTTTGAGGTGCTCTTGACCCTTTACGGTAATCTTAAAAACTTTGTCGTCATCTACGTTGCCGACAGATATAAATCCTTGTTTTGCAAGAAGAGTGCAGGAATCAATAATTCTTCTTTTCGGGGTAGTTGTTTTGGAGTTCTCAAAAAGTTCTACCAACGGCTTAGAGTCACACAGGTCACTCAGTGAGATGATTCTCTTGCGGGCAATAGCCTTAAGTATTTGCGCCGTCTTATTCACATTCTTCATATTAAGTATTAACTTATATTACACACTAAAATTACATATTTAGTATGTCATAGCATAACTACTATGTAAATACTTTTATCAGACTTTATTTGATATAATCCTATATACAGGAGTTAATCTGTATTTTCTATCCGAATTAACAAATTATAAAAATGATTTGTTAATTCGAGAGGAAGAGTTATACGTTTGTTGAAATACTTGGATAATTCCAAGTATGAAAACATTAATATAACTCTGACGACAGGGTGTGGCGCAGTTGGTAGCGCGTACGGCTGGGGGCCGTGAGGTCGCAGGTTCAAGTCCTGTCACCCTGACCAAGTAAAGATACTCACGAAGTGGGTATTTTTACTTGGAGCGATTGCTTTATGCCCAGCCATTTAGTTCACGAAGTTACATTCTCACATGAACAGCAATCAAGCAGATTCTGCTATATTGATCAGGTAGCCAAGATAAGCATAAGTTTGTTACAATAACAGCATGTTGTTTATGGAATTTTTCTCTTGGTGGTATACATCAGGGTGGGGTAAATTTTCAAAATCTACCAGAAATAGGATTATTGAGGTCTGGAATATATTTTCTATACCAATTCTGTTAAGAACTATGTTTGCTCCATGGAAACGCATACAAACCAACCCAGGTAAGTCCTTGCAGAGTCACATGCAAGCTTTGCTGGACAATATCATATCAAGGTTTGTTGGGTTTAGTATCAGGATTCTAACGATAATAGCTGGTTTGGTGTGTATATTCTTGATGTGTATATTCTATGTTGCGGCAGTTGTAGCTTGGCCTTTTTTGCCTGTTTCCATCCCATTTTTAGTGATATGGGGGTTGTTGTGAGCGTAGTGACGTATACCAATAGTATTAGGGTAAAAAAAGCTAGATTTGGCAATCATATTCATAAAAGAACTACAACTATAGTGTTTGTAGTCTCGCTTCTTATCGTAGCGATAGGAATATTTATGATAACTCAAGAGATCCAACTTGGGCTTACGTTGATAGGGTTGGCTCTTGTGCCCACATGTTTTGTAGCTTGGGTCAAGTGGGATATTTCTAATGTTGGTGCTAGGGTTGAGCTACAGCCTAACGGCGATATTGCATTGGATAAGGTCTTGTCAGCTGACATTGTAGGTTTATTAAACGACAAGATGACTCCTAGGCAGATCTGGTCAGCAATACACAATCACTGGGAGGTTAAATTTATATTATTGAGATATGAAATAGGTGAAGATTCGGTTTCTTCAGTTCTATCGGATAGTATCGGTGATAGCATGCTAATCTGGCATACCAGTGTACAGTTGGTAGGGCAGATGCCGATATCAGAAGTGACTGCGGGAGTTATTCTGACATCAATCATTGTCAGTAACCCTAAGCTTACACCTGTACTCAATAGTCTCGCCCTGGATACCGAAGACATTGTCCAAGGACTGAGGTGGCAAGAGTCTCTATTGAGAAGAGAAATAGAACCCAAGAAAAGTGCTCTTTTTGGTGGCATAGGTAGAGATTGGGCTTCAGGATTTACTCCAATACTCGACAGATTCGGCCACAATATAAGTCTAGATATACAAAAAGGAAACCAGGATTTTTCTGGAGTTGCACGAGGGCGAGTACTAGAACAGATGGCTCATAGTCTGGCAAGAGAAAATAGAGGAAGTATCGCACTTGTAGGCGATACGGGTGTTGGTAAGAAGCAGTTAGTATTTTCTTTGGCTGAATTAATGATAAGAGGAGAGTCTGAAGAGAACTTGCGGTATAAGCAAATAGTTCAGATCGATCCAACAATCATAACTTCTTCAATATCTGAGAATTCTAGATTGGAAACAATTTTTGAACAGATCTTCTACGACTCCATAAAAGCTGGAAATATCATACTGTTCTTTGATGAGGCACAATTATTTTTTAGTAATGAACCTGGTACGGTAAATATAGCAAAAGTTCTCTTGCCGATACTGGAAAAATACAATCTGAATTGTATATTGGCAATAAATCACCAGGAGTGGCACAAGATAACTTCGACCGATCCAGCTCTTGCTCAGATGTTTACAAGGGTTGAGGTGGAGCCTACCGATGAAGTTCAGACTATTTCTATACTGCAAGATTTTGCAATAATATTTGAGTCTAAATACAAGCGTGCTATTACATTTAAGGCTCTTAAGGAATCTTATTTGTTATCAGAGCGGTATCTTCGTGACGCTGCGCAACCAAAGAAATCTATCAATTTATTGGAGGATAGCTGTAACTATCCAGACAATGGTTTGATAACTGAGAATTCGGTGAGGCAGGCAGTGGAGATTATTGCCAATGTCAAGGTAGAAGAGGGTAGTGTCAAGGAGAAAAATCAGCTACTTAATCTAGAGAGCCTTATTCATAGACGTATGATAAACCAGTCAAGAGCGGTTCAGGTCGTGTCTGATGCGTTAAGGAGATCTAGGGCAGGAGTGCGAAATGAGAACCGCCCAGTAGGTAGCTTTCTATTCTTAGGACCAACAGGAGTAGGTAAGACAGAATTGGCTAAATCTCTAGCACAGGTCTATTTCGGGGGTGAAAAAAATATAATCCGTCTAGATATGAGCGAATACCAAACTACTGATGATGTTCATAGATTTTTATCCGCAGCTGATACAGATAGTAAAGGCAGCACATTATTACAAGAGATAGCTCAAAAACCATTTACAGTTGTTCTGTTTGACGAGATAGAGAAAGCCAATCCTGATATTCTGGACTTACTCTTGCAACTATTGGATGAGGGAGAACTAACTGATGATAGCGGCAAGAAAGTTTCTTTTAAAGAGGCTATTGTGATTTGTACATCAAATGCCGGTGCTGATGAGATAAGATCAAAGATTGAATCTGGACAAGCCTTAGAGCAGTTTGAAAAGCAATTTGTAGATGACATAATCAATCAACACTTGTTCAAACCTGAGTTGATAAATAGATTTGATGAGGTTGTACTGTTTAGACCATTGAACAAGGAAGAATTACTGCAGGTTGCGTATTTGTTGATCAAGTCCGTAAACATGCAGCTTGAGAAACAAAAGATATCCATTTCGTTGACTGAAGCTGCTTACCAGTTCTTGGTAGAGAGTGGATACGATCCTCGGCTTGGTGCGAGGCCGATGCGTAGGGCTGTTCAGCGCCTAGTGGAGAACACGATGGCTAAAAAAATATTATCAGGCAGTGTTCAGAAAGGATCGCAAATAACCCTTGATGTAAAAGACTTTCAGGGTTAAAGTATTTAACTATGGCTACGATTTTTACAAAGATTTATAACAAGGAGATACCAGGAGAAATTATCTATGATGACAAGGATGTTTTTGCAATATTAAGTATTGAGCCACATAACCCAGGGCATATACTAATAATCCCTCATTTGGAGATTGCTGATTGGGAGGACACTCCAGAATCACTATGGGTACATATTATGAAGGTTGCACAAATGCTAGCTAAGGTCGTCAAAAAGCTCTATAACCCTCCTAAAATAGCTCTGAGTGTAGTAGGATTTGAGGTTCCCCATGTTCATGTTCATGTATTCTCAATATATCAGATATCTGATATTGATCACACAAGAGCAACAAAAAGTAGTCCAGAAAAACTAGCGATCGAAGCAGATAAAATCCGTAAGGCTTTAGCAAATAAATGAGATAGATATATGAATCCACTAATAATCATAATACTTTCAGTTACCCAGGCAGTCACAGAATTTTTGCCAATATCTTCTTCGGCGCATCTATTGTTATTGCCGTGGGTTTTTGGATTTGAAAATCCGGGATTAGCGTTTGATGCAGCACTACATATCGGTACGGCATTGGCTTTGCTGGTGTTTTTTGCAAAAGATTTTTGGAAGTTAATCGTCAATAGAGACAGATTGTTGCTTTATATATTGGCAGCCTCAGTTCCCGCGGCCTTTTTCGGATTTTTTGGAGACAAGTTTATTGAGGAGTATTTGCATCTAAGCTTCTATGCGCCATTAGTAGTAGGTATAGGGATGGTGTTTTTTAGCATAATACTTTATCTGATAGATAGATATGCAGCACTAAAGTTGGAAGTAAAGGATATTACTCTCAAGCAAAGTCTTGTTGTCGGATTCGCACAGGCCCTTGCGTTAATACCTGGCACATCTAGATCTGGAGTGACTATTACCGCAGGACTATGGCTTGGGCTAAAGAGAGAAGATGCCGCAAGGTTTAGTTTCTTGCTGGCAACGCCTATATCACTAGGAGCAGGTCTGTATAAGGCTTATGATATATTTACCGATCCAAGCCCTGCGATATCAAATATTGGGCTAGTATTTGCTATTATGCTTACTTTCGTTGTAGGGTTAGTAGTTATAAAATGGATGCTAAGTTACCTGAAGAAGCATTCTATGCTTATATTTGTGATTTATAGAATAATAGTAGGATTGGGGATAATTTCATTATGGTTAATCAAGAGATAAAGATATTCTGCGATGGCGGATCTAGGGGTAACCCCGGGCCTTCAGCGGCAGGTGTAGTAATAACAACTACAGAAGACGAGATTTTAACAGAACATTGTGAATATTTAGGTATTCAAACCAATAACTTTGCCGAATATAGTGCAGTTCTGTTGGCTCTTCGCAACATCGATCAAAAGCACTTAATCGGTAAGATTACTTTTTATCTTGATAGTCAGTTGGTAGTTCGTCAGCTCAATGGTGAGTACAAGGTAAAAAATGCCAATATAAAAGGCCTTTATGAGCAGATAGTCAGTCAAATCAGTAATCTCAACGTTAGCTTTCATCACGTCTATCGAGAGGATAACAAATTGGCAGACGCACAAGTCAATAAGTGTCTTGATGACAGATTGTAGACAAAAATAGTTAATTATAGTATGATATAAGCGTAAGTTAGTGGGTAATCGACCATCTTTTGATGGTAGGAAAGTCCGAACAGTATAGAGTACGGTAGTTGCTAACAGCAACCAGGGGCAACCCTCGGGAAAGTGCCGCAGAAACAATACCGCCCCTCACCATTTTTCTTATATCAATGAGCAATATGGTGAGGGGTAAGGGTGAAAAGAGTGAGGTAAAAGCTCACAGCACGATAAGGTGACTTATCGTGGTGGTAAACCCTACTGACTGCAAGATTTTGGGCCCGTCTACTTTTGTAGCAGAGTTACTCGCTCTGGTTGGGTATATCGCATGATCTGTCTAACGACAGACGCCCGTAAGGGAAGATAGATGATTACCAGTCCATCTGATGGATTACAGAATTCGGCTTATAGCTAACTTACATCAAAATACCCCGTATTTGCGGGGTATTTTGGTATAATATTACTACATGAAAAAAAGAAGCGAATTATTTTTCAGAGTACTCTTAATACCTCTAGATTACGTAATGATAATTTCAGGCTTTATATTGGCCTATATTATAAGGAATGAACAGGCAAAACCTCTGGCATATCTAATATCAGGAAGGTCTTTCTTGAGGATTATTGTTCCGCTTGCTGTCGTGTGGCTGATTGTCTACGCTATTAGTGGGCTATATGACATCAAAGCCACTCGATCAAGACTTTCTGAATTTAGCAGGATTATTACAGCATCTGCTCTGGGAGTGATGGTGTTGATAATTTTAGACTTCTACAGTCTCAATCCATTCTTCCCATCTAAGTCAATACCAGTTTACGGGTTTGTATTTGCAGTATTATTTGTATCTATTGCTAGAAACTTACTTTATTATATTCAGCAATACATGTATCGTTTCAATATTGGTGTGCACAACACGATTATATTGGGACGAGGGTCTTCTAGGATAAAGTTCCAAAAGAATCTACGTGCAGAAACAGTTTTATACAGAGTTGTTGAGAACTTGGCTATCTCTGATAATTTTGAGATAAGCAAGATAGATAAAATCCATAAAAAATACTCTATTGATGATATTTTTGTACTAGAAGACGGGATGTCGAAAGATAGTATCAATAAACTTATAGGCTTCTGTCGATCCAATCAGATTCAGTTGAACGTTGTCCCTACCACGGAAGATATGTATGACGCTACAATGCAAATGATACGAATAAAAGACATTCCAGTGCTTGAAGTAATCTCTACTCCTCTCGAGGGCTGGGGCAGAATCATTAAGAGAATACTAGACTTAATTATAGTAACTATCTCATTTGTAGTTGTAGTTCCAATCATGGCTATTATTGCTATCTTGATTAAGCTGACTGATCCAGGTAAGGTATTTTACTTGCACAGTAGACTCACTAGATCAGGTAAAAAGATAAATATTATCAAGTTTAGAACAATGAAGCAGGATTTTTGTACTGGTGGCAAATATTCCAACAAATCTGATATTGAAATTCTCAAACAATTTGGCGATCCATCACTGATAGAGGAATTTAAGAAGACACAAAAACTCAAGAAGGACCCAAGGGTTAGTGCTATAGGTAGATTCTTGAGAAAGACAAGTCTTGATGAGCTACCTCAGCTTTTCAATGTATTTGTAGGCAATCTAAGCTTAGTAGGACCTCGTCCTATAGTTCAGGATGAGCTAGAAAGATATGGTGATAAGTCAGGACTATTCTTGCATATCAAGCCTGGTCTTACTGGGTTATGGCAAGTCTCCGGCAGAAACGATGTAAGCTACGACAATAGAGTAAAGCTAGATATATATTATATAGAGAACTGGAGTATCGGTCTTGATATGGCTATACTGCTCAGAACCATACCAGTCGTATTTAAAAGAACAGGATACTAGTGAAGGTAGCCCTAGTACACGATTGGTTGACAAATCTGGGCGGAGGAGAGAGAGTTGTTGATGCTTTGGGGTCTGCTTTTCCTGAGGCACCAATATTTACGAGCGTTTACAATGCAAATGGCATTTCCATATTTAAAGACAAACAAATTATAAGTTCCTTCTTACAGCGCTGGCCACTCTCTCAGTCCAAGCACCAATTATATCCAATGCTAAGAAGATATGCATTCGAAAGCTTCGACTTTTCTGATTATGATGTAGTAATTAGCTCATCAAGTGCAGAATCCAAGGGTATTATAACTAACACCGAAACAATTCATTTTAGCTATATACATACTCCTACGAGGTATTACTGGAGTGGATATCAGGACTATCTTGATTCGCCAGGATTGGGGTTGTTCAATCCGATTGCTAAGTTTTTTTTACCCAAAGTTGTTGGAACAATGCGCTATTGGGACTATGCAGCAGCCCAAAGACCAGACTATCTGATAGCCAACTCTCAGACGGTTAAAGATAGGATAACCAAATACTATCACAGGGATAGCGATATTATATTTCCGCCTGTAGAGATTGATAACTTCAAAACCACCACGAAGACCAAAGACTATTATTTGGTAGTAAGCCGACTCATACCATATAAACGAGTTGATCTTGCGGTCCAGGCTTGCTCAGAGCTTGGCAGAAAGCTTATTGTCGTAGGTGATGGTTCGGAACTAGCAAGGTTACGCAAGCTAGCTTCTAAGGACATTGAATTTGTTACTGATGCAGACGATAGGAAAGTCAGTGATTTGTATACCAATTCTCGAGGATTTATATTTACAGCTTATGAAGATTTTGGTATCACTCCTGTAGAGGCCATGGCCTCTGGTGTACCTGTAATTACTTATGGACGTGGAGGTGCTTCTGAGAGTGTTGTAGACAAAAAAACTGGAATATTTTTTGACCAACAAACAGTCGGCTGTCTAAAGAAAGCTATTTTATCCTTTGAGAAAAACAACTTTTCAAAAGATAAGATAAGAAAACATTCTGAGAAATTTTCAAAGGATAGATTTATAAAAGAAATCAAAGATCTTATAAATGAAAAATATGAAAGCCAACACCAGAACAAAGCTTTATAGTAAGAAAAGCTACTTATTGGTGGCGTGTGTTATAGCTAGTCTTCTATTGAGCTTTTATGTGGTTAGTATTAAAACCGGTGAATATCTAAAGAGTCTAGAGTCCGAGTCATCAACGCTCAAGACCTATCAAGAGTTATACAGAAGAATGGGTGGTTTTGCAGGTAAACAGAACACTCTATTAGTGCTGGCAAATAATGCCGAGATAAGGACTGGAGGAGGGTTTATTGGAACTGTAGGAATGCTAGAGACTGATAATGGAAAAGCCAACACAAAGCCATTAGTAAGTGTGTATTCGATAGACTCAAGTATAGGCTGTGACAACAAAAGATTTGCACAACCCGCGTACCTACAAAAACTATCGCCTTGTGCGACACTTAGGGATAGTAGCAATTCTCTCGACTTCACGACCAACGCCAGACAAGCATTGTATTTTTATCAACAAAATACAAATGTACCTATAGATAATGTTGTGCAGATTACCCCTAGAGCGTTGGAGCTGCTTCTGGACAAAACCGGTCCAATATATCTAAAAGACTATGATATGACTGTGACAAAAGATAATTTTCGTGAGACTGTACAGCTCGAGGTGGAGATGGGTAGCGATAAGCAGCAGAAAAACGACCCAAAATCAGGTGTGCTAGGCTCATTGGCTAATCAAATGATATCAAAACTTATTGTTAAGGACATTTATCAGTTAAAAGACTATTTTTCTATACTTGAACAGTTGATTCAAGAGAAACAGCTAAATATTTATAGTCAAGACGACAAGACTCAGGCTCTAGTTAGAAGGATTGGTGCAGATGGAGGAGTAAAAAGTACTCAAAGCAACTATTTTATGATGGCTGAAGCAAACTACGGAGCAAATAAGAGCTCACCATATATCAAGAATGAGGTAGATATGATCCAAACCATAGAAAGTGATGGCACTAGCACACTAGACGTTACGGTTCGCTCGAGTCACACTTCAGACTATAAGTTTCCTTATGTTGATCCTAATAATAATGCTAATATGTGGCTAATTGGTGACAACTCAAGCCATATTAGTTTGGTTCTGCCAAAGGATGCTCAGCTAATGAACAGTTCACTCAAACCCGATGAATACAGCACCTCGGGAGACAACAAGACTATCATAGAATATGATAGGTATTTAAAACCATTAACTCAAACCTCCGAGTCCTTTAGTTACAAGGTGCCAACTCAGTACTTATTAACTGATAAGATTGTTATCAATACTGTGGTCCAAAAGCAACTAGGGGGATGGCCATATACGCTTAACTATTCATTGAGATTACCCGATAAGACCTACAAGCTAATTGCTGCAAGTGTTGAATCGATCAATCAAGAGTCTCAAAATCCAACCACGATACACTACTCAACCAATATAGATTCCGATGAGTTACTCAGTTTTATATACAGCAAAAGTAATTAAAAAAGCTTATCTTGAGTTGGTATAGATAAGCTTTTTTAGGTTACTATTGCGTTTACTTTGTTGCTTTTACTATTGATTCAAATGCCTTGGGGTTGTTTACGGCTAGTTCTGCCAGAACTTTACGATCCAGCCTTATATCTGCCTTTTTTAACCCTTCAATGAGTTTTGAGTAGCTTGTGCCATTGATTCTAGATGCAGCATTGATTCTAGTTACCCATAAAGCACGCATATCTCTTTTTATGTTCCGTCTATCTCTATATTGGTAGGCCAATGCCTTGATGACTGCTTCATGGGCTTTTCTGTAGCTAGCTCTTCGGGTTTTGCTGTATCCCTTGGTGAGTTTTAGTATTTTCTTGTGGCGTTTGTGAGTAGTAACTCCGCGTTTCACTCTCATTAGTTTGCTCCTACCATTTTTTTAGCGTTTTTACTGTCACCCTTGGCCATTCCGTGCTCGAGGGTGTAATTGCGTTTCCTGGCACCAGATTTGAGGGTTAGCTTATGAGCTCTGGTTGCTTTTCTACGTAAAACCTTTCCAGTGCTGGAAATCTTAATACGCTTACTCATTGTTTTACTTGTCTTTTGTTTAGGCATGATATCTTGTTATTTTAATTATTATTGGACTGGCTTGTTTATTATTTCCTTCTTAAGGTTGATAAGCATCGACATGTCTCTGCCGGTCATAGTCGGTTCGCCCTCAGCAGTTGCTATATCGGACAACCCTTCAAAAAAGGTGTCTAGTACTTTTTTACCTAGTTCTTGGTGCGCCATCTCTCTACCTTTGAATCTAGCAGTTATCTTGACCTTATTGCCACTTTCTAAGAACTTTCTAGCAGCACGTCTTTTGACTTCGATATCGTGAGTGCCTATCTTGAGGCCCATACGAATCTGTTTTATTTCAACACTTTTCTGCTTTTTTCGACTTTTTTGTCTCTGTTTCTCCTGCTCGTATTGATATTTACCCCAATCTAGCAGTTTACATACAGGAGGTTTTGCCGAAGGAGATACTTCCGCGAGATCATAGCCCTCTTGTTGTGCAATCTTTAGCGCTTCTGCTAATGTCACTATTCCTAGTTGTTGACCTTCAGCCCCCAATAAACGAACTGAGGTAGCTCTAATTTCATGATTTAGACGTAGACGCGGTTTTTTTATGTTATCTCCTTAAAGCTCCAGACAATAATAGCATGACCTTACTAGGAAATCAACCCTGGAGACATAATGGACTGAATCTCCTGGCCTCTTTTTACGATGATCCGAATAGTTTTTTTACGAAATCCTATTCTAATAGGATTTTTTATACTCTTACCACTCATGCTATTCATGCTTTGGCTAGATTCGATAGCTATATTTTGAGCCGGCAGTCTGAGCTGCAACGTGTCTTCTGTAGTACTTTGGCCCATATTAACTCCGGGTATTTTGAGTACATTACTTGATTTATCATGCTTCAATCTTTTATTGAATATTTCAATTAAAAGAGCAGTGCTGTGTGGGCTAACTTCTTGGTTTCTATTATGAACAACTATCCTGTACGTATTCATCTTGATCTCTAAATTCTTATCGATTCTTATAATGCTTTTTACAGGTTCATTTGATTTATTAGGTTCGGTACTTAAAACATAATCAAAAAGAAAAAAATGTTGATTTACCGATAGGGCCGTGAGTTCGACGACTTTGCGCTGTGCTATCACATCAAAGCCATCCCTGTAGTCCTTGATGCCGAGTCTTTTTGATAGCAAACTCTTAGAGGTTGGTACATAGGCGAATGCCGTCTCGGGATTCAGGAGTCTGGAATCAGCAATCAACGACTCTAGAACATCTGGACTACCAATAGCTACTACAGTATTGAATTTGGAGCCATTTTCTTTTAATGTTGTTGTAATATCATCGACATTGTTTATTTGGTACTCTTGGGTCTGCAAGGAATTTTTCTGCTTCCAGATTGAGAGATGTTCTAGAAGACTCTTAGAATCGGTTGCGCTCTTATCAATAAATAGCCCGTACATTAATTTCTCTCCATGGTTATTTTGGAGTTAACTATAGCGCCCTTGTCTATAATAAGATTGGGTGCTTGCAGGTTGCCATTAACAGTTGAACAGCTTGTGATATGTAGCTCATCAGACACAACAGCTTTGCCGGAATAGTAGCCTTCAATAATTGCCGTACGTGCTTTGATATCTGCATTAACTTTTGAGTTTTTAGCTAATTCTATTAGGCCAGATGTATCAATACTGCCCTTAAAGGTTCCATCAATATATATGTCCTGGTCTGTCTGACAATCTCCTTTGACATCTACCTCAGGACCAATGTAGTATTCTGCAAAACTGTTGTAGGGTAGTGCAGTTTTCTTTCTGTTGATGAATTTAAATCTCATCGCTACTTGGCCCGCTTTTTCTTGCTATTAAGTGCTTTTTGCAAAGAAATAGTCTCCTCATCTGAGAGGTTGTACTTGCTAAGGCCGTTGCTAATTTCTTTTGCATAAATTCTAGTAGAAGTACGTGCGTGAACACTGGAGATAATTACTCCGTTGTTGTGGTTGTCCAGAAGTGTCAATACAAAGCTCTGGTCACCACCAGTATCTCCAAAAGGGTTGAATCTAATTAGGGATTGCTTGGATATGGAGAACTGTGATTGTGTGTGCATTTTTGCAACAAACTCAGCTAGCTCATCTATTTTATGCAGAGCGTCATCAACATCCTTGGAGTAATTCTTGATCAATTGTTCTATTTGCTTAGATTCGGCCCCTTGTAGAAATTGACCATAGCTTTTTTGCAACTGTAAAAATTTCCATAAGGTGAAACCAAATGCAATCAATATAATAACAAACAGTATTGTTAGAATTAGCATAATATTTATTATAGCCACCAGGAGTGACAATTAGCAAATAATTTATAAACTGTTAAAATAAAAAAAGAGGTAAGTTATGGCAAAGAAAAAAAAGCATCGAAAAACCCGTAAACAGAAGTTGGCTAGATCAAATCAAGCTAGATTAAGGGTAGAAAGTGAGATAAAAGCAGAAGATAGTGTTGTCTCAGAAAAAACCCATCAAGAAACTGACAAATCAGTGCAAAATATTACTAGCAAAGATCGACCAATGAACTCCTTGGATTATGTAAAAAAAGATGTAAAAAGTTCATTAATTTTAGCAGGATTCATTATTGCTGCTTTCGGATTGATTTACTTCCTGTTATCAAGCACTGCTCTTGGGACTCAAATATATTCCATTATCAAATTGTAGATTTTGCTGCTCTGTACTGAAGCGCTTCAGCAAAATGTTTGCTCAATATCTGACGGCTACCATCTAAATCCGCAATAGTTCTAGAGACTTTCAAGACTCTCATGTATGATCTTGCACTTAAATTCATCTTATCGATTGCGGTTTTGGCAAGCTGTTCTAGTGCGTTACTAATATCGCAAAAGTCCCTTATGTTTTTATTTGTCATCTCATTGTTTGTAGTGATAGGGAAATTGTTGAAGCGAGTTTCTTGTATCTTTCTTGCCCTGAGTATCCTTTGGTGTACATCTTGAGTTTTTTCTACATGTTTTTTGTGTATTAATTCGTCTGTTTTAATTTTATCGACTGGTACGATTAAATCTATTCTATCCAGTAAGGGCCCTGAAACACGAGTCTTGTATCGATTGAGTTGAGCAATCGAACAGGTGCATGTATTTGTGCTGTCTCCAAAGAATCCACACGGGCATGGATTTTGAGCTGCAACCAAGAGAAATCGAGCAGGGAATTGATAGGTTGCCGTTGCTCGGCTTACAGTGACCATGCCATCTTCTATTGGTTGTCTCAGTACTTCAAGTACGTTTCTTTTAAATTCAGGTAGCTCATCTAAAAACAGGACTCCCTTGTGAGCCAAGCTTATTTCTCCTGGCTTTGGCCATTGACCGCCTCCTATTAGGGATATATCGCTAGCAGTGTGGTGAGGGCTTCTAAACGGTCTATTGGTGGTAATCGAGTCCTTATCGGCTCCAGCAAGACTATGAATCCTTGTTATCTCAAGCATTTCAGAAAAGCTTGGCTTTGGCAGTAGTCCAACTAGTGCTTTGGCGAGCATTGTCTTTCCAGATCCTGGGGGACCTGTTAATAGTATGTTATGATTGCCAGCCGCTGCTATTTCGATAGCTCTCTTAGCCTGTGATTGTCCATATATCTCCGATAGATCCACTTCAGAATCAGCTATCTTAGCCTTAAGTTTCGTAGGGTTGAGCGGCGTGATTAATTTTTCTCCAAGAAGATGTTGGTATAGCTCAAACAGATTATCGACTGGATATACCTCAACCTCTTTGATTATGGCAGCCTGTTTGGCAACCTTCGAAGAAATATAAAGTCTTTTCAGCCCGAGTTGTTTTGCTATCTGTGCGGTAGCTAGGGCACCACTTACTGGTCTAGTAGATCCATCTAGGCCAAGTTCGCCGAAGAACATACTTTCTTTTCCTACCTGTTTTATCTGTTTACTTGCTACCAGAAGACTCACCGCCATAGCCAAATCAAAGCTAGATCCGATCTTTGGTAGATCCGCTGGGGCAAGATTGAGAGTGATTCTACGAGGAGGAAGTACTAGATTAGAGTTCTTAAGTGCTCCGCGAACTCGTTCTTTTGCCTCGTCAACAGCTTTATTAGCCATCCCTACGATTATAAATGCCGGTAATCCGTTGTGCATATCGGCCTCGACATCTATTTTTTGACCATCTAGCCCAATATGACTAATAGTCTGTACACTTGATAACATATTGCCCCCTTAATTTATAATGTCAATATTATACGAATAAAAAACGAAAGGCAAGCTATATTTAAAAACTATTTATTGAACCATTTGGCGGCTGATTCTGGAGGAACAGTGTTTATAACTATTCCGGTTGCTAGCTCGAAACCACCCCACACATTTGATCGGCCACATATTTTAATACAAAATCTGTGATTGGCATTGATGCCATTCTCAAGATAGATATTAAAGCTTATCTTGTGTTGATTGAGCTTTTTTAGATACTGCTTGAGATATTTTGCAATAGATTTTAGCTGGCTACTATCTAGTTCAGTCGATAGTGCAATTTGTTTTTTTGGTAATATCCAAAGTTCAAACGGCCATTGGCTTGCGTATGGACAAAATACTATGAAGTTATCATCTTCACAGACTATTCTTTTTTTAGAACGCTTTTCATAACTGATGATGTCATCGAAAGGGTTACGATGATTATTCTCTATGTATTTATCAATCAACTCTGATTCGTGCAAGAATTTTTGAGGCACGACCGGGAGGGCAAAAATCTGACTGTGAGCATGTGCTAGACTTGCTCCTGACTCATATCCATCATTTCTAAATACCAAGACGTATTCGATACCATTTTGGTTAAGCAATTTTTCTGTGCGTTGCTGATATACTTTCAATACATTGGTAATTTGTTCTATCGAAAGATGGGAGAACGGGGTAGATGCCAATGGTGTGTCTATAACTATTTCTTGTTTTCCATATGCCTGTGGGTTGTCGGAGGTGAGACTTGGAAATTTATTTTCTACTACTTTGACTATCCAGTCCCCATTAGCATCCTTTAACTCGCTAACTCCCACGTTGCGGTCTAGTCTTGGGCTACTAGCGGTTTCGATCAACATATGACCGCCATCTCTTGTGTCGTAGGGTCTTTTCCCTCTGTTCGGGGCTATAATAACGAGATTGTCGTATAGGTAGTCGCGTCGCATTTCTGTCTCGATACCACGTGTATCTAAGTCTATACCTCGATGTTGTGGTGCTATGTGTGGCTCGTAGGTCGTCTCTTGTTTCTTTTTATGTGCAGTACTGTATGAATCTACATTGAGCTTTAGCCTCTTTGATTTTTGGGGGATATCATGTTGCATATATACCTCTTATGGTACCATATTGCTTGTTCTATTCAAAAAAGGGATAATTGAATGATATATGAATAAACCAAAAACAATTCTGGTACTTTCGGCTAAAACTGGTGGAGGACATCGCGCAGCTGCATTAGCCACTATTAGTAGTCTGAATATGCTGCCCGAAAAGTACAATATTATTCACCATGACATATTTGAAAATGCCCCTAGGCCAATCAATAGTATGCCAAAGTTTTACTCTAAGATCACCAATGTAAAATCTGCTTGGGGCGCTATATACAAACTTACCGAAGGCAACCGCCAGTCTCAACTTACTATCAAGACAGGGGCAAGGCTCTACAAGAAAAATATATATAAGATATTGAATGATTATCAACCAGATGTCATATTGTCATTTCATTTTGCTGCAAACGTGTTCCTGCAAGAAGCACAATCAATGGACAGGCACATCCCATTTATAACTGTTGTTACAGATCTAGCAACTTGCCATCCTATGTGGTTCGATAAGCGCAACGACTTAATTGTCGTACCATCTACCGATAGCTATACTAGTGCGAGAAAATACGGCATAGCATCCTCCAAGATCAAGATTATTGGCCTTCCAGTATCCGAAGATTTTTCAAAGCCTACCAACAAGCAAAAACTAAAAAAATCATTGTCTTGGCCAACCGATATCCCAACTATATTGGTGATGGCTGGAGGTGACGGGATGGGTAAGATAGCGTCATTGTGCAGAAAGATTGATAAGATCAAAACAGACGCACATCTTGCAATTGTAGCAGGCAGAAATGAGAATCTATATCAGGCACTTGCACAAAGAAAATTCAAAAATCCGATAACTCTTTATAGATTTAGTACTGAAATACCCAAGTTGATGCATGCATCTGATGTCTTGCTGACCAAAGCGGGACCCGGAACAATTACAGAGTCTATAGTTAGCCGGCTTCCTATCGTGCTTTATGATTTTCTGCCAGGACAAGAAGAAGGTAACATACTATATGTTGTAGAGAGTGGTGCTGGAGTATGGGCTTCGACCAACACACTTGCTCTGAAAGCCACAGAGGACATACTTGACGGAACGATTAGTTTTGGTGGACCAAAGTTTGAAACAGTTCGTAAGCAACACGTAGAAGCGGCAGCAAAGATCTCGAAACTAGTGGTTAGTTATTTATAGAAAATAAGAGAATCATTCAACCTATAAGACTGATCAAAAACTTTGATATATCTCTTATTGAGCCGTTCTTGGTGTGTTCTTTTAAGTTTTCGGTGTAAATCTCATACTGATCCATTATCTGATGGATGGCTTCAGCGATAAGCGGAGGGTCTAGGGCTACCATCCCGAGTTTGTTTTCAGATATAAAGTCGGCGTTTCCTTCTTCTTGACCTGGTATAATCTTGCAAATAACAACAGGCTTTCTGGATACAATACACTCCATGATACTTGAGCCACCTGCCTTGGTGATAACAATATCGCTGGCAATAATGAAATCAGCTAGATTGTTAGTCCAGTTTATCAGCATCGTATCTTTATGTTTTGGAGACTTTAGCTTGCCAAATATCTTTTCGTCTCCTCCTGCTATTACAACTGTTTTTGTTTTTAAGTTGAGTTTGTCTATTTTATCTAGTGTTGATTGTACAAAAGACGGTTTAAGGCTCGATGCCATCATCAGAATCATTCTTTGGTGTTTATGAATACCTAGCTGGTCAAGTATCGGTTGTTTATTTGTACGGTTGTAAAAAGCATTCTTTACTGGATATCCCAATACTTTTATCTTTTTGTTGGATACCCCGATTGCATGCAGGGATTTACTAGTTTCTTTATTTGCCACAAGGTAGTGGTCCGGGTCTCCTAAGACCCAGGAGGCATGAATAGTGATCATGTCTGTAATTACCGATACCATTGGGACGTTTTTGAATTCTTCTTGTCTTGCCAACGATGCGATGTATTGCCAATGAGGGGAATTGCAGATGATTAGGTCTGGAGACTTGTCTACAAAAAAATTTAGTATTTTTTCTCTAGAAAAAATATAATTTAGCTCATTTATAGCTTTCGAGGTAGTCTCTGTATCTGTTAATTCGAAGAATAGCTTATATAGAGAAGGTGCGTACTTGGCAGTACCTAGATACATGCGCTTAGTTGTTTTGTTGAGAAGGCTACTGATGATGTCTGTAAAATCGACTATTTCAACATCAATCTCTTTCTTGTAGTTAGATAGTATGCCTTCGCTTATCGCTAGCGCAGTTGCCATGTGTCCTTGCCCATAGGACGTTGTTAGAATTAGTACTTTTTTCATTACATGTAGTATATCAAATACGTTATAATTACCCTATGAAACATCTTGTGATTGGCTCTGACCTATTCAAGCCCAGTATAGGTGGTACTGAAACAGTTACTGCCAATATGGCCTCAAACCTATCTAAAAAAGGCTTTAGAGTAACAGTGGTTGCACCAGCACCAAAAGGCATGCCAGCACCAAAACTACAAAAAGACAAAGGATACGAGATACTCAGAGTTAGCTCATTTGGACTACCTATTCAGGACAATTTAAGATTTGCACATAGAGCTTATAACCAGATATCGGATTACTTCGGTAGACCGGACAACAAAGTAGACATCATACATACCAACAATCCATTCCCCCTGAGCAGGTCGCTTCTAAAGTATTCAAGAAGAAATAACATACCATGTGTAGTTGGTGGTCACTTTATGCCAGAAAGCTTCACGGTTGGCCTAAGGAGGCTAGGGGAATTTCATCGTCTGATAGATGATATAGGGTGGAGGAGTACAGTTAAGTTCTACAACAAGGTAGATGCTGTAGTTGCTCCTACCAAGACTGCAATCGATATACTTAAGTCACATGGTCTAAAAGTACCTACCTATACTATATCGAACGGATTAGACTTGGTGGCAAATCATCCTATCAAGATAAATCGATCAGAGCTAAGGTCAAAACTAGGAATTAGTTCTAAATATGTCATTACATATGCCGGAAGATTAGGTGTAGAGAAGAGGATTGATGTAATAATAACAGCATTGTATAAACTACTACAACAGAACTTCGACATACAACTACTCCTGATAGGAGACGGCAATGCTGTGGCTAAACTTAAAAAACTTGTTCAAAAATTGGGTATGGACGATAGGGTTATTTTTGCCGGTTACGTTGGAGATACCAAGCACAAGCAGCAGCTTTTTGCCTTAAGTGATATATTTGTTATTGCTTCGCCGGTAGAACTCCAGAGTATTGTTAGTCTGGAGGCTTTGGCAGCAGGCCTCCCGCTAGTAGCTGTCAATGAAGGGGCTTTACCGGAACTGGCGCAAAAAAATATCAATGGTGATGTTTTTCGAGAAGGTGATAGTGCCGGGTTAGCTAGGTGTATTGGTAATATTTTATTAGATCCAATCAAACTCAAACAGTATAGTCAGGCAAGTTTGAAGATAATAAAAAATCATGATATTCGAGCTACTTGGACAAAGTATTCGGCTATGTACCAAGAGGTTTTAGAAAAATATACTACTGCTTAGATCTGACTCTATCAGGTATATTTAATTGCACAATTCATAATGCCAAGGCTCACCCGCAACAGTTCTGCAAAGCCCATATCTACGAAACACATCATTTACTCCTGCTGATTGAGCAAAATCGGTATTGATATCAACTGCTAGCCCACGCTCGTGATTTGAGGTTCCAGGTACAGCCACAGGAGTACTACCACCCCTATTGTAAAGACAGCTTTGTTCGCCAAAACTACGCCATGCGGTATTGTAAGGTATCTCTCTGCCAAGGTGTAGCTGTGCACGCTGGAGTGCAGCAACCAAGTTGTTGTTGAGGTTAGTATGCCACACTCGAGGAGCCGTACAATCTCCTCCTACAGCTACTTGGTTTGTTAATGGCATAAAGTTTCTTTGGTTCATTACTACACCGTTAAAAATTGGTCTTCCAGCTCCTGTTTTATTTGCATTGGTTATCTCAAAAGCCGTGTTGATAAATATTCCTCTTGGAGTAGCGTCATTATTGGGATTGGCCAATATCCAGTATCGTCCTATTCCTCTAGTGGCTAGTCCGGCACTTTTTATCTCCGATAGGGGTGCTAGAGACTGCATGGCTTGTCCTGTATTCAAGTTATAAACAGTAGCCTGATCCCATACTCTAATTTTTCTATCTGAACTAAACATATTGCAGCTCAGACCAGACGTAGTACATCTTATACTCCTATTAACTGCTAGGCTATTATATAATAGTATTATACCTGTAACAGCTATGAGGGTAGTTACTACAATCAACGCAATTCTAGATATATTCTTTCTTGGTTTTGCTTGAGATTTTTTTACCCTTGATCTTGTAGGTTTCTTCTTGGAAGGCATATTTATAAAGCTCATGTTTATACGATAGCTTTATATTAGGCAGTATAGTCGTTAATGTCAACAAACTACAAAATATTATTGACAATAGCATCAATCGAGTGTAAAATATTCCTTATGGGGCTGACTAGCTTCGACATAAAGAATCTTAAAATATATTTGCGAGTCGGGTTGGAATGCACGTTAGCCGTTCCAAACACTTAAGTGCAAATACACTTATCAGTAAGATAAAAGCAGCGTTTACGTTGCCAACTCTTGCACCAGCATACGCTTAATTGAGTATGCCGTCTCACTTACTGACACCAGATAGGTAAGTAGGCGCCAATTATCTGGTTGCTGCACCTTCGCCTAGGGCCGAGGGCGAGTAAGCTAATAGCACTAGGAAGCGATCTGATTGTTTGTTGATTTACAGATCAGATATCTTTTGAAACAACCTCAAATCAACTATACTTGTAGACGATATATATTAGATCTTCATGGACGAGGGTGCGATTCCCTCCAGCTCCACCAGATAGAGACCAGGTTAGAACCTTGGTCTTTTTTTGTTGCTATTATTTAAACTAAACTTATTTTGCTTCTAGGTCTTCTACGTCAAGAGCTTCAATAGCTTCTCGTTCACGTTCAGCATCTTCTTCACTAATCTCATCTGCCTCGATTGCTTCTTCAAGGTCTTGTGCCGTTCTCTTAATCCAGTAGAGTGGACTCATTAAACTTATATCCCTGGTGTTTTTTTTGATAACAAAATAGCGCAATAACACAATTAAGAAATAAACCAGATTATTACATCTGGTTTTTGTTTAGAACGATATTCTATTGGGGTGGAGTAGATCGAGGACGGAGTTTCATGAGCTCACCCTTAATGGTATAAGCACTATTGGGAACATCCCAGTGACACATGTCGCCAACTGGACAAGCCCCGCAGAATTGTTCATATCTAGCGAGTTCCGAGTCACTCCAGACGGGTGTATAGGCTGGAGTCTCAGTCCTACGAGCTCGGTACAATCTAGATAAGGTTCGGTTGCCGGGGTTCTTTGCACAACCCACGCTAGACAGTA
>JAUPVL010000012.1 GCA_030917065.1 Patescibacteria group bacterium
CCGTGGAAAGACGTCGGATTATACCCACTCAAGCCAATTCCTAAACATCGTTTACCGAAATACGCAGGTGCCATTGCTTTGGCAAGTTGATATCTAAAGTGGATTCTCTTCGTCAGCTTCGTAATATTTTTTGCGAGTTTCTAGTATATAATGTTCGAGCTCAAATGGATCATATATATAATCCATCATGAAGTTTTTACGTTCTCCAGCGGTCTGAATAGTCAGAGTACCGTATTGGAAAATTGTCTGGCTGGGGCCTAGTATCTTTGCTGAAATATCTTGTATCTCTTCTAGGCGAAGGGCTGATACCCGTCTATTAAACAAGCCTGTCTGGTCTATGTCTACGATATGCTCATTGGTAATAACGAGCTTGTTGCGACGCCATATCCAAAGAGTTGAAAAGAACAAGAATATGAGTAGTAGCATAAATAAAAAACCACCTACATTAATAATCGCCAAGGTAGTAACATCAGAAATACTAGCTTGATATATCCCAAGGTAATAGACGCCTACCACTCCTGCGATGGACAATAGAAATATGGCTGCTAAAAATGGCACAATAGACATGATATGTTTAGAAACTACTCTTTGTGTAATCTCTGCTCTTGGTTGACCAGGATAATACCTACTCTGTTTAAACATTGTCTTTAGGCCTTCTCTTAGAGGTCTAGGGTTGGAATGGTGATGATGGTGTTGATCGTTCATAATTTCGGCTATTCTAGCATATTTTATTGTTTTATAAAAGCTTACTCTGCTTATCCTTGGAAGCTTTTTTGACCTTGAGATGAGTAAAGGCAGCGTCAGTAGCTACTCTTCCTCTATGAGATCTTTGAAGCATTCCTATCTGTATCAGATAAGGTTCATACACATCCTCAATAGTTTGACGTTCTTCTCCGGTAGCTGCAGCAATTGCTGCGACTCCTACGGGTCCTCCATTGTACTGATCTACTATGATACCGAGAACTTTTCTGTCTGCACTCTCTAGCCCATATTCGTCGATGTCCAGCAGTAGAAGTGTATTATCTAGGGCATCCTTATCAATAACACCTGTGCCGTGTACTTGAGCGTAGTCACGCACTCTTCTAATAAGTCTGTTTGCTATACGTGGGGTCAAACGGGCGCGGTGCGACATTTGCTGCATAGCCTTATCATCAATAGATATATCAAGTATCTTCGCCGAACGACCAATAATCTTCTCTATCTGCTCTGGAGTATAGTACTCTAGTCTATTGACTATACCAAAACGATCTCGCATTGGACCCGACAAAGCACCGAATCGTGTAGTAGCACCCACCAACGTAAATTTTGGCAAATCCAATCTCAGGCTTTGAGCCGAAGGACCCTTGCCTAGCATTATATCTATCACATAATCCTCCATCGCAGGATAAAGTATTTCTTCTATTGCTCTTGGCAAACGGTGAATTTCATCTATGAATAGAATATCGCCTTCCTCTAAGTTGGTAAGCAAGGCCGCTAGATCGGCAGCGCGCTCAATAGCAGGACCACTAGTGACTTTGATCTGGCGTCCCATCTCATTGGCGACTACATAAGCTAGAGTGGTCTTACCTAGTCCTGGAGGTCCGTACAACAAGACGTGATCTATAGTCTCACCTCTTTGCTTGGCTGCTGTGATTGCCAAGTGCAAACCCTTCTTGATCTGATCCTGCCCTATGTATTCTTCAAATGTTTTTGGTCTCAAGCTATCTTCAAACTTTATATCTTCTGGACTATCAGAATTGTCTATATTATTAGTATCGCTCGATATATTGCGCTCAATCATTTACCGACTCCTTTGAGAGCCTGTTTGACTCGTTCTTGTGTATTTAAGTCTTTTGCAACATCCTTGAGAGCTTCTTTGGCATCCGTAGATCTATAACCCAAGCTCATCAAGGCCTTGTAAGCCGCGTCATTGGAATCAAAATCGATTTTTTCTTCAGCGTTTACTAGCTTGCCCTTGAGATCCAGTATGATTCGCTGAGCTGTTTTTTTACCTATGCCACTCACACTAGAGAATAGTCCGATATTATCTCTGAGTATCGCTTCGGCAACTTCTGACGAACTGTGAGCTGATAAGATAGACATGGCTGCCTTAGGCCCGACTCCACTTACCGATGTGAGTTGATAATAAAGCGTTCTGGTATCAATATCTGCAAATCCATACAATGTATGTTCATCTTCTTTGATATTCTCAGCAATATAAAAACTAACCTCATTGTTTAACGCAATGTCATCCTTGTGAGTATCGGTAAGCAGTACTTCATAGCCTATCCCAGAGACATCTACGATGACTCCTCCAGATATAATATCTGTAATTGTTCCGTTTATTTTCGCAATCATAGTTTTATTATAACAAACGATTGAGTGGCTCTGCTACGAGAGAGGTATTGTTGACCAACATCCCGTGGCCACCGTCCGCATGTACTATCTCTGCTCTTCGGCAATGTCTAGCTATATCTTGTATAAGATCTTGTTCTATAAGATTGTCTTTCTCATCGTAAATAATATAAAGAGGTATGTCTGGAATCTTCGTGATATCTTGCTTGGGTTGATTGATGACTACGTTTTGCATCGAGCGAGAATATGATTCCCAACTATGCTCACATACAGTCTTCGCGACATCTTTGGGTATATGACGCATTACTAACGGATTTATTTTTTGAGCTAGCTTTTGTCTGGAGCAAATATTTTTACATGCAAACTTAGCTACAGGGCCAAACATCAGTATATTTGGTGCACGAGTTTCATCTATTTTTTTCTTTGCGACTACAGGACTAGAGTATATAGTGGGCGATACCAATACTATCTTTGAGATATACTTAGGATATTTTTTTGCGTATTCTAGAGCTAGCAATGTACCCATAGATATTCCTAGCATGACATATGGAGTTTTGATATTTATATCCTCTAGTGTGCTAGCTATGGCATTCACGTGATCTTGTACTGTGTATTGGATGTTTTTTGGCTTGGGTGATTTGCCAAACCCCAAGAGATCAATGCTTATGATTTGATGATCAGGCAAGTGCTTGGTAATCCTATCGAAGTATTGACTCGTTCCTGCTAGGCCATGTAGCATCACGACCACCGGACCTTTGCCAACTATTTTATAATTCAATCGATAACTTTGCTTCATTGCAACCTAGTATTACTAGAACATATCGCTATTGCCAATGCATCAGCTGCATCATCTGGTTTGGGTATTTGCGATAAGTCTAGTATTTTTTTTACCATCTCTTGTACTTGTTTTTTGGTTGCTTGGCCATAGCCAGTAACTGATTGTTTGACTTGTAGCGGAGTGAACTCTACTATCTTCAAGTCGGCCTTTTGGGCTGCAAGCAGCACTACTCCACGTGCCTGACCAACCGTTATAGCTGTGGTAACATTACGCGCGAAGAACAATTGTTCCACTGCTATAATATCTGGCTTGTGATGATCGATAATCTCTTTGATATCTTCGTAGAGTATGAGAAGCCTGTTGCTCATATCGAGTTCTTTTGGGGTGGATATAACGCCATAGTCTACGGATATCAATTTGCTTTGTTTTTTTTCTACAATACCAAATCCCGTAGTCGCCGTACCTGGGTCAATTCCAAGGATTTTCACTAACCTATCCCAGTTGGTTCATTATGTCTTCACTTATATCGTAGTTGGCAGTGACAGATATGACATCGTCAAGATCATCAAGCGCTTCTATGAGTCTCATGAGTGATTGAGCTTTTTTGGGGTCATCGACTGTAATAGTTTGACTAGGACTCATTTCGACGTCGGCTGATTCTACATTTTCACCCAGCTTCTCGCGAATAGTTTCTAGTTCGTTTTGCTTGGTATATACAATCACTTGATCACCGGTATCATCTACGTCTTGCGCTCCGGCGTCTATTGCTGCGAGCACTACATCATCTTTGTTGGAGCTCGGACTACATACAATCACGCCTTTTTGCTCAAACATATATCCAACTGA
>JAUPVL010000013.1 GCA_030917065.1 Patescibacteria group bacterium
TCGCGGAAGTTCGCCATTTATTTTTTCACCCTACCTTTAAGATTGATTTCAATTTAATTACTTATAATATATTCTAATACAGATGCTTATGCAAGTGCAAACCCTTTATGCTAACCTGGATTAATATTCACACCCGAATCCACCGTGTTTGCAGCGGGAGTTTTTACTCCAGAATCAAGACTTTCGGCTACTTCGGCAGCTACTTCTTCTTTTGGCCTGCTATATTTACTCCTAGACAGATCTCGCATTGCAGATTGTAGCTCGGTATTAATCACCTCGTTGTCAATAGGTGGGTACCCCATCATTGAAAATGGTGTGACCGGCCGTCCATTTGCAATTATCTTGGCTACAGCATAGTGATTGGGTATATTAGCTAGATCACTAGCATCAAATTGTGGAGCAAATTGCTTGGTTAGATACTCGGCATCGTCATTACCGACTCTATGAACCACCATACTACCCACATTACCAAATACAGCATCTCTTATTTGCTCATCTATTTGCTCTATATATTGATTGGCAACAGTAAGGTTGAAGTGATATTTCCGAGCTTCTGAGAGTATCGTTGCAAAGCTATCGGTAGCAATATTTTGAAACTCATCCACATACAATCCGAAATCTACCCGTTCATTCTCTGGTATATCAGCACGGCTCATGGCAGCTACCTGCAGCTTAATGACAAATATCATACCGAGAAGTTTGGCATTTAATTCTCCCATCAATCCCTTGCTGAGATTAACGATCAATATCTTGTTATTATCCATCACATCGCGAAAGTTCAGAGCTGATTTTCTCTGTCCAATAATATTTCTTAGCATTTCGTTATTTGCCACAGCCCCAAATTTTGATGCAAAGTAACCGAGCATGTCTGACTTAGTCCTAGCATCTGTTTGAGCCATCTCGTTGGTCCAAAATGCTTGTACTGTTGGGTCTGTAAGATATTTGAATTTCTTTTTCAAGAATTCATCATCAGTAAAAACTCTTGGTACTTCTATATAAGTGCCTCCATTTGGATCCGACATAACAGTCAGCGCGGCATTACGAAACCAGTTTTCAAATTGTGGTCCTATAAACCCCTGGTGAGTAGGGTCATATAGCTTGTACAGCATGCTTATCATCTCTTGTACGATAAAGTCTTTTTGTTCAGGCTTGTTTTGGTCATACTCCATAATGTTCAAACCAACCGGAAACTCCGTATCTCCAGGTGAGAAATAGATAACATCTTCGGCTCTTTCAGGAGGTATTCTGCCCAATAATCTCTCTGCTTCGTCACCATTTGGATCAATAAAACAAAATCCTTTGCCGGCCTGTGCGTCTTGGAGCATCATATTTGTAAGCAGTACCGATTTACCCGTACCAGTTTGACCAATAATATACACGTGTCTTCGCTTGTCGTCTTGAGTCAAGAATATTGGGGTTTCATTGCCCTGAAAAATATTTAATCCTAGCCTTGTGCCTTCAGTAGGAAGCCCAGCTGGTGCAGCAACCTCTTTGGCTGCTTTGCGTTCCAGATTTGCAGATATACCAATTATTTGGCTAGGTAAGTGAAATATAGTTGCAAGCTCGACAGAATTGAGTACTATGTTTTTGCGGCTAGCAGGGAAAAAACGAAAAATAAAATTCGTTGCGAGTTTTTGTGGTTCATCAGTTGCTTTGTATTTAAAACTATTTGCGCCTCCTTGGCTAAGTTGAGCAAATCCCAACGATATATCTTGGACAATTACTTTTGATCGTGCAGTGCTATCTGAGCTCGCTATGATGCGTATCAGGCTCTCAAAGGCCGGAGATTGAGCCTTCTTCTCTATTAACTCGGCTTTTTTCTGATCAACTGCATCAGGTTGTTTATCTGGCTTGGACTTCTGCTCATTCTCAGAACTAGTTCTAAACGGCGCCTTTAGGATATATGCTATTAGATCCATAGCTTTGCCATATCCACTATTGTCCTTTTTCTCTGGATCCAATACTTGTTTCGCACGACTTATTGCCTTTTTACTCCAGTCGGATAGTGTTGGCCTTACCAGTATCTGAATAGCTGCACCTTCGTTATCACCAAGATTCGATAATCCAGACAACATGCCTACCATGGCATCTGAGTCACTCTCTCTGTATGTATTGATTGGCAAATAGCTTTCATGTGCGAGCTTCAACTCACCACCTTGTACTCCCGCGATCTTACTTGTAGCAGAGAATATATTTGTATCTTCGCATTTTTCTATTTGGATGTCTGGATATCCAGAAACCAAAGCTTTTTGCACAGAGCTCAATATGCTTGCCGGAACTATAATATAAAAATTTATCAATTTACCCTTAGCTACTATCTCAAAACTAATATGTTTTTTACCATAAAAAGTAGATTTTTCGGTCGCAACTCCAGACAACAGATTGAAGACTCCTTCTGCTTTTGCAATGTTCTCCTTTATCACGTCTCGAATATCCCTACTACCTTCTTCTACTTCTTGCGGAGGTAGCTTAACAAGCAAGGGAACCATCTTAAGAGATCTTTCTATGTCCTTAGCTCTCCTCGACGTACCTCTGTACCAAAAGAATCCAGCTACTGCAATAGAGGCAATAAAGATAGTGGATAGTATAGTAATAAATATAATATATTGATTCATATCGAAATTTTATTTGACATCTAGATTAAATCTCTTTTTTAGATAATGCTTGCTCAAAACGTGCTGATCTTCGTCTTGATTGTAAGGATCATCTTTGTTGGCATCGATGACTTTTTCTGTCACATCAACCCATTCTTTTTCAATTAGGTCATCATCTTGTGCCGACATTTGTGAGATGCTTTGGGCTATCTTGGCCCTATCTGTTTGTGCATTTGAATGAATTTGGTTTGACCAAACGGTTCCAGGAGCCTGAGAAGCTTGCTGCTTAGTCTGTGCGATTTGTGCTCCTGAGTTTCTTAGTTGTGGTCGAGGAGAGTGTTCTGGCCTAGCTACTACTTCCGTACTGGGATTTGTTGGGGTAGGACGCATATCTACACTTGTCTCGCCTAGACTTAGTTTGGGCTTATTTTCAACGTCTTGGCGAATCATGTTAGGATTATTGATTAAATTGGCCTGATCAGAGTTCATATTAAGAATTATACCAGTTATGCTAGTGTGCTTCTAGATAAAACACTATTGTTATAACATCCTCTAGTAATGCACCCACACGGGCGTACCAATCGTAGCCCAACCATAAAGATAAGCCGCAGCTGACTTTGTCATATTTACACAGCCATGGCTTCCTCCACTAATATAGTCCTGGCCACCAAAACTAGACCTCCAGTCAGCATCATGCAGACCTACGCCACCATTGAATGGCATCCAATAGTCTACAAAAACGTTATACCCCCAGCCATACTGAGATCCGTTCAGATATCTACTACGCTCTTTACCATAGATAGAAAACAGGCCAGTAGGCGTGCCAAACCCGTAAGCACTTGCTCCACTCGTGATTGGGGTTGAGAATATCACTTGATTGTCTTGCCAGGCCCA
>JAUPVL010000002.1 GCA_030917065.1 Patescibacteria group bacterium
TCTTTTTTGAACAATCTAGGTCCGGCTTTGCGACCAAATTGATAACCTACATTGTCACCCAATACAGCAGCAACAAAAGTTACTAGGCATAATACTGCGATATTGAAAAACCCTTGTGACGCCAAAAACCCTGCCGTAAACAATAAGCTGTCCCCTGGCAAGAAGAAGCCTATCAAAAGACCTGACTCGGCGAATATTATTGCAAATATACCTACATATCCGACAGTTTTTAATAAATCGTTAAGATCAAACATAAAGCTTATTATATCAAACCAAATTCGTACTGGACGAGTTTTTTATTGTGAATTTTGCAACTGCCTACCAGAGAAAGCATGAACCATTACTATTGATAAATCGGCTGGAGTAACCCCCTGAACCAAAGAAGCTTGGGCAATAGACTGTGGTCTGATCTCACTCAAGCGCTTCTTAGCCTCGTTGCGAAGTCCATTGATACTATTGTAGTCTAGAGATGAAGGAATCGTATGATGCTGTTTCTCTATGAGTTTTTGAGCTTCTAATTTTTGGCGCTTAAAGTACCCTGAATATTTTACTAGTATCTCTACATTGTAGGCCACAGTAGAATCTATCTTGATATCCGATAGTTTTTTGAGTTTATCGAGTGAGTTTTCTGGTCGCTTGAGCCACTCATAGGCAGTAATTGATTTGCCTTCATCTAGAAACAGCTTGGCGGCTTTAAGTTTTTGTATCTCTGATTTGATATTTGATTTTTTCTGCTTCACTCTCTGTAGTGCTTGTTGAGTCTGTAGCCCGATTTCGTAGCCGAGGCGTGTGAGACGAGTGTCTGCGTTGTCGTTTCGAAGCAGTAGCCTGTACTCGGCACGGCTAGTAAACATACGATACGGCTCTACATGAGTCTTAGTGACTAGATCCTCGATAAGTACACCTATATAAGCTTGGGTGCGATCAAGTACAAAGGCTGGCTTGCCAGACACCTTGCGTGCAGCATTGATACCAGCTATAAGACCTTGAGCTGCAGCCTCTTCGTATCCTGTAGTGCCGTTGAGCTGCCCAGCCAAGAATAGTCCATCAATATTCTTAGCCTCAAGACTAGTAGAGAGTTGATGGGGCAAGAAATAATCATATCGCACCGCATATCCGTATTCTAAGAATCTAGCATTTTCTAGACCTTCTATGGTATGGAATATCTTCTCTTGCCACTCCGGCGAGAACGCAGTGCTACAGCCCTGCAAGTACATACGTTCACCGTCTGGCGTGCCTTGCCGTCCTACCGGCTCTATAAATATAGGGTGTCGCAACTGATGTGGGAAGTTACTGACTTTGAGGTCTAGACTAGGACAGCTACGTGGACCAGTTTCCTTGATAAGACCAGATGTGTTTCCTGACAATGCATAATTATCAAGTATCATCTTATGCGTTTTCTCATTTGTATACGTAAGCCAACACAATTCTTGATCTTGAAGAGGTATTATTTCTCTATCAGGATGAGAAAAACTGATTTTGCCTGCGGTACCAGGAGCTTTTTGGAGCCTTGAATAGTCTATGCTGTCTCTGTCTATTCGAGGCGGTGTGCCTGTTTTGAGTCTGCCTCGCTTGAGCCCTAGCTCGGTCAATGATTCGGACAGTCCGTGACTAGCTGGAGCATCCATGCGACCACCTTTCTTGATAACCTTAGGACCCAACACTATCTCGCCATTGAGAAATGTACCCGAGCATACTATGACGGTTTTAGTGCCAATAACACCATTGGCTTTGGTCTTGGCGCCTGTAATCTTATTGTTCTTGGCCTCTACTCCCACTACTTCGTCTTGCAATAGATCTAAATTATTAGTATTTTTTAGTTTTTTGAGCATGTTTTGGTTGTACTTAGTTCGATCCAACTGAGCGCGATATGCCCTTACTGCTGGGCCTTTGCCGGTATTGAGCTCTTTGAGCTGTATGGCGCTCTCGTCTACTACCTTGCCCATCACACCTCCCAGAGCATCTATCTCACGTACCAAATGACCTTTGCCCGGACCGCCTACAGAAGGATTGCACGGTAAAGAAGCGACCTTGGTCAGATCGCCAGTAATTAGTAAGGTTTTTGCGCCAATAGTGGCACTTGCGATAGCTGCCTCACAGCCAGCATGTCCTGCCCCAATTACTACTACATCATATTGCGGTTTTTGCTTACTCATATCTGGCAAGTATAGCTTAAAAGGGTCTTTTTTTCAATTAAAAAGATAGTCGATTATTCGGTACAAGAATCTCACTCTAATTGTTTGTAAGGGTTTTATACTTTCTGAGAATCCAAGAATTCTTGCTTAGCAGCCAGTGCCTTTTCGATTTCTGGAGTAATATTTTGACTTACTACAAATGCACATAGTCTCTTATAATAATCATAATATTGTCTAGGCGTCATTTCAAAGAAATCAGGCTCACCATAACGCTGGTTAAATTCTTCTACGTATGGTTCAAAATCATAATCATAAGATACTTCTTTATTATTAATTAATAAGCTAGTGTCTCTATTTTCAATCTTCTTATCGATAAGTCTAACTATTTCATCATAACGGCCCTTTGCAGATTCCAAATCTTCTAATCGTTCTATTAAATAGCTATATTCTCTAGCTATAGCCATAAACTCTTCACCACTGATATGAGCAAATTTTTGAGGATTAGAATCGTATAGTTCTTCTAAGGAATCGTACAATCTTGATTGTTTTCGGTCAGCTTTTTCTCGTTCCGTTCTAACTGCATATTCTGTGATTTCTGGGAAGTAGGCTAGTTCCCGTGCCCTTTTTTGAGCATCAGCAACTTCTTTTTCTGGCCAGTCACCACCATTCTCTACATGTATCACGTCTGATATAGCTCTAGCTTTATCTGCATCTAATCGACTAGATTCTTCATCTTTTCTAAATTCGCTAGGTGTACCGTCGGGCATATCTTCAGCTTTTCTTATTGAATGATCATACTTTTTCTCGTCGTATGGTACTTGTTCTGTGTGGGGCATAAAATATCCTTTATTTACAATTGTTATGTTTATTATAAAACTTAAATATCTTGATATACAAGTAGTTTGCGTATTGTGCGACGTAAAGTGTACAATATAGTTATGTTTAGCGAATATATGAGTGATTTTTTGGAATACCTAGAGGTAGAGAAAGGCCGTAGTCTCAAGACTATTGAAAACTATAGCTTGTATCTCAATAGATTCGTAGAATTCACCGATGACATCAAGGTATCAAAGATCACCTCTCAGACTATCTCGAAGTGGCGACAGTGGCTCAATCGATACAAATCAGAAGATGGTCGCACTATCGGCAAAGCCACTCAGAACTACCACCTAATAGCCATGCGTAGCTTCTTGAAGCACTTGGCGCGTCGCGATGTAGACTCACTTGCTCCGGAGAAGATAGAGCTTGCAACTAGTACTCGTCCACAAGTGAGCTTCTTGAACATCGAGGAGGTCAAGATGCTATTTGAAGCTATCGATACCAGCGATGTGATGGGCTTAAGAGACCTGGCTATCGTAGAGCTACTCTTCTCTACTGGACTAAGAGTGTCGGAGCTAGCAGCACTCAACCGTGACGATCTCAACTTCAAGACTGGTGAGTTCTCTATACGCGGAAAGGGCCAAAAAGACCGACCGGTATACCTTAGCGAGTCCGCAGCAGCAGTACTTAGCAAGTACCTCGAAGTGCGCGAAGATGACTATGCGCCGTTATTTATACATTATCGAGGTACCAAGTCTGACTTCAACAAAGGCGAATACACCCGCCTGACAGTACGATCCATACAGCGTTTGGTTGAGCGCTACGCCAAGAAGGCCGGTATAGCCAAGCACGTCACTCCCCACACCCTCAGACACAGCTTCGCAACCGATCTACTAACCAACGGCGCCGATCTACGCAGCGTACAGAGTCTACTGGGCCACAGCAATATAGTGACTACTCAGGTATATACGCACGTTACTGATCCTCAACTACGCAAAGCTCACCAGAATTTTCATTCTGGCAATACAAATGGCTAATTACAAATATTTGATCGGATCTGGTTGAAGCTTTCCCCTACCGTCATCCTCTTACAGATACTGTCTTTGGAATAGACTACATCTGATATAGCGTTGGTATTTTGTATACTATCCAGTTTGACCTGCCCTGTAACTCTACGATAATAGTCACCAACCCTTGCAGTTACATCTATCAGTGCCGTGTTGGACTGCACGGGCTGTGGAGTGTTACCTTGTTTGAATTCTGCCAGATAGTTTGTACGTGCATATCTAGGTCTTACTAGTACTGCAACATTGTCAGCTCCGACAGTACCTAGATATGGTGCCAGGTTGAGTTCAAAATTACACTGATAGCCTTCAGTTTGGTTCTGTACCTTACAAGCGTTATCTGAACCAATCAGACTTTCGTCAAAATTAGATGATGTATTGACGTCTTTGACAGTCTCTTTAGGTATTATGAGAACTGTCTTGGCCTGAATACCATCTATAGCACGCAAATTTGCATCGTTCCAGCTGTAAAATGTCAACTCTAATACTGCTGGTAGGTTTGGCGTAATGCATACTCTGTAGTATGGGCCTATCATATCCATATCCCAGTTATCCGGTATTACAGGTGCAATCTTACTTGCCTGACC
>JAUPVL010000014.1 GCA_030917065.1 Patescibacteria group bacterium
AGGAAGAAAAGACGATTAGAGTCTTATTAGATCCTGACGCAATTGACGCGCGTAAGTCGTTATGTAATAAAGAGCCATACCCTATGGAAGCAGGATGGTACCGTCCGTTAATCAATGGATTCCTGCACTAATCTATAGGGTTTTGTATTATAATTAACTATACTATGAAGTTTAAAAGTCGAATCAAGCAAAAACCAAGTGAATATGAAAATACTATCGTCAATGACTGGAAGCAGAAAGGTACTTTTGAGAAATCTATAAACCTTCGTTCTAAGGACAATGCATTTGTTTTTTATGATGGTCCACCTTTTTTGACAGGTACTCCGCATCATGGTCACTTACTTATATCTACAGTAAAGGATACAGTTGCTAGATACCAGACTATGCAAGGCAAGCGAGTAGAGAGGCGCTGGGGTTGGGATTGTCATGGCCTGCCAGCTGAAGTTTTTGTAGAAAAACAGTTGGGTATAAAAAACAAGAAAGAGATTGGTACTAAAATAAGTATTGAAGAATATGTAAATGCTTGCAGGGCCGCTATGGTCAAAACAGGTACAGACTGGGAGGATACTATCGATCGCCTTGGTCGCTGGGTAGAGTTCCAAGGGGCCTATAAGACAATGGACAAAGAGTATATGGAGAGTGTGTGGTGGGCGTTCAAACAGCTCTTTGAAAAAGGCAAGGTCTATGATGGTGAAAAAATATTGATTTATTGTACCAAGGATGCCACACCAATCTCCAAATCAGAGGTTGCTATGGAGAACAGCTATCAAGAAGATACTGATCCAAGTGTCTACGTTTATTTTGAGTTAGAGGGGAGAGATGAATACTTGCTGGCGTGGACAACTACACCCTGGACTTTACCAGCCAACGTAGCAATAGCAGTAAATCCAGCAATAGAATATTCGCTAGTAGAATTTGAAGGTAAAAAAACATATGTTGCCTCTAAAACAGCTCAGAAGGTCTTTACTAACGAAAAACATCAAACGCTAGATTACAAAGTACTCAAAACTGTCAAAGGATCTGATTTGGTGGGATTGCATTATCATCCATTATTTGAAAACCACGGGCCTAGTTCACATATAGTCTTGGCGGCTGATTTTGTTACAGCCAAAGATGGTACTGGTATAGCTCACGAGGCGCCGGCTTATGGAGAAGAAGACTATGAGCTGTGCAAAAAAGAAAATGTCCCACTTATATCTATCGTAGATGAAAATGGGCACTATACATCCGGTAGGTGGCTCGGTCAAAACATATGGGATGTTAATAAAGAAATAGCAAAGACACTGGTAGAGGAAGGCAAAGCCCTCAAGGTAGAATATATCAAGCATGATTATCCTCACTGTCATCGTTGTGGCAGTAAGCTCATGTATCGAGCACACCCGAGTTGGTTTATGGACATACAGGGTCAAAAAACTGAAATGCTCAGTGAGACACATGAGACCAAATGGGTACCAGCCAAACTTCGAGACGGACGATTTGTGAATATTATTGAGTCTGCACCTGACTGGAATCTCTCCCGAGACAGGTATTGGGCAACCCCCATACCAGTATGGAAAGGCGAACGCCAAGATGGAACAGAAGTAGTAAAGGTCATTGGTTCATATGACGAATTTTATGAATTGACCGGTAAGACTCTAGATGACTATCACTTACCAAACGTCATGAATGTCGAGTTTGAGTGTGATGGTGTCACCATGCGCCATATAGGAAAAGTATTGGACTGTTGGTTTGAGAGTGGATCCATGCCTTTTGCTCAATTCCATTATCCTTTTGAAAACAAAACTAAGTTTGAAAGTAGCTTTCCAGCTGACTTTATTACAGAGGCAATCGATCAAACTCGTGGTTGGTTTTACTCACTGATGGCAGTCAACGTAGGATTATTTGGTAAAGCACCATTTAAGAATCTTATATGCACAGGCTTTATCAATGCCGAAGATGGAAAGAAAATGAGTAAGAAGCTCAACAACTATACCGACCCAATGGATATTATGAATCAAGCTGGGGCTGATGCCTTTAGATTTTTCTTCCTTACTTCACCCGTGGTGCTTGGTGAGGATATTAATCTGAGCGACAAAGATGTACTGGCCGTGGGGCGTAAACTAAGCATGTTTTATAACGTAGTAGACTTCTTTTTGATGTATGCAGAGGTAGATGAGTGGGAGGCTGATACTTCTATACCCAAACCTACAAATATATTGGATCAATGGATACTATCAAAACTACAAGGTCTCATAGGTGAAGTTACTAAGAATATGGATGAATACAATCTAATGCACTCATCTCGACCGGTATATGAGTTTATGGACGGGCTAAGTAATTGGTACGTGCGCCGAAGCCGCAAGAGATTTTGGAAAAGCGAAAACGACGACGACAAAAATCAAGCTTACCACACGCTGTATTATGTACTGGTGGAACTGTCTAAAGTTATAGCTCCATTTATACCATTCATGAGTGAAGATATCTATACGAAATTGACAGAGTTTAAAGAGTCAGTTCATCTACAGGATTTTCCTACTATCAATAAAGATCTAGTATTTACTAGTCTAGAAAAAGAAATGGATGCTGTAAGGAGTATTGTTACAGAAGGGTTGCGAATGCGTGCAGAAGCTCAGATAAAAGTACGGCAACCACTTGCCGGTGCATCTATAGAATCTCCTGTCGCTCTAAACGACCAACTAAAAGATGTGATCAGTGAAGAGCTCAACGTGAAAAACGTTGTAGTAAAAGATGCGCAAGAGCAACGTATCGAATTGGATATAAATATTACTCAGGAACTCAAAAATGAAGGACTTGCTAGAGAGATCATTCGCAATGTTCAACAGGCTAGAAAAGATGCTGGTCTCGATGTAGAAAATAGAATTGAACTAGTTCTAAATAGTACCGATAGTGCAATACAAAATGCTATTAAGCAGTGTAGTGATCTTATAGAAAAAGAGGTATTGGCTACATCAATGAAGCTAGATTCTGCTTTTTATGAGTTCCAAAAAGAAGTAGAAGTAGAAAGTCACAAACTCACCATTAGTATCAAAAAGGCAGCCTAAATGCAAAACAAGGTACTGCTTCAATTTAGAAGATTTGATGGAGTATTACTCGCCGCTACTGGCCTTTTGATATTGCTGGGTCTTATAGTACTTTATTCCTCCGGACTCAAGGTAGGCGCTACAGCTAGCCAGCTCGACACTAGTCGTCAAGTCATCTATGTAGGGGTGGGGCTATTGATATTCTGGATAATTTCACGTACTGATTACAATGTACTAAGAAATTATAGCTTTTTGATATACATCACAATGGTTGGTCTTCTTTTGTTTGTAGAAATTTTTGGAGCGACTAGACTTGGAGCGACTAGATGGATCAACTTAGGGTTTTTCCAGTTTCAACCTTCGGAATTTGCTAAGTTGGCTCTGATCGTAGTACTTGCAAAATTCTTCTCTGACAACTACGAGAAGAGTAATAACATCAAATATCTTCTAATGTCATTTGTGTATTTATTGCCGCCACTAGTGTTGGTATTGGCTCAGCCGGATTTGGGGACTGCCTTGGTGCTATTGGTGATATGGCTAGCGATGGCACTTACTACCAAATTAAAGACGAGGTATTTTTTGATAATGCTTGCGATACTGATAGTATCGTTACCTGTTATCTATCCACGGCTAGCGCCATACCAGAGGCAACGTATTGCTACATTTGTAAACCCGACTGCCAATCCAGACTCTACTGGATATAATGTAAATCAAGCAATAATTGCAGTAGGATCGGGTGGTCTGTTTGGTCAAGGGCTTAGCTCGGGTAGTCAGAGCCAAGGCAACTTCTTGCCTAGTCAACACACGGATTTTATTTTTGCAGTTTTATCAGAGAAGCTTGGATTTCTAGGTGGGTTACTATGTGTGTTTTTGTATTGTGTAGTGATATTTCGAGCAATATGGATAGCCAAGAATAGTGCTGATCGATTTGGGACTCTACTTGCTATAGGTATCGCTACTATGTTTGCCTTTCATGCGGTGGTCAACATTGGTATGAATATTGGCTTGCTACCTGTCACAGGCATACCTCTACCATTCATTTCAGCCGGAGGTACTAGTATGATGATCTCGCTGATCTCTATTGCAATACTAGAAAGTATCTATGGTAGAAGACGATCTATCAGTCTAAATACCAAAGAAATATATGAATAAGCCGAGCAAAAGAAGTATCAAGAGACTATCGAAGCTATTCATAGGTATATTGCTTGGTGCTTCCCTTATTTACTCTGGCTATGTAGCTAGTAGTGCCGGACAAAAGCAAAACTCTATTAGCGCCAACTCACCCCAATCAAAGGTAGTGAAGGTAATAGACGGAGATACTGCTCAAATTGAAATCAATGGGCAGATTAAGACAGTTCGATAT
>JAUPVL010000003.1 GCA_030917065.1 Patescibacteria group bacterium
ATACTCGTATTACTCAATATTTACTTGATACCAGCATAACAATTATTGTATAGTATAGATTATTGATAAAACAAACTAAAAAAGGGGAAATATGCCACCAACAGAAGGACCACCATCAAGAAATGATGACGAAAGACTAACCTATAAAGATCTAGGGGCTGATAAACCATATGATTGGGCCAAAGAAGCTAAGGATGAAAAAAAGCAAAAACCGTCTGTCAGGAGATTGCTCGGCGGATTAGTAGCAAGCGCAGCGGTGCTAGTAGGCGCACAATTGCATGCGACCAACACCAACAGCGAGATAGATCCAATGGAACAATCCAACGAAACAGCTGGCTCACCCACACCTCTAGAGACAGAATTTGAATCAGGAGATAATGTCACTGTATTGACCCAGCCTCAGTTTCAGTTCAACACCAATGACGTGAGTGTGCGTACCAGCCCCGCACGTATTGAGACAAGTGAAAATGAAGGAGACAACGAAGCCGACACCTCCGTATGGGGCAAAGGACAAACTATCACAGTGCTCCATGCAGTTGTTCGTGAAGACGAGCGCAATCCTGCTAATGGTAATTGGTATGGATTTATAGATGCCGATGGCAAGACTTATTGGGTCAATGCAGGCGCACTGGAAGAAGCTGGTGTAGAAATAAGTCCCGCTACACAAGATGTAACAGTAGAATCATCTACCAACAGAGGCATAATAGCTCACAATGAATCGGGTGATGAAGCGACTATAGCTACCGCAGTGACATCAGAATAAATACTATCTGATAATATCTAGAATAATGCTTATGGTCTGATGTATCATAGATGTATGAGCACAGATGCATCTACTTTCAAACGTACTAAGATAATAGCCACTATAGGACCAGCCTCAGAAGAGAAACTAGAATCTTTACTCGCTTCCGGGGTAAATGGTGTACGGCTCAATCTCAGTCACAATACTCATGCCTGGCACGCCAATGTAATCAAGAAATCTCGTGACGCTGCTAAGAAATTAGATCGCTCAGTTGCTGTAATAACTGATTTGCAAGGTCCCAAGATACGATTGGGCATCCTGAGCTCCAAATCTGTTGAGCTCAAGGCGGGGCAAAAAATAGTTTTTTGTACCCAGAATAAGTGTGCAAAAGGCCACCTGCCCATCCAGTACGATTTTACTCACCTAGTAAAAAAAGGTGATAGTATCATGTTGCGTGATGGTACTATCGAGTCCAGAGTGATATCAACTGGTAACAAAGAAATAACAGCAGAAGTACTCAACTCCGGTAAGGTCTCCAGTAATCACGGCATCAACCTCCCAGATACGGTATTTGACTCCAAAGAAATACTTACTCCAAAAGACCTGCAAGATCTGGAATTTGTGTATCAAAACGATGTCGACTATGTTGCACTGAGTTTTGTACAAACTGCCAATGATATAGCTCACCTCAGATCTTTACTTGCTAAAAACAAATCCCAGGCCAAGATAATAGCCAAAATAGAAACTCGATCTGCTACTAAAAATCTGGAAGAAATTGTAGCTACTACTGATGCAGTAATGATAGCCAGAGGAGATCTGGCAGTAGAGACTAGCAATGAAGATGTACCGCTTATAGGTAGAGAGATCATACAGCTTGCCCGTACATATAAAAAACCAGCGATAATGGCAACTCAGATGCTTGAGAGTATGATATCTAGTCCTCAACCGACTCGAGCAGAAGTCAATGACATCGCTAGTGCAGTAAGTCTAGGGGTGAGTTGTGTAATGTTATCAGGTGAAACGGCAGCCGGCCAATATCCACTGCAGACTGTCCAGCTTATGAAGAGAGTTATATTGAAGTCCGAGAGTTATTACTCGCGCAATAGGTTGGAGATAGACTTCATACCAGAAAATGGCAAAGGTTCTGCTGAACTACCGGTCGATTACTCAGAACAGGTTGGTATAGTACAGAGGATGGTCACTAGTTCCCGTAAGCTACTGCGCAAGCCTATTTCGGCAGGAAAACTCGCAACTACCGATGCACAGACTAGTGTCAGTATGGCTGCAATCACTCTTGCCGAACAAGTTGGTGCAAAGATCATACTTGCTGAGACACTTACCGGATCCACAGCTCTATCAATAGCAGCTCTTCGACCGCCTATGCCAGTGATTATCGCTAGCCCGAACAAAACGGTATGCAATCAAATGGCTATAGTATGGGGAGGTAAGCCATATCTTGTGTCCAAAAAACAACACGTCAGTGCTGGTATTATCAAGAAGCTCATAGCCAAAAAGAATCTAAGTCATGGAGATTGGGTAGTACAGGCTTTTGGTACACACTCGAGCGTAGTTGGCGGTACAGATACCGTCAGATTGCTCGAGATATAGTATAATAATGCTTATGAATAACACCTCAAAACTTATAGTAGGCAACTGGAAGATGAACACCACGCTTCCAGAAGGATCCTTGCTTCTCAGTAGGATCATCAAAGAACTTACTAATTTTACATATCCAGAATTGGTTATTTGCCCTCCTTCTACCCACCTGTATGCTTTTTCTAAAGAACTCGAAAAATCCAAAGGACCACTCAATATCGAACTAGGTGCGCAAAACATATCAGAACATGAAGAAGGTCCATATACCGGTGAGATATCAGCAACTATGCTACACAATATAGCAAAATACGTGATAGTAGGGCATTCTGAAAGACGCAAGTTCTTCAATGAAAGCGATGCTGTGGACGGCAAAAAACTACAGACTGCTATACGGCATCGTCTCACGCCGATACTGTGTGTGGGTGAAGACCAGCAAGAACGTAGTGACGGCCATGCCAAGCAAAAAGTATTAGATCAGCTCAACACTGATCTTGCTCATGTGACTAGTCAGGAAATCAAGGACGTTATCGTTGCCTATGAACCAGTGTGGTCTATTGGTACGGGTAATTTTGCCAAACCCGCTCAGGTGGAGGAAATGGTTTGGCTTATCCATAACAATCTCATAGAGCAATTTGGCAAAATGGCAGGATCAAAAGTCAGGGTACTGTATGGTGGTAGTGTTGATGGTGAAAATGCCCGAAACTATCTCAATATCAAAGGTGTTGATGGGCTATTGGTGGGTGGCGCTAGTCTCAACTACAAGCAATTTGCCAAGATAGTACGAGCCAGCGCCTAAAACTCTTAAAATTTTGTACTATCTAGGGTATAATACAACCTATTATTAAGGAGAAATTATGTCATTATTAGATATTCCATATGGCGATAAAGCCCCAGAAGTAGTTAACACAGTCATAGAAAACCCCAAGGGCAGTCGTCTCAAGATAGAGTTTGAGCGTGAGCTAGGCAACTTTGTGCTGGATAGGGTCCACCAAACTCATCTTGGTAGCCCAAGTGATTATGGATTTGTACCATCTACTCTCGATGAGGACGGTGATGCATTGGATATGCTACTGATATCAGATGACCCCATGCCTATGGGTCTAGTAGTGCCTACACGAGTGATTGGCGTGATGTATATGGTGGATAGCGGAGAAGTAGACAACAAGCTCATCGGTGTACCAAGTGATGACAAGCACTATGATGACATCAAGTCTCTAGACGATGTGGCCGAACACTGGAAACATGCTGTCAAACACTACTTCGAACACTACAAAGATCTCAAAGGTGATATTGTAGAAATCAAGGGCTTTGCTGGATTTGATGAAGCCAAGATTATCTTCGAAGAATGCGTCGAGCGCTACAACGAAGAATTTAAGAAATAACAAAAATTACTAAGATATTTTTATTAAGCAATTGTCTATTTGATAGATAGTTATTTTTCTACTCGTTTCACAAGAGCGATAGCGTAAGTTGGTTTTGGTAAACCATAACCATCAGGGGGCTGTTTGTCAAGATCAGGGGCAAATCTAGCAACCTTGATACTGTAACCGAGCTTGGTAGGAACTTCAAAAGTTCCTCTTAGAAATTTCGGAAATCCCATACCACCCTTTTTGTGAAGACGATCGAGGTTTGCTAAGAAAATCTGTTTGTCTTCAGGAGTGAGGACTACATCTAAGAACTGGTCAAAAGCAATTTGTCTCGTGTCGGCAACTTCTGTTTCTTGAATGCTACTTTTTATCTCACCTAATAAGTTAACTCCTTTTCTACCGTGTTCTATGCCTTGGCAAGCTACTGTCAAAATATTCAACATACTTTTAAAATCTTTTTGGATTTCTTGTTTTTCTTTTTCGTACTGTTCTCCAGCTTTTTCAGCCTCTTCTACCGCCCATTCCGCCTGATTATCAGCTAGTTTATCTTCGCCCTTTTCGCGTAAGCCAGATTCTAAGGTACGATAAGGAACTTCGGCTTTGGCCATGGCATGCGCCTTTACTGGGTCTTGTACGAATCCCTGAGCTTCTACTGAGCTTACAGGATTGCCATCTCCAGGCTTATCTTCTTCAGACAGACGATTCGGTATATCGCTATCGAATGCAGCTGTAAGCTCATCTCTTTCTACTTTCGCCGAACCGCCGGCACTATCTCCCGTTGGTTCTGTTTGTCCAGTAGGTCCTGTTGGTTCTGGCATTGTTTCCTCCTAAGTTAAAAGTTATCAGTTGATTTATATTTTATACAATATCGCAAACTTAAGCAATATCAGGACATAAGAGAGCATTATCGGCTCGTATAGTACAATAGATATATGTTTAAAGTATTAGAAGATCTCAACGAACAGCAACGCGAAGCTGTGCTGGCGACCGATGGCCCAGTGCTGATGCTTGCCGGTGCGGGTAGTGGTAAGACCAAGACCCTTACACACCGACTGGCTTATCTAGTGCAAGAAAAAAAGGTCGATCCTGCCAATATATTGGCAGTGACATTTACCAATAAGGCCGCTGGTGAGATGCGCCGAAGAGTTGCACGTCTGCTCAAATTCGATGAGGACAATACTCAGTACATGCCATTTTTGGGTACATTTCACTCTATAGCCAATAGAATATTGCGTAGAGAAGCAGCCGAGATAGGGTTCGGTAGTAATTTCTTGATATATGATTCGGGTGATAGCCATGCGCTGATTAAAACCATCATCAAGAAGATGCATCTCGATGAGAAACAGATCACTCCAAGTGGTGTAGCCAATGTAATATCAAGTGCCAAAAACGAGCTAATAGGACCCGGCGAATACAAGCAGTTTGCAACCGGTCGTATGCAAGAAGTTGCCGCTGAGATATACCCAACATATCAGCTAGAACTACAAAAGGCTGGTGCGCTAGACTTCGATGACCTTATCATGAGACTGACGTTGTTACTTGCAGAAAACGACAAGATTCGCGACAAATATCAGCGTCAGTTCCAATACATAATGGTCGATGAATACCAAGATACCAATCATGCCCAGTACAGACTCATCCAGCTACTAGCCAAAAAACATCAAAACATTTGTGTAGTTGGTGATGATTGGCAGAGTATTTACTCATGGCGTGGTGCGAACTATGAAAACATACTCAATTTTGAAAAGGATTATCCAGAGGCCAAAATAGTCAAACTCGAACGCAACTATCGTAGTACCCAAGTCATCCTGGATGCGGCCGGCGCAGTCATCAGTAGAAACACTGCCCGTAGTGAGAAGAAACTTTGGACCAATGCCCAAAAAGGCGACCCTATACAGGTAGTACATGTACGCGATGAGTTAGAAGAAGGTAGATTTATCATTCAGACTATCCAGGAGCTTATCAAGAAAGACCCAAGACTGTCATTGCATGATTTTGCAGTACTATACCGTACCAATGCTCAGTCTCGTACTCTAGAAGAATCATTTTTGCGCTACGGAGTGGGTTATCAAATCATTGGTGGCGTGAGGTTCTATGAACGCAAAGAGATCAAAGATACACTGGCATATCTAAGGTTTATTTTTCAACCCAACGACCTGGTGTCATTTAACAGAATAGTCAACCTGCCTCCACGCGGGTTGGGTCAAAAAAGTCTACAGTTGTTTACCGACTACAGTTCCAAGTACGAGATACCCATACTGGAGTGCTTAGCTCAAGCTAGTGTCATCAAAGGCTTGAGTCCAAAGGCAGCCAACAGCTTCATGAGTCTTGCAAGATTGGTGAGTGAACTGCAAGAATCCTCTAAGACTCTATTAGTGAGCGATCTAATAGAGCTTGTTATAAATAGATCTGGATATATAGACTATCTAGAAGATGGGAGTATCAGCTCGAGTGAGCGCGTGGAAAACGTTCGAGAGCTGTTGAGTGTTGCAAAAGAATACAACAACTTGAGTCTCGAAGAATTTCTCACAGAAATATCACTAATCTCAGATCTTGATAATCTAAGAGATAGTAGTGGAGCTGTGACACTGATGACCCTACATGCTGCTAAGGGTTTGGAATATGACACGGTATTTATCACAGGTCTAGAAGAAGGAATATTTCCTCATAGTCGTACATTTTTTGAGCCGGGAGAGCTAGAAGAAGAGAGGCGACTTTGCTATGTAGGTATGACACGTGCCAAGCAACGTCTATATATGCTAAGTGCCAATGCCAGGTTGCTCTATGGTAATACTCAACACAATGTAGCATCAAGATTTCTGGCTGAAATACCAGCCGATCTTGTGAATCACAATGGTGCGGCTATGAGCTATGGTGAGCCAGTAGTAGACGCACACACCAGTGACTTAGAGGCTGAACCATTTGAAGATATACCTAGACTTAGTGTGGGTGATGCTGTGTCTCATCCGAGCTTTGGACGGGGCAGGGTCAGTCAGATAGATGAGCTAGAGGCGGTGATAGAATTTGACAAAGCCGGCTCAAAAACACTCAACCTCAATTTCGCTCATATAACAAAAATATAAATCACCTATATATGAGCACAATATTTGTTCGAGTCAAGATTGACAGGCTCAAGCATAACTATTAGAATTGAGTTACGGTAAAACAAAAACAAATATGTACTTGCTTTAGTAATTAATTAAGTGGGGCAAATATTTTACCAAAGTTGCATAGTTCGGCCAATAACCGAGCAAATAATAAAAAAAGAATATTAAATAAACCAAAACCATACACTATCAAGAGGGGTCTGATAGTTCTAGTAGTGGTTTTTTTGTTTATCTTATCTAGTATCTCTTGGTCAAATGACCAGTTTACTACCCAAAACACCGCTATAGCTGATGGGCAAAATCTGGTAAGTGTTTACTATGATGGTCAGAACAAAACAGTGGCCACCAGCGCTACAACAGTAGGCGAGGCTCTCGATAAGATGGGGGTACAGCTACAGGAAGGCGACGTGGTAGAACCATCGCTTGATTCAGGTATCTCAAGAGGCGTTACCAATATCAATGTCTATAGATCATTTAGCTATCTGGTGGTAGATGGTGAAGAAAAGATAGCCACTACTTCTGGATACAGAAGCCCTAAAAAAGTCATAGAACATGCCGGTATAGAGCTATATCCAGAAGATATTGTAAGCTCAGATAGAGTAGACGAATTTATACAAGATAGATCAGTAGGCCAAAGGTTGATTATTCAAAGAGCTACTCCAGTGACAGTAGTGCTTGCTGGACAAGTATTTGA
>JAUPVL010000015.1 GCA_030917065.1 Patescibacteria group bacterium
CGCTCAAAATGTAACATTAACGCGAAATATAATGGGAGGTACGAAATGAGTAATCGAACTAACAAAAAAGCCCCTGACAACAGGGGAAATAATGAAGAAAAGGAGCTAGAAATGTTATTGCGTTCTATTTGGCTGGGGTGGAGGGATTCGAACCCCCGAATGGCGGCACCAAAAGCCGCTGCCTTACCACTTGGCCACACCCCAACGTCGGTTGTGAATACGCAATAAACGCGAATTGCACCTGCTTATTCTATCTAATAACTGTGCATATATCAATATCATATGGTTGCTAAAATACGATTTATTTGTTATAATATCGATGTAATTCGAACCTAGTACTTCAGCTTCGCATCTCTTAGGGGGGATCATGAAGGAGGTATGTACTCTCAGTGATCATTCGGGCATCAAGGCCTGTGAACACTGCAAGATCGATACCAAAGGCATTTCGTCACACAGACGTAGGCCCAAGCGCAAGAAGGACTGCATCAAGTGTGGTGGCCGTGTCGCAGTATGTAAGATCTGCGAGATGCCACTGCCAGTCTAGTACCTACCACTCACTCTACCCATAGAGAAAGAGTTGAAATGGCTCGTGACAACTGCTCGAAATGCGGCAACGAAAGTACCTGTCAGAACTGTAGCGGTAAAGGCGTGTTCTACACACCAGCCGCCAAAGAGTGCAGCCATTGTGGTGGCTCTGGCAAGTGCCCCAATCAATGACTAATAGTCCAATTGTAAAACCCTAGAGAGATCTGGGGTTTGATTCTTTGTGTCTAGGTATTATCTTATTCTATTGACCAGTGGACCGTGTTGAGTGTCAGATATTTGCAATTTGTGATCTACCTTGAGCTTTTCACGGATATTGTCAGACTCCATGTATTGCTTGTGTGCTCTAGACTTATCATAGTCACTAATCAGAGCCTTTTCTTCTGAACTTAGTGGCTTGGCGCTAAGTAGTCCCACTCCCAATATAGATTCCACGTACTCTAGCGCTTTGAGAGTCTCGTGGCTATATACTTTGCCTTCGATATGGCTAAATGCTGATAGTGCTGCAGGAGTATTGAGATCATCGGTGATAGCAAGATTGAACTGATCAATAAACTTCTTGGTCATACTACTATCATCTTTTTCGGGTAGTTGATCCTTCCAAGCAAATAGCATTTGGTCGGCATATGAAGACAGAGTATGTAGTCGGTCGGTCGCAGATTGCAATATTTGAGCACCAAAGTCCATCTGACTACGATAGTGTGCTTGCAATACAGCAAATCGAAACGCCAATGGTTCGGGCATAGCAGATAGCGTAGTGATATTGCCCAGGCTCTTACTCATCTTCTCGCCTTCTGTTTGTAAAAATTCGTTGTGTATATAGAAGTTGGCCTGCAGACCGCCACATTGCGCTATCTCGTTCTCGTGGTGTGGGAACTTCAGATCAACTCCACCGGTGTGAATATCAAATGGTTGTCCTAGATACTCAGTACTCATGGCCGAGCATTCTATGTGCCAGCCTGGTCTGCCCGGATATTGACTATCTAGCCACTCAAATTCCCAGTATGGCTCCCCTGCTTTTTTGGCTTTCCAGAGTACAAAGTCACTTGCTCCCTCTTTTTGATCTTGGTCGTCCGTAAGTCTGGCCTGTGCGTCATAGTCTACATTGACCAGCTGGCCGTATTTTTTGCCTGACTTTTGGTAGTTTTCTAGACTAAAATATATACTCCCATCACTGATATAGGCGATCTTTTCTAACAACAACTTCTTGATGAGTGCTTGCATCTGATCGATGTGGTCAGTTGCTCGTGGCAACTTTGTGATATCAGAACGGCGAATGCCTACGGTCTCTATGTCCGCTATAAAGATATCCGTGTATTTATCTGCGAGCTCACCGAGTGCCTGCATAGGCTCTTTGTCGTGATAGTCTTTGTCTATCTGGGATATCATCTTGTCATCGATGTCTGTGATGTTCATCACCCAGTTGACTTTGTATTTTTCTACATTTCTTAGTACTCTTTGCAATAAATCGTCGACAATAAAAGAACGGAGGTTTCCGATATGCACATGGTCATAGACGGTAGGTCCACAAGAGTACATGTTGACCACGCCTTTGTGAATGGGACTGAAAATCTTTTTGGATCTGGTAAGTGAGTTGTATAGTCTTAGCATATTGGTGGCATTACTTTTCAAACACTATCTTTCGAAGTACTTCTGCGCTATGACGACAATCTTCTAGTGCATCGTGACTTCCTCTAGAAGGCAAGCCAAACTCTCGAAAGGTTTCTTCTGAGCGATATATCTCCCCTTTGTTCTGTCTTACAAAATGAATATATATGATCGGCCAAAGGTCCAAGATATGATAATCGTACTCCATCAAGTCATGGCCTATCGAGCTCATCATGTTCTCCAACATACGGGCATCTAGTAGCGTCGTCCAGCAACTAATAAATAAATCCGTTCCGAACTCGTCCAAGAACTTCTGCATTACTTCATCTTGGGTTGGTGCTCCTTCGAGCATTTCTTGAGTGATTCCATGTACCTTGGAGCTACGGGGGTTGGCATCTTTTAGGTCTTGATGTATGTAGCTACTGAAGTGTTTTTTTTCCTTGAGCGTTTCTTTGTCTAGTAGCACTGCAGCTAGTTGGATGGGCATCGCCAAACTCGGCCGTCCATCGGTAGTCTCGAAATCTATCATTAATATGTCTTTTTTGAATCTCATATCTGTATATTATACGTTATTATAGGCTGATTGTTTGGTCATCACTTCAAAAAACCTGTCTGTTGTCTAGAGCTCGCCCGAGTGTCATTTGATCGGCGTACTCTAGATCACCACCCAATGGTAGGCCATGAGCTAGTTTAGTGACTTTGACCGGTGAGTCTTGCAGTTGACGGACTATGTATAGAGCAGTTGTTTCACCTTCTAAATTTGGATTGGTAGCTAGTATGATCTCTTCTGGCTTAGTTCTGTCTATTCTATCTAGTAGGCTCTGGATTTCTATATCATCTGGTCCAATGCCATCAATTGGGCTGATGAAGCCATGCAAGACATGGTACTTACCCTTGTACAGCCCAGTCTTTTCAATAGCAACTATATCTAGTGGCTGAGACACGACACATATAAGCTCGTCGGTTCTGTTGGGGTTTTCGCATATTCCGCATATCTTTTTTGTAGCAAAATTCTTACAAGTATCGCACTTGGTGATACCATCTTTTAGCTTCAATGTTGCCTCTCCTAAGGTTTTGTTGTCTTCGGTTTTTAGCAAATAAAACACCAATCGTTCGGCAGTCTTTGGGCCTATGGATGGTAACTTTGAAAACTCTTCTATTAGATTGTTGACGCTTTCTGGCAAAATTTCTGAGCTCACCCTCTTGTCCTATCTTTTTTTAGAAAAATACTACATTCCTGGTAGATTCATAGAGCCAGCAATTTCTTGCATCTTGACTGTGGCTTCTGCCATGAGTTCTTTGTTGGCTTGATTGATTGCTGAGATGAGCAATCTCTCTAGTCTATCTGGATCTTGATATGCATCTTGTACTATATCAATATTTTGAATCTCGACATTCATACTAGTCGAGCTTATAGCAAGACCAGCTGTTACTTTTACATCTCCGTCTCCTGCTTCAGCTCCTATCTTCATCCTTTTGAGTTCTTTTTGAAGCTTAAGAGCCTTTTGAGCCATTTTGGCTTTGTCCATCATTCCCATGGTTTATCTCCTTTGTAACTATTTTGCAATAACAGTACTATTGTACCTGATAGAGACGTACTTCGCTATACCCAGCGCTATACTGTTCCAGTAGCTTCCAGTTGTCTGGAACAGATCGATAATAATCTTGCTCACCTGTCTTGCCAATAAGCCATACTCGCCCATTCTCAATATCATCATAAGACTCTAGATAGACTGATTTGTCATAAAGAAGCCCTGATTCTCCGTAGCCATTGGGCTTATTGATACCTGTATATAGATACATCTTTTGGTCTGACTTATTGTAATAACTACCATCAAAATACACGTACAGCTCTGCTGCCAATACCATATCACTGGCTTGATATCCCCGGTTGAGCTGGTCCATGACAACCTGCATCTTGTGTGATGATTGTGAGTAGACGTTTCGGATGCCAAGTATCTGTATAGACAAGATACCAAGTGCCAGTATCGATAAGATTACTTTTTTATTGCGCGATATATTTACTATTGCAACTGCTATGAGCATACACATGCCTGCTACTACAAAAGCAAAATACCTCTCATGAAAGATAGGCTTGAATCCAGACACCAAAATAGCTATGGCTAGCGGCAAGAAACTGTATACAACCAATAGCCTACTGTAGTGGACCTTTGTCTTGTCGTTATAGATGACTACAATAACAGCTGCAATGATAGCAAGTGGGAACAGTATATATATGAAGCTGTATAGGCTCCTACCGCTATCAAAAGCAAAGAACTGCCAAATCGTATCGTGGAAGGTCCAGATGTTGGTCTTGGTAAGCCAAGAGAGCCCCTGCGCTCTTCTGAACTGTGCTATCATGCTTGGAATCCAAGGTAAAAATAGCAACAAGGCAAATACGTTTGCCAACCACCAACGCATAGATAAGAAAATAGTCTTATTAAATCTCCAGTTGTGGGGTTTTTGTATAATCATCAAATACACCCAAAAAGATACAACAGCGAGTGCCATAAAGTAGTGGGTGTATAAACCTGCCGCTACAGCCAGAGCATAGAGCAAGTATGCCCAGTTATTCTTGGGATGATGTACCAATATAACCACGGCGTATAGAGCAAGCAGTGTGAAAACACCGAGCACTCCATACATACGTGCTTCTATAGAATAACGAATCAGAAACGGAGATAGCGCTACAAAAAAGGCTGTCAGTACGCCAGCACGAGCACCAAACATCTTTTTCACAATCAAAAAACTCAGTGGGATTATAAGCACACCGGCAACTACACTGAGTGACCTGATAGCCGATACAGAGCTGCCAAATAACTGCATCCAATAATGCAATAGTTCGTAATACATCGGAGGGTGAACATCTCTGGCAGAACCAGCCCAGATCTCTATGGGTGTACGCAATGATAACATGATAGAAAAGCCCTCATCATGCCAGATGCTCGACTTGGCAATAAGCGCCCATCTGACCACAGCTCCAACAAGTGTTGCAAGACCTACGAGTATGAAGTTTATTTTGCTTCGATGATGAACCAACATTGCAAGCCCTAAGTTATTGGCTTTTTGTAACGACCGCTTATAAGACCCCACTTGATCTTCAATAAGTCTGGGAAGGTCTGAATGGCAGCCTTTAGCGCCGAGAATTTGGAGCCTGATAATTTAGTCTTGTCTGATTCACCGTGCTGAACGTCCTTCCAATCAGGTACGTTGATAGTGTCTATCTGATATCCTAGCTGACGTGCAATAGCCAGGACTTCCATATCAAAACCCCATCCTACTATGGTCTGTCTGCTAAATACTTGTCTGGCTACATCGCTTCGAAAAGCCTTAAATCCGCACTGCGTGTCTTTTATACCCGGCAATATAAGTAGTTGAACCAAAAAGTTGGCGAAAGATGACACTAGCTTGCGCAAACCAGTATGGCTCTTTTGGAGATCTCGCACGCATATCCCTACGGGCTTATCGGCCTTTGCAAGACTCGAGACATCAGAAAGATATTTGAGTGGAGTGGCGAGATCTGCGTCCATAAACATAATGTACTCACCTGTGGCTTTTAGCATTCCTAGCTTGACTTGTTTGCCCTTGATGGCTCGTTTTGGTGGTTTTGGCCCTGCCGATATTACTTCTAGGTGTTTGATATGCTTAGAAGATTTAATAGCTTCTTTTGCTGTGCCATCTGGGCTATCGGCATCTACTACAATTACTTCGTATGTATCTTGCTTGTCTCCAAAGTATTCTTGTATTTGTTTTAGAGTATCGCCAATCCTATCTACTTCATTGTAAGTAGGGATAATTATAGATAGATTGATTGTTTTTTTATTGTCCATTGGTTTGGTTTGTCTGAAAAGTATAATACAGCAATTTGTCGTTAAAGCCAGAGTAATGTGGGGTAAATTGACCACTAGGATACTTGGCCTGCAAGATATCTATAATCTCTTTGCTAGAACTACTCTCAGGAAATATATAGAAAGCCGGCTGGTCAAGCAGAGGTTGAGACTGTAGTTTCTTGACATCCAATAGTTCATATTTAGATCGATTGTGAGTAATATATTCTGTAGGTAGAGACTCATATCCGCCTGCTATCAAAAATTTGTTCTGGCTGTTGTTGGTATTGAGAATATAGCCTATTTGTACCATATTTTCGTTGTAAGCTTCATAAGTCATAGGATCTTGTGCCCAAGCAACAAAGTATTGACGATAGCCAATAACACCAGTCAGAAATAGTAAGAATATAACTGTAACCGCACCAACATTGCGTGCCAATGAGTTGAGTGGAAAGGTCTTATACCAGCGCACCAAAAGATAATTGATTCCAACTGCAGCGATAGTAAACACACTTGCAGCTGTGCCAATACTTCTAAGTCCATGGGGCAATCCCTCTGCTGTCAATATGGCGGGTAGCATCATAGCGAAAAACATACCAATAACGGCAGCGTACTTCACTCTCTTAAATCTTGAAAAACATACAAGTAAGCCCAACAAAAGCATGATAGAGATAAAGGTGTTGAGGTAAGGTATTCCTGGTAAGTTGTGGCGACTGTTTTCGTCTCCATAGTAACTATATTGCATCAGAGTCTTACCGGTACTCTCCAGTAATGTCATTGCTGGATTACCGCCGTTGAGACTTGGATTCAAAAAGCTAGTCCCACCTGCTCGTGCTGCAGAATCACCAGGCTGGGTAATTATTGTAAATCCAAGCGGAGCTATCAGTATCAAAAATACACCAATACTAATAAGTATTTGCTTGATATTTGATATGACCCATTTCCTTCTTAGTAGTAGCAAGTACAAGATGCCTCCCAAGACGACCAATCCAAACATGAAAAATGCAGTATATGTATAAAAGCCCAGGGCAAATGCAGCTGATGCAGCAACGAAATACCAAGTCTTTTGAGTCTTATAGGCTCTCCCTGCGAAGAAGGCGACTAGTGCGATCATCAGCGGCACCATGCTGGCTCTGAAGCCGTCACGGCTAATAGTAACAACCCACGGATTGACTGCCATAATAAATGAAGCAAGTAGCGCTGTTCTTCTACCGAACCAATCCTTGGTGTACAGATATACAAAAACTACGGCTAGTACTCCAAATATCGCCGGCGCCATACGCAAAGCCAATATAGTATTGCCGAGTATCTTTACGAAGAAGGCTTGAAAGAAGAAGAACAATGACTCTCTTGGCCCGTTAGTGTTGTATATGACACGTATATCTTGATTCTCTAATATCCTAAATATATCAAGTCCATTGGCGGCTTCGTCAGGATGTAGGCCTGGGGGCAATGTGTTGAGTTGGTAAAATCTAAATATTACCGCCAGCACAATAATCATAGCCAGAAGAATCGTAGCTATGTTTTTGGATATAAAACCATATATTTTGCCTGAAGTACTATTTTTTTTCATCAGTAAACACAAACTTCTTATACATTAGATAGTTATAAGCCAATACTACAAGAACTGCTACCATGAGTGCTAGATTTCGTTCATCAAATTCTCTACTAAATGGTAGCTTGAGGGTGCTAGTGATGTAGTATGCTACATCTGCCGGCCATATCCAGGTGTCAGTAAATATCTTGAGAATAATTGGTCGGATGAAGTACAGGCCAAATATTGTGATCAAGAAAAAATATAGAGTGTGCTTGGCATTGACCTCTTTTTTGCGGAATGTAAATCTCATGTTAAAGATATAGCTATTGATCATGGCTGCTGTGCCAGAAATAATGCCTGCAACTATAACTCCAGTAATCACCACGTTGAACCCAAGCATTGTAAAGCTAGCGACCTCAAGATCTTTGGGTAATATAGTCATCGCCAATACATTGAGTAGTATAAAGTCTACAAGTGTATTTGATATGCCAACCAGGCCAAAACGACCAACTTGCGCAATTTCTTTGTTTTTTGGAGGAGTTTTTTTCATAGTATGTCTTATATAGTATAGCTAAGATTTGAAATAATCAAAAGGCTTATGATTATTTATGGACCTTGTCTATACTACGAAACTGCATTTGCTCTGGTATGAAGTATAGCTCTACATCGCCAGTCGGTCCATTACGGTGCTTTTTGACTAAAATATCGGCAATATTCTTGCGCTCACTGTCTTTTTCATAATAATCTTCGCGATATATAAACATTACTACATCAGCATCTTGCTCTATACTACCCGATTCTCGCAAATCAGAGAGTTGTGGTGTCTTGGGATTTCTCATTTCTACACTACGCGACAATTGCGAAAGTGCTATTACCGGTACATTGAGCTCTCTAGCCAGCCCCTTGAGTCCTCGCGATATCTCTGATATCTCTTGCACTCGATTCTCGCCGTTGGAGTTGCGACCACTCATAAGTTGTAAGTAATCAATCACTAGCAGGCCTAGGTCGTGTTCGGACTGTAGTCTGCGAGCCTTGGTCCTCATTTCCATGACATTAGCCATTGCAGAATCGTCAATAAATATTGGTGCCTCGGATAGCGTGCCCATGGCTTTGTTGATCTTTTCAAAGTCATTGTCCTCTAGATTGCCTGTTCGCAACTTCCAGGAGTCTATACCGGCCTCTGATGATAGAAGTCGGTCTATTAGCTGCTCTTTGCTCATTTCAAGGCTAAATATACCCACCGGTATACCTTCTGAGACTGCAACATTTTGAGCTATATTTAGAGCAAGACTGGTTTTACCCATACTGGGCCGAGCAGCTAGAATTATCAGGTCAGAATTTTGCAATCCAGCCAAGAGACCATCAAGCTCTTTGTAACCAGTTGGTATCCCGCGAAGAGTGTTCTTGTCTTTGTGTAGGTCATCTAGTCTTTCAAAGCTCTGAGTAAGTATATCGTTGATGGGAGTAAAGTTTTGTTTTAGATGTTTTTGACTTACAGAAAACAATGCTTGTTCGGCTTCGTCTAGCACGCTATCCAGTGGGTTGTTCTCAGTATATGCCATTTTGTTGATAGTACTTGCGGCCCCAATCAATCTTCGTAGCGTTGCCTTGTCGGCGACGATATGAGCATATTGAGCAACATGAGCACTAGAAGGCACACTGTTGACCAGCTCTGTCAGATAAGAGGCGCCTCCTATGCTTTCCAAGTTGCCGGACTTTGAAAGATTTTCTGCCAGTGTAACGACATCGATTGGCTCACGCTTTTCAAACAAAGATAAAATAGCCTCAAATATATGAGCGTTTTTCGCTACATAGAAATCATCCGTATTTACAATATCTGCAACCTTGATGATTGCATCTTTGTCTATCAAGAGCGATCCTATAAGGCTCGATTCGGCTTCAATGTTTTGTGGTGGCAAAACTATATCTTTTTGATCCACGCCCATAGAGTTGTTATTTTTTTTGATAATTGTATTAGCCATCCACCAGCTCCCCTCCTAGTATTGCCATTGCGCTACTCACTATCTCTTCTTCATTATCTACCTTCTCTACTACTTTAGTGTTTTTGAGCCTGCATTCTAGTTGTATGGGTGTTTTACATGCTCTAGTCATTACTTTTTCAATAATCTCACGATTTCTAAATTCTTCAATCCTTTGCTTGTGAAACTGAAACCTACACTCTACTACCAATTTGTCACCTTCTATGTGAGCGTTGCCAGAATGTAATAGCGCATACAAAGAATTGTTGTGCTCCTTGATGATACTGAGTCCTTTTGCGCATCTGCTAGATATATCTATAGAGGGCGCGTGATCAGGTGATGGAGCCTTGCTCTGAGTAATTTTTGAGTTGTCTGATTTAGTAGATACGTCTGAGGATAAATTTGATTTGTTAGCGGTTTTTGGGGGCTGCTGTATAGGATGCTGGGCGAGCTGTGGTGCCTGGGTGTCGTTAATTTGAGAAATCTTGACTATTGCCATTTCAAGAGGCAAGCTTGGGTGTACATTGAGTTTGTAATAAGGATGGTATTGCAACAGTATATCTAGAGCCTTCAAAGCAAATTCTCTAGAAATCGGTGTAGAGTCTTGATGTTCTAGTAGTATTTTTCTTAGGAAGTGCTGTATCTGGGCATTGAGAGCTGAAGGCTCTGTGCCGTCGGCAAAAAGTCCTTCCAATATATCAACCACCTGATCACTATTGCATTTTGATGATTCCAGTAAAATCTTCTCTATCTGGTCGATACTAGAGAGACCCATATAGCTTTGTACTGCTTTTTGATCTACTACATCAGATGCCACTGAGAGCTGATCTAGCATGCTGATAGCATCACGCATACCTTGGCCACTTAGTTGAGCGATAGCCGTCAAGCCATCGTCTGTAACGGATATTTTTTCTTCTTTTGCTATATGTCGCAGATGATCTACTATTAGTTCTGTTCTAAACGGCCTAAAGTCATATCTTTGAGTTCGAGATATGATTGTGTCTGGCAATTTATGAGCTTCGGTAGTCGCCAAAATAAATATAGCATGAGCTGGTGGCTCCTCGAGAGTCTTAAGAAGTGCATTGAAAGCCTCTCTTGTAAGCATATGTGCCTCATCGATAATATATACCTTGTATTTGAGATTGCTTGGAGCGGAGTTGATCTTCTCGCGTAAGTTGCGCATTTCATCTACGCCGCGATTGCTTGCAGCGTCAATCTCTATAATATCTAGATGAGCACTGATGTCTTCAGTTGCACTTAGCTTATTGACTCTTCTGGCTAGTATTCGTGCTACGCTTGTTTTGCCTACACCGCGTGGACCAGTAAATAGATAGGCGTGGGAGATACGGTCTTTTGAGATGCTTTGTTCAAGAGTTTTTGTAATATGAGCCTGACCGACTACATCACTTAAGTCAGCCGAGCGGTATTTTCTATACAAAGCTAATTGCGACACCTGTATCACTCCTCCTAAAGTATTATTATACTACAATTTTTAATGTCGTTTGAGTTCTAGTTGCCTATTACTGCTTCTATGGCAGCCCAGTTGGCTTCTCCATGGGCAGGAATCACTATGGTCACTTCATCTCCTGGCTGAGCTTTGAAATATGTAACGCTAGCGTAAAGGACTCGGAACTGATTTTCACCTACTGTGGCAATATATTGACCACTTTCTAGGCCAAGTTTTGCAATTAGCTTCTTGCGTTCTATGGGGCCTATCTGCTTGTATATAAATGATCCATCTGGTGCGATTGTAAGTTTAAGTGTATCCCCTTCTACTAACTTTGACTTGGATGCATAGTTTGCAGGTACTGGGTAAGTCTTGCCATCTGGACCAATCATGTTCTGTCCATCGAAATGACCTTCTATGATTTTTCCGGCCACCTCAGTAGTATCTTCTGTAGTACGAGGTACACTTACGGTAGGCTGGGGATTCTTGTTGGGTTTGGGTAGATCTTTGCTACTAACGCCCATTTTTTTTAATAATTTCTGAACCTGCTCGAGGCTTTCTTCGGCCGCGTGCATTTGGTCTGCGAGTTGCTGTAACTCTAATTGTTTGTCTTTATTACTCATATAACACCTTTTTGATTTTAGCTCTTTTCTTTTCTAACTTTAGTTTATCAAAAAAACAAATAAAATCCAAACAAAAAGACCCCTTGAATATTACCGGGGTCTTTTTGGAGGTTAATTATTGAAGTTCTACTGTAGCGCCAGCTTCTTCTAGAGCTTTTTTGGCTGCTTCTGCTTCTTCGGCAGGAACACCTTCTTTTACCATTTTTGGAGCACTATCTACTACACCCTTACTTTCAGCAAGGCCTAGACCTGAGATTTCTCGTACTGCCTTGATGACATCGATCTTTTTATCTCCTGCAGCTGTTAGCATGATATTGTAAGAACTCTTGGCTTCGGCTGCTTCTTCAGCGTCACCGCCACCACCGCCACCGGCTGCAGCAACTGCTACAGGAGCACTTGCGCTTACGCCATAGTGATCTTCTAAAACACTAACAAATTCTGATAGATCTAGTACGCTTAGTTTGTCTATTTGTTCTACTAGTGTTTTAAATTTTTCTGGTACTTCTTTGGTTTCTTCTTTTGCTTCAGCTACTTCTTCAGTAGCTGGTTTTTCTTCTTTTACTTCTTCTTGTTTTGCAGCTTCTTCTGCCATGATATTTCTCCTACTATTTAAGGTTATTTGATTATTTATTTGTTATGCTGATTTCTTTTCTTGAACTGCCTTAAGGGCATATACCAACCCTGACAAGTTGCCGTTGAGAACTCTTACAAAACCACTGAGTGGTGCTGCAATTGTACCAACTGTCTGAGCAAGCAATTGTTCTCTGGTTGGGAGTTTTGCTAGTGCAATTACTTCTTCACTGCTGAGCACTCTGCCTGACTCATCGATAGCTCCTAAAATCTCCAAAGCATCATTCTTCTTAGAAAATTCATATACTATCCTGGCTGGTTCGACTTCATCACTACCAAATGCTATACCTACAGGGCCAGATAGTAGTTCGTCATCTTCTAGTGATTTATCGGCGTTTTTTAGTGCAATCTTTATCAAAGTGTTCTTGGCAACACTATATGTGATATTTGCATCACGCAAGCTCGCTCTTAGCTCCGATATTGATGGCACGTCTAGACCTCGATAGTCAGTCAATACAGCTAGCTTACTACTAGAAAAACTATCAGTGAGCTGTTGCACGGCCTGCTCTTTTTGGGCTCTTGTTTTTGCCATAGACCTCCTTATTTTAATTATTTAATGTACTTTATTACCAAATGTACTTAGATGTTGTCCTCATGCGGCATATTTAATCCATCGACAATGGAAGCGGCAATCTTTGGTAATTAGTACGAATTATAGCAAATTATATGATTGGAGTCAATAATACCAATGTAGCATATTTGCAAGTTCTTGCGCATACTGTTTGACTTGCTTGTCTTCAATAGAATCGGTGATCACCGAGCCAATAGCTACCCCCAACTCACGAGCCTGCTCAGCATCTAGCCCTCTGCTCGTAAGTGCAGCAGTTCCTAGTCTCAATCCACCCGGCCTCCAGGCAGATCGATCATCACCTGGTATGGTATTTCGATTGGTGACTATACCCAGACTTTCTAGCCGGTTCTGCATATCAAGGCTATCAACCCCCTCGGGTAATTCCACAAGACAAAGATGATTTTGGGTGGGCATCACCATATCTACACCAGCCTCTTCTAGGCCATTTTCAAGTGATTTGGTATTAGCTACAACCTGTTGAGAATATTCTATGAATGATTGTTTATCTGGATACTCGTCTTCGCCCAGTATTTCTAGTAAAGACTGGCCGACTGCAGCTATTTGATTAAGATGCGGTCCTCCAGATGTACCTGGGAAGATGGTCTTATTGATAGCTGGCATATATTCTTGCTTGGCAAATATGAGTGCTGATCGTGGGCCACGCATAGTCTTGTGAGTAGTGGTAGTTACAAAGTCTGCACCCTGTTCATCTTTTTTAAAAGGACTGTCATGTTCTCCGGCTGCCACCAGCCCAGCTATATGAGAGATGTCCGCTAAGACTAGTGCACCCGCTTCGTGGGCGATCTCGCACAGTTTGGCAAATTCGTACTTTCGTGGATACGAGCTAAAACCGATAATCACCAAGCGTGGCTTATGCTCTTTGAGTTTGGCTGCAAAATCTGCCACATCTATACTCGAGCCTTGTTTTTTGCTTTGCAAGCTGTAGTTGGCAAATTTAAAAAACTTGAGATAGTTGCTGGTGCTATGGAGGTGACTAAGATGTCCTCCGCTAGCAAGGTCTAGACTCAGTACTGTATCTCCCGCTTCTAGAACAGTAAGATACACTACAGCATTTGCAGGGCTACCAGACAATGCCTGTACATTTACACCGTATTCACCTGTTTTGTCGAACACCTCTAGTGCCTTTTGGCACGTTAGCTCTTCTAGTTCATCGGCATACTTGTTGCCGGCGTAATAGCGCTTACCTGGGTATCCTTCGGCATACTTGTCGTTCCATATAGAACCAAGTAGCTGAAGGGTTTTCGGGCTTGGGTAGTTCTCGCTGGCAATGAGATTGAGAGAGTTCTTTTGACGATTGACTTCGTTTTGAGTAAGTTTTGATAGTATATTCATGTCCTAATTATATCAGATATAAATTTAGCCCCAGGGGATTCCCTGGGGCTTGTATTCTTGGTCTTGTTCAGTCTTGGATTTCTATTCCAAGATCTTGCAGTTTCTTTGCGGTTCCACGTTCTGAGGACATTCTGGTTAGTTCTTCCAGGTTGTCAGATCGATTTACGAACAACATAGCTGCTGCAGATACTGGATAGACTCTTGCAAGCTCCTCGTACATCAGGTTACAAAGCTTTCTGTATCCTGGGTGACCCTGAGGGCTGGTACGAAGCTCAAGCAAATGAAACAACTCACGAAGATTGGTGATGAAACTGTACCTCATCTTGTAGCCCATACACACAGCGTACTGCGCTTCGTATACAAAGCCGCCGTTGAGCATGTAGCGATATAGGTTGCCAGATAGGTTCATGCATGTCTTAAATTTCTGGGCCAAGCCGGCTTCCTTAATCAGATCTGGCACATCGTATCCATAGAACGGAGTCAGTGGCTGCCACTCCATAGCATCAACCATGCGATGCCTCTGTAGATCTCGGAAAGTGCCGTAATCACCGATTAGCTCCCATTCGAAGTGAGCTTTTTCGATAGCCCTTCCAGGCTTGATTCGCCTATTATGGCGATTACCGAAGTACATTTTCATGACTTGGATTTTATCTGACTCAGACCAGCCCCTAATGGTGTTGGCGAGCACTGTCATAGAACAGCCATCTGTGGTTAGCCCGGTTGCATAGAGCATCCTTGCTACCAGATCTGTTTCGTCATGTGGCCAATAGTCCACTAGAGTGACGGGTGCCAAGTTTTGATGTCCATGCACCAACATGCCTTCATGAAATTCACTAAAGGCTCGACGAACTGCTACTCTGTTTTCCACATCAAGTAGATCTCGGTCGACCCGATCGACACGCTCGAAGAAGACTGGAGCAACCTTGCGTACTTGCTCCAAGATGCGCCAGCCTGTCTCCTGCATTTCCTCGAGTGGCTGCGAAAGCAGATGTTTGACTAGGTTCGCAATGCCTTGAGCTGAGCCGACAATACCCACTGTCGAAGTAGTAGCTGCGGGCAGAAGTGTCCTTACAGCATCACAAGCTTGAGCTCGAGTCGCACCGACCCAACCAGCATGTCCTGCAGGATCTTGATCTTTATCGGGCCTTGGGTTGTTGGAACGAACATAGTCGGTAAGTTCTCTCACCAGTTCCGAGTAGGTATCAAACATCTGATCCATCACAGACACGTACTCTTCCTCGACTTCTGGATCTAGCCCAGCTGGGATGTGATAGCGGTATCTGCCATCATCACCTCTTTGATCGAAGTAGATGTAGCGAGTTGACTGCTCGAGATACGACAAGAGTCTTGGCCACTCAAGTTGCTTAGTAAGCAAGTTGGAAGCATCCTCAACGGCGAGTGGTATACACAGAAGCTGGGCCACGGAATCATCCCCATAAGCCGTCACCACTCGCTGGATCAACTGTTCAGCATCTTCTGGATCTACGCCAAACTCACTTACAAGAATCTTGCGCAGGTCGTGAGGATTTCTACTTAGTCGCGCCATGGATGCTGCAACTGCAACTGGGTTGGCTTCTCCAGTGAATGCATACACTGGGCCAGATATATCAGTCACCTGGGGCTCAAGCCATTCAAGCCCTCGCTCGGTAATTGTGATGGTTTCGTCATCTTTGGTGAAAAAATCACTGGTCATCTTGATGCTCCTTTTGTAGCTCGCTTACTGCAGCTAGGATGGATGCGTGTACGTCCTCTGGGTTGTTACGTGCATCTACCACGACAAATCTTATATTTGTGAGTCTTTGAGCGATCTCGCGATAAGCAAGTATCAGCTTCTCGCGAAATTCATCTTGTTCCTGCTCAAATCGATCAGTTGAATTGTGTTGGCCAGTTCCTCTACGAGCTCTCACCTGTTCGATATCTATATCTAGCAGAATCACGATGTCTGGTCGTACTTCGCCCATTGCAATCTCACATACTTGAAGCGCGAGATCAAATTCTAGACCTCTCACAATACCTTGATAAGCAAGTGTGCTTACAAAGCTTCGGTCCGAAACGACTGATATTCCAGATTTTAGACTTGGCACTACTTCCTCAGAGAGATTCTGAACTCTATCAGCGTTCATCAGTAAGAGTTCAGTCAGCGGGGTTATTTCGCTATTACTGGGGTCTAGAAGAATCGATCGAAGCTCTTGGCCTATTCGTGTGCCACCCGGTTCTCTCGTTAATTGAGCGCCAAGTGCCTCTGCTAGTCGCATCGATTGTGTGGTCTTGCCGCAACTATCTACACCCTCTAGTACTATGTATAGTGGTTTGGGCATACCAAAACCTCCTTTTTCAAGGAACTCCCCTTTTTAGAAGTCATATTTACTTTAACAAACTATTGATAATTAAAATAGTCACATCAACAATAGATGTGACTGGTAGTTAGAAAGCAATGTCAGGGTTGTCTCTTAGTAGTTTTCTAATCTTCTCGTTTTTGTGGCTAAAGAATCGCGGCAGCATCGAGTCAGCATTCCACTCAGCTTTGATTCTAGCGAGATCTACACCACTTTGGTAATGACCGCCTTGACCATAGTTGATGGTTGACCCGGCTACCCACAAGAATACAAGTTGTGCGATGGGCATGCCAACTACAAGTGGTACCCATACTTCCTGATTCTTGTTACGCACTTCCATAGTCCATCTGTTTACATAGCCTACATCACCCCAACCAGCGTCGTCACACGCTGATATATTGATACGTCCGAGACTCGATCGTGCCTTCATCATGGTGGTTGCACCGCAGACAGCACCGATAAACTCAAGCGTGTGCGCCAAAATGCACTCACCTGGTTTTAACACAATGATCTGTTCATCATCTGCTATTCCGCTAAATGGATGGCGCTGGTGATCCTCGCACCACTGGGCGTGAGTGACGGCTTGATATGGGCCGCTATAGTAACTCCTCACCTCGTCTTCGTCATATGGCGAGAAGTCGACTTTGTGTCCGACTTGTTCTGCGACCCAGAAGTTACCGCCTAGTCTTACATCGTAGCTACTTGATCCAAGAAGCATCTCTTCAAATGGATCAATGACGAATAGACCTGAGTTAACAGCAGCGACTATTTCGGCGTCTCCTGCAATACCCGAGAAAAATCTTGCTGTGTTTTCGAGAATCGCACGCACTGCATCGATATCGTCAGGTGCACCGATGAGAGCTTCTTTGAGCCTCTCCGACAATTCCAGGTAGGCCTGAGCATTTACCTTTTCAAACATGTCTCACTCCCACATATCTAGGTACGTTTACATAACTAAGCTTATCAGTCGATGTGAGCATTATCAAACATAAGAAAAACAGCCAATACGGCTGTTTTTCTTACTGAAGTATTCTTAGTAGTTTATTTGAGAGCTTCAGCGATGTCTAGCTTGATAGATGGGCTCATGCTAGAAGTGACATAGATACTTTTGATATATGTGCCTTTTACACCACTAGGCTTGTTTGATTTGATAGCTTTAATTACTGCCATTAAGTTAGTTTCTAGGTCTTTTGGCTTGAAACTAAGCTTACCAAATGCCACGTGCACTATTCCGTTGGCATCGTTTTTGATCTCAGCACGGCCTTTTTTTATCTCTTCTACAACAGTAGAGGGAGTAGGTGTTACCGTGCCACTCTTAGGTGATGGCATCAATCCTTTTGGACCGAGTACTTTGGCATGTTTGCCAAGCTCACCCATCTTGTCAGGACTAGCCACTAGAACATCAAAGTCCAGCTTACCCTTGGATATAGCAGAGAGAATTGCTTCGGCATCTACATTGTCAGC
>JAUPVL010000016.1 GCA_030917065.1 Patescibacteria group bacterium
AAAAACTTTATGGTGCAAAAATAACTCTTGATTTTCCTAGCGTAGGCGCAACTGAACAGGTTCTGTTGAGCGCCGTGCTCGCCAAAGGCGTTACAGAGCTCAGAAACGCTGCAGTTGAGCCTGAGATAATTGATTTGATATGCGTCTTGCAAAAAATGGGAGCTATCATTGCTGTCAACACTGACAGGGTCATCACTATTACAGGGGTAGAGAAGCTTCATGGTTTTGAGCACAGTGTCATGCCTGACAGGATAGAAGCGGGAAGTTGGGCCTGCGCTGCAGCAGCTACAAACGGCAGAATATTTGTAAAGGACGCGTGTCAGGCAGATATGATGACCTTTTTGAATGCTTTTAGATTGGTGGGTTGCGAATATCAAGTAAACTCAACTGGAATAGAGTTTTGGCGAGGTTCAAAAACATCGCCTATCAGCCTAGAGACCGATGTACACCCTGGGTTTATGACTGATTGGCAGCAACCATTTACTGTACTTTTGACTCAGATAGATGGACTTTCTATCGTGCACGAAACTGTTTATGAAGATCGTTTTGGATTTACGAACACCCTAAATGAGATGGGTGCAAAAATCCAACTATATCAAAATTGTCTCGGCAAGTTGCCATGTAGATTTGCCCAGAGTAATTACTTGCATAGTGCAGTGATATCTGGCCCTACCAAACTCAAAGCTCATGATATTACTGTTCCTGACTTGAGAGCTGGCTTTAGCTATATTATTGCAGCACTTGTAGCGGAAGGAACTAGCAAGATCCGCAATATAGACATCATAGATCGCGGATACGAATCCTTCGAGCAAAAACTCAAAAGTATTGGTGCACAAATCCACTAATAGTATATATTGAACATTTGGTCTATATTCGGTATTATTGGAGTATGAAAGATAGATATATCACACAAGCTGAATATGATTTTCTGACTGCAAGACTGTCCAAATTGGATCAGGATGATAAAGTTGCGCTCGCGGACTTAAAGCATGCTCTCAATTATGGGTCAGAAACATGGCACGACAATGACATGTATGACACAGCCAAAAATAAACAAATAAACATTGATATCGAAAAAAAAGAAATACAAAGCATACTAAAATCTAGTAGGGTACTAAGTCCTAATAAAGTTAGTAATCTTAAGGTAGGTATAGGCACACGTGTGAGTCTAGAGAATATTGACGATCAGGAATCTTTAACATTCAATCTAGGCGGAAGTGAGGCTACAAGACTCGGGGAGGACTGGGTGAGTCTGGCATCTCCACTAGGTAAGGCTTTGAAAAATCAAACAAAAGATTCGATAGTAGATGTCAAGCTACCATCAGGAGATATAAACTACAAGATATTAAAAATTGAAGTTATTTAAATAAATAAGTGTTGACATCTATCTAGTGTTTTGGTAAATTATTACGTGCTTTTGTACCTAATAGTATGCTGTTTTATTTTATATGAGACAGCTACAGCTGAGATGATACATACTAGCTGTAGCTGCCGCATCTAACTAGAGCAGCAACATTTGTGCCGACCGGTGAGAAGCGCTTGGTGTTTCCCAGGCACCTGCGTGCACCGGTCGGCACAACCAACTCTCACCAGATCCTGGGTAACCGTGCGGGGCGCGCGGACCTGGAGAGCGGTGGAGTAGTCCGGAAGAATCTTGGTGGCGTGATGACACTCGTAACCAACTCTTTCGGACCCTTGCCCGAGATCTACCTAGGTATCGGTACGGAATGCCAACGTACCCTTGCGGGAAGCCGTGATATCGAAAGTGTCTCGGACGAGGTGCAGTACAGGGGGCGTAGCTCAGTCGGCAGAGCGTCCACCTACGGGTGGAAGGTCGCGGGTTCAAATCCCGTCGTCTCCTCAAGGATTGTCTCTAGACGATCCAGCAAGCGTCCTGGGGTATACGCACGGGAGTCGCGCTCTCACGAACGCGTATGTCCGTGCGTATCTCCAGGGCGACCATCAAGACTTTGGTCTAGAGTGGTCGCAAGGTCCTGTAGCTCAGTCTGGCAGAGCGCGTCAACACCATTGACGAGGTCGGGGGTTCAAATCCCGCCAGGGCCACAAAGGCATTGATTGGCCTTCAACAATCTCGGTTCGGTAGCTCAGTCGGCAGAGCGCCTGTGTGAAAAACAGGAGGTCGTAGGCTCGAAACCTACCCGAACCACATGGCTTGACCAAGCCCAAAATGGTCACGCGGCTCTAGCTCAACGGCAGAGCATTCGACCGCCAAGTCGAAGGTTGCGGGTTCGAATCCCGCGGGCCGCTCTTAGGCATAGCCTACCTCAACAGGCCGGCTCCTAGTGAATTTCACTAGGAGCCTTCTCTTTTTGTAATAATTCGAGTATAATATCAAGTCATGATTAAACACACACTTACCAAAAAATCCAAATCCGAAAATGTATTATCAATCACTGTTGATGAACAGTTTATAGCTCCTTACAAACAAGCTGTTCTCAAGCGTCTTAAGGCAAATCTAAAAGTTGCTGGATTTCGACCTGGCAAGGCCCCCGACAATATAGCGGAGCGTGAAATCGGCGAAGCCAAAGTACAGGCTGAAGTACTGGAAGAAGTTATTATGCACGCATACTCCAAGGCAGTACGCGAAGAAAAACTCGAAACCATAGCTTCACCACAAATCAATCTCAAGAAATTCGTACCTTATAACGAACTAGAGTTCGAAGCAGTAGTGCCAGTAATGCCAGAGATAAAACTAGACTATAAAAAACTAAAGTTAAAAAAACCAACGGTCAAAATAGAGTCTGCAGAGATTGAAGACACTCTCCAAAATATACTCAAACAATCTGCCAAAAAAACCGACTCAACCAAACCTATCAAAAAAGGTGATGAAGTTACTTTTGACTTTGACGGTACACGTGAAGGCAAAAAAGTAGATGGAGCAAGTGCCAAGAATCATACCTTAGTGATCGGAGATGGAAGTTTTATACCTGGTTTTGAGGACAACATGATTGGTTTGAAAAAAGATGCCACTAAGAAGTTTAATATAACATTCCCAAAAGACTATCATGCCAAAGAACTTGCTAACAAATCTGTAGAATTTACTATCAAAATCAACAATATTCAAAACATTGAGTTACCAAAATTAGATGACGCTTGGGCTAAGACTATCGGTCCAGTCAACAGCCTAAAAGAACTCAAAGAAGAAATTAAAAACAGCTTGAGCCAAAACAAACAAGCTGAGTCCGATAAACAATACGAAAACGAATTGTTAGAAAAAGTAATCGAAACCTCAGATGTAGATGTAGCTGAAAGCTTAGTGAACGAGCAAGCTTCACAACTGCGCAACGAAACAGAACAAAATCTCAAGAACAACGGCCTCACTATAGAAAAGTATCTTCAGCTCCAAGGTCAGAAGCCTCAGGAATTTGAAGAAACTCTTAAAAAAGAGGCCAAAAAAAGAGTGCAGTTGGGTCTTGTACTACGATATGTGATAGAGTCAGAAAAGATTTTGGTGAGTGATACTGAGATAGAAGCTGAAATGAACAAACTAAGAGCCCAGTATACTGATCCTAAAATGCAAGAAGAACTCACTCATGATCATTTCAAGCAAGATCTAAAAAATCACCTGCTCACTACAAAAGCAATCGCAAAATTGGTACAATACGCACAAGCTTAGTTTTAATAAACGCTTTAGGAGGAGTACATGCAAGACGCTAGTTCAAAAACAACTAACAGTTCGATATTAATTCCTACGGTTATAGAAAAAACTCAAGGTGGCGAGAGAGCATATGATATATATTCTCGACTGCTCAAAGAAAGAATTATATTCTTAGGCACTGGTATAGACGATACGGTAGCAAACATTGTTATCGCACAACTACTATTTTTACAAAGCGAAGATCCTAGTTCAGATATTAGTCTGTATATTAATAGTCCAGGGGGTAGTGTTTCGGCAGGTTTGGCTATTTACGATACCATGCAACATATTAGTCCAGATGTATCGACTATATGCGTAGGTATGGCGGCAAGTATGGGTGCGTTTTTACTAGCTTGTGGAGAGAAAGGCAAACGGTTTGCACTGCCAAACAGTAGGGTCATGATACACCAACCGTCTGGCGGGTTTCAGGGTACAGCGGCAGACATAGAAATTACCGCAAACGAAATCATCAAGATCAGACATCAGCTCAACAAGATATTGGCCGAAAAAACCTCTCAAAAAGTAGAAAAAATAAGCTCTGATTCCGACAGGGATTTTTGGCAGAGCGCTGAAGAGGCTAAGAAATATGGTCTCGTCGATCAGGTGGTAGAAAAAGTAGCAGAAAAAAAACATAAATAACAATAACCCGATGTATAGTAAGCTTCTTCGCAACCCTGAATTTCTAAAGATTTGGGTCGCCCAAATAACCAGTCAGCTTGCAACAAATCTTTTGAACTTTGCTCTTATCATAAGAGTTTATGAACTAGCAGCAAACACTCGATATGCAAATATTGCGGTGAGTCTTTTGATACTGGCCTTTGGTGTGCCATCTATCATATTCGCTGTTCTGGCAGGAGCATATGTTGACCACTGGGATCGTAAGAAGGTATTAATAGTGACCAACATAGTAAGGGCGGTACTTGTCTTGGGATTTTTGATATTCTCTTCGAATTTACTGATGATCTACTTGATAGTATTTGCAGTATCAGTGTTTTCACAATTTTTTACACCAGCCGAAGGTGCTGCATTACCTAAACTAGTTAAGAAGTCTGAGCTGGTGAGCGCAAACTCACTGTTTTTATTCACGCTTTATGGCTCGTTCGTCGTCGGCTATAGCTTGGCAGGTCCTATCATTTCTCTATGGGGACCAGACTCGGTTTATTGGGTGACATCTATTTCGTTCGTGGTTGCATCTGTACTTTGTATTAGCTTGCCGAATCTTCGAGCAAAACTCGAGTACAGAGACTTACGACAGGTAAACAAAGAGGTATTTTCTACTATTCATCATAACTTCGTGAGAATCATTAAGAATCCTAGTTTGATACTGCCTATCGCAAATCTCACCATAGCTCAAGCTATGCTCGGTGTGATTGCAGTACTAGCTCCAGCCATAGCAATCTTGGTGTTCAATCAAAGTCTTGCCGCGGTAAGCTATAAGATAGTAGTCCCTGCAGCGCTCGGTATGGTTGTTGGCGCGATACTGGTAGGAACAATCTTTAAAAGTACCAGCAAAACAAAGCTCATTAATATCGGCATCAGTATAGCCTCATTGATGCTCATCGGTCTAAGTTTTGTGCCCAAGCTAAATGGCCTGATGTACTTTGGTGTAATAGTGGCAGGCATAGCTCTTGTATTAGGAGTCTCCAATGGCTTAGTGAGCGTATCAGCACAGACGTTGTTGCAACTAAACTCTACAGATGAGACTCGCGGCAAAATATTTGGCACACTAAACATGATGATGAATATAGCCGCTATTGTACCGGTGTTTTTGGCAGGCGTAACGGCTGATCTCATAAGTCCACTGAGTGTACTCACGATATCGGGCGTATTGATTGGTCTATATGGTATATTTCAATATCGAATATTTAATAGATTGCAACTAAAAAGTACTTGACACCTTGTGGGTTATCAGGTTAAGATTGTTTATATAGAGGACGCTTAAACTTTCCAACCGGTTTGTATACCCAAAAATATTTGGGTTACCGGTTTTTTATCAGTTTAGAAAAACCTCCTAAATATAGAGCATCATTAATTATTAGGAGAAAGTATAAAATATGGCAAAAACCCCCACGAAACAACGTGTGTTTTTACATAAAAACAAAGAATTATTGGATTTGCCCAATCTAATAAAGATACAAACAGACTCATACAAATGGTTTATCGATGAAGGCCTCAAAGAAATATTCGAAGAGTTGTCGCCTATTGAAGACTTCACCGGTAAAAAATATGCTCTAAGCTTAAAACAGTATCATTTTGAGCAACCCAAGCTCACAAAGGTGCAAGCAAAAAACAAGAACTTGACCTATGAAGCTTCTCTTAAAGTAGCAGCAGAATTGCTCAATAAAGAAACTGGCGAAGTAAAGACTCAGGAAATATTCTTGGGTGACTATCCAGTAATGACTAATCGTGGCACTTTTATTATTAATGGCGTAGAACGTGTAGTCGTAAGTCAATTAGTACGCTCACCGGGCGTATTTTTTACGCGTGAAAACACCGCTAGCTACTTCGGCGCAAAGGTCATACCAAACCGCGGAGCTTGGCTTGAAATAGAAACCTCACAAAACGGCGTCATGAGCGTGAAGATTGATAGAAAGCGTAAAATTGCTCTTACTGCTCTACTTAGAGCATTTGGTTATGGCAGCGACAAAGAACTAAAAGAACTTTTCTCAGATGTAGACAATGGTGAAGTAAAATTCATCGATGAAACTATTGCCAAGGATCCAAGTAGCTCAACTGCAGAAGCACTCATGGAAGTATATCGTCGTATTAGACCCGGTGATCTAGCAACTGTAGAAAACTCCAAGAGCTTGATCGATGGAATGTTTTTTGACTATAAACGTTACGACTTTTCAAAAGTAGGGCGATACAAAGTCAATAAAAGACTAGGAATCAATCTAAAAAACACAGCTCAAAATAGAATATTACGACGAGAAGATTTTGTAGAGATCATTAAAGAAGTCATACGACTTAGCAATGCCAATGCAGAACCAGAAGATATTGATCACCTAGCCAATCGTCGCCTCAAGATGGTAGGAGAGTTGATGCAACAAAGATTTAGAGTAGGCATCTTGCGTATGGAAAGAATTGTCAAAGACCGTATGAGTTTGGCAGAACCAGACACTATTATGCCAGCACAGCTCGTCAACGCCAGACCAATAGTCGCGAGTGTAAAGGAATTCTTTGCTTCTCACCAACTAAGTCAGTTTATGGATCAAATCAACCCACTTGCAGAAATTGTCCACAAAAGACGACTAAATGCCATGGGTCCTGGCGGTCTTAATAGAGAAAGAGCAGGATTTGAAGTGCGTGATGTTCATAGAACTCACTATGGTAGAATTTGTCCTATTGAGACACCTGAAGGTCCAAATATCGGACTTGTGAGTACGCTCGCAACTTATGCAAGAGTGAATGAATACGGATTCTTAGAAAGTCCATATCTTAAGGTTATAAACAGCGTAACTCCAGAAAAATCAGCTGGAGAAACAGCCTCTCAAGCAGTAAAAGATAAATCTGGCAAAGTGATATTGAAAGCTGGAGACAAGATAACTTCTGCGACAGCAAAAAAACTAAAATCTGCTGGTATTGAAAGCGTAGCTGTCAAAGCTCATCTAACAAACGAAATAGTATTTTTGGATGCCTATGATGAAGAAAAAGCCGTAATCGCTCAGGCAAATACTCCAACGGACGAGAATGGATATTTCATAGAAAGCAGAGTTGCAGTACGTGGTGTTGGTGGTGATGCTGACGAAGAAAGCGCCGACAATGTTAGCTATATGGATGTGACTAGCAAGCAAACCGTGGGTGTCTCAGCAAGTCTTATTCCATTTTTGGAAAACGATGATGCTAAACGAGCATTGATGGGAGCGAATATGCAACGACAAGCAGTTGCGTTGATTCGACCAGATTCTCCAGTAGTAGGAACCGGTATAGAAGGTAAGGTTGCTGTTGATTCGGGACAAGTGATAGTTGCTGAAGACGACGGTGTAGTTTTGAGTGCCACAGCAGATCGCATAGATGTAAAATATAAGAAACTTGGCAACAAGAGCTATGAACTAACTAACTTTGAACGATCCAATCAGGGTAGCTGTATACACCAAAAAGCTGTTGCTATTGCTGATCAAAAACTCAAGAAGGGTGATGTCTTGGCGGACGGAATGAGTACTCAAGACGGAGAACTAGCTCTTGGCCAAAACGTTCTAGTAGCTTTCATGCCATTTGAAGGTCTTAACTTCGAAGATGCGATTATTGTATCTCAAAGACTCGTACAGGATGATAGATATACAAGTATTCATATCGAGACTCATCAGATTGACGTTCGTGATACAAAACTAGGCCCAGAGATTGTTACTCGAGACATACCAAATGTATCTGAAGACAGCCTCAAAGACCTAGATGAAGAAGGAATCATACGTATCGGAGCAGAAGTGGGAGCCGGAGATATATTGGTAGGTAAAATTACACCAAAAGGTGAAACCGAACTTTCCAGTGAAGAAAGACTGCTAAGAGCAATATTTGGTGAGAAGGCCCGTGACGTAAAAGATACGAGCCTTAGAGTACCAAACGGAGCATCAGGAAAAGTAGTTGATGTTAAAATACTCAGCCGAGAAAACAATGATGACCTTCCAGCTGGCGTATCTACGCAAATATATGTTGCCGTTGCTGAACTTAGCAAGGTACAGGTTGGTGATAAGATGGCCGGTCGACACGGGGATAAAGGTGTGATCTCAAAAATTATGCCTATCGAAGACATGCCGTACATGGAAGATGGTACACCTGTAGATATCATACTCAACACTCTTGGTGTAGGTACTCGTATGAATCTTGGACAAATACTAGAAACCCACCTCGGATGGGCAGCGAATGCACTAGGATACAAGATAGCCAGCCCGGTATTTGACGGAGTCAAAATAGATGAAATAAAAGAAGAGCTTAAAAAGGCCGGACTGCCAGAAGACGGCAAGACTCAACTTTATTCTGGATACACAGGAGAGCCTTACTCTAGCCGTACAACAGTAGGTATCAAGTACATGCTGAAGCTATCACACATGGTTGATAGCAAGATACATGCTCGATCTACTGGTCCTTACGCTATGGTTACTCAGCAGCCTCTAGGTGGAAAAGCTCAAATGGGTGGACAGAGATTTGGTGAGATGGAAGTATGGGCTCTAGAAGCTTATGGTGCAGCCAACACCTTACAAGAAATCCTAACAATCAAGTCTGATGATGTAATCGGTAGAAGTAAGGCTTATGAATCTATCATCAAGGGTGAAGATATCAAGGGACCACGTGTTCCAGAGTCATTCAACGTATTGGTAAAGGAACTACAAAGTCTTTCACTCGTGGTTGATCTAGAAAGAAGTAAAGAAGCTATTACGATTGATGCAGAAGAATTGATTTCAACAGCCACCAACGATGAAGCTGTAGAGCTAGGTAATGACGAATTGATGACCGGTGACAATCAAGAAAAAGATGAGGCTATTGTGGATCTCGCAGATACAAAATCTGAAGATGATTTTGCTGTACTAGCAGAGGCAGAGCTTAAGTCAGAAATAGAATCAGAGGAGATTTAAAATGAATAAGGATATGATGATGCACGAACAACAAATAATTGACTTTGATGGAATCAAACTCTCTGTAGCTAGTCCTGAACACATCTTGGATTGGTCACATGGTGAAGTAACCAAGCCAGAAACCATCAATTACCGTACTCAAAAACCAGAAAGAGATGGCCTTTTCTGCGAAAAAATATTTGGTCCAACTAAGGATTGGCAATGTTACTGCGGAAAGTACAAAGGTATCAGATATAAAGGCATAGAATGTGACAAATGTGGTGTTTTGGTTACTCGCAGTATAGTAAGACGTGAGAGAATGGCACACATTTCTTTGGTCGTACCGGTTGCTCACATATGGTTCTTGAGAGGTACACCTAGCCCAGTTAGCTTGCTTCTCAATGTAGGTATACGTGATTTAGAAAGAGTAGTGTATTTTGCAAACTTTATCGTTACTGAAGTAGATGAAGAAGCAAAGACAAAAGCGCTAAGCGAACTAAAAAAAGACTACGAATCTAAGCACAAAGATATACTAAAAAAATACGAAATCAAAACCGCTAAGCCAGAGTCTATCTCTGAAGATGCTCAAAATGAGCTCAACGACTTGGAGACTTACTACACAACTGCAAAGACCGAACTTACCAATCTAGCTCTCAATCAGCTATTGCCAGAGTCTAGATACAGAGAGTTAAATATGAAATTTGGCCAAGTATTTCGTGCCGGTATTGGTGCAGAGGCATTACAGTTGCTACTAGAGAAAATTGATATTAAGAAACTAGCAAAGAATCTTCGCAGTGAAGCAAATGACTCCGCCGGCCAGAAGATGAAAAAAGCACTTAAGCGATTAAAAATTGTTGAAGGCATGATTCAGTCCGGCATTGAGCCATCCTGGATGATTACTACTAACCTGCCAGTCATACCCCCAGATTTAAGACCAATGGTACAACTTGATGGCGGTAGATTTGCTGCATCAGATTTGAATGACCTATATCGTAGAGTCATTAATCGTAATAACAGATTGAAAAAGCTCTTTGCGCTAGATGCTCCAGAAGTTATCTGCCGTAATGAAAAAAGAATGCTACAAGAAGCAGTCGATGCTCTTATAGACAACAATGCACGTCGAGACAGAGCAGTTTCTGCAGCCGGCTCTCGTAAAAAACTCAAGAGTCTTACTGACCTTCTAAAAGGAAAACAAGGAAGATTCCGCCAAAATCTATTAGGAAAACGCGTTGACTACTCAGGTCGTTCAGTAATAGTTATTGGACCTCACCTCAAACTCGATCAATGTGGTATTCCTAAGATGATGGCTCTTGAGCTATTCAAGCCATTTGTTATTGGACAGCTCATAGAGAAAGGTATTGCTCACAATGTAAAATCCGCCTCTAGAATGATAGAGCGAGCTCGAACTGAAGTATGGGATACTCTTGATGAAGTAATTGCCGGTAAGTACGTACTCTTGAATCGTGCGCCTACACTTCATAGGCTCGGTATTCAGGCATTTAAGCCACTACTCATTGAAGGTAAGGCTATACAGCTCCATCCTATGGTATGTGCAGCTTTCAATGCTGATTTTGATGGTGACCAAATGGCCGTTCATGTACCGCTTTCTGAAGCAGCTCAGACTGAGGCTAGAGATATTATGCTTTCAAAGCACAACCTACTCAAGCCTAGTAGCGGTGAGCCAGTAGTACAGCCTTCACAGGATGTTGTACTAGGATGCTTCTTCTTGACTAGCGTCAAGAGTGGATTGAAAGGTGAAGGCAAGGCGTTTAATAATATCAACGAAGCAACCATGGCATATCAAGCAAAATCAATTGACTTGCGTGCAAATATCAAGCTACGTCTTGATGGCCAGATTATCGACACTACTGTTGGTAGGATGTTGTTCAATGAAATACTTCCAGAAGATATGGAATACGTAAATGACACTTTGAATAAATCAAAGCTACAAAAGATAATGGCCACTGTATTTGCTACCTACGGGCAAGAAGTAACTGCGGATCTCGTAGACGCAGTAAAAGATCTAGGGTTCAAGTACGCTACTCAGTCTGGTATCTCAATAGGAATGGATGATCTAGTAATTCCAAAAGACCGTGATAGATTGATTGGTGAAGCAGAAGAAAAAGCCGTAAGTTATGTGAAGCAATATCAACAAGGATTGATTACAAACAACGAGAGATATGCTCGCACAGTTGAAGCCTGGAAAGAAACCGGTGAAGAAATAGAATCACTTCTAGCCAGTACTCTTGAAGAATCTGAATCTACTCTATATGACGATTTGCAATCTGGAGCCAGAGCTTCTATCGGTCAGATCAATAAGATGAGTGGGATGTTGGGTCTTATGCTCAGTCCTGCTGGTAAGATCATAGAACTCCCAGTGAGATCAAACTACAAAGACGGTCTTGGTGTACTAGAGTACTTTATATCAACTCACGGTGCTCGTAAGGGCCTTACAGATACAGCACTCAGAACTTCAGAATCTGGATATCTCACACGCCGTCTAGTGGATGTTGCTCAAGATATTGTTGTTTCGGAAAACGATTGTGGAGACAAAGAAGGGTACGTGATGAGCCGAGAAGAAGCTATCGCTACGGGAGAAGAAGGATTATCTGCCTGGGTAGTTGGCCGAACATCTATGGAAAAGGTCGTAGATCCTAAATCAGGTGAAACAATTATAAAAAAAGGCGAGCTTATATCTGACACAGCAGCCGAAAAGGTAGATTCTCTAGGTATAGAAAACCTTAAGATTAGATCAATATTCAAATGTAAGAGTTCTTGGGGGCTTTGCCAGAAATGTTACGGTGTCGATCTAGCTACAGGTAAATCAGTGCGTATGGGCGAAGCGGTCGGTATTATGGCTGCCCAAAGTATTGGTGAACCAGGCACTCAGCTTACTATGAATACTAAACATGCAACTGGTATTGGTGCGGATATTACTCAAGGCCTTCCACGGGTTGAAGAAATATTTGAAGCTAGAGCTCCAAAAGGTCAAGCTATATTGTCTGATATTGATGGTGTTGTCAAAATAACCAGAAAAGACAAAAAACAACTTATCAGCGTAACACCTGCCGATCAAAAAGTTACAAATTATGATCTCAAAGACATGAAGCCAAATGTTAAGACTGGTGAGATAGTGACCCGTTCACAAGTATTGGCTCAATCTAAAGATGGCAAGAAAACTATCAAAGCCGGTGGTATTGGAACGGTCAAAGTTGATAAAACTCAAATCATACTTACTCACGACAGTGCAAATACAAGAGAATACACCATATCAGAGTTTACTGGTGTAGAAGTAAAATCAGGGGATACTGTAAGAGTAGGCCAAAGACTCACCGAGGGATCTGTCAATTTACAAGACATGCTCAAACTACAAGGTGAAGAATCAGTACAAAGGTACATCATAGATGAAGTACAGGCTATATACTTAAGCCAAGGCCAGACTATTGCTGCCAAACATATCGAAGTGATAATCAGACAGATGTTCTCAAGAGTACGTATTGAAGAACCAGCTGATACTTCATTTATTTCTGGCGATGTAGTCTCTAGAGCCGTGCTAGAAGAAGAGAATCTCAACGCAAAAGACAAAAAATCCAAGCCAGCAACATACGAGATGTTACTCATGCCAATCACCAAGATATCTACAAGCTCTGATAGCTGGTTGTCAGCCGCAAGCTTCCAAGAAACCACCAAGGTACTGATATCGGCAGCTATGCGTGGCAAACAAGATAAGTTACGTGGATTGAAAGAAAATGTGATCATCGGTAGGCTTATACCGGTAGGTACAGGATTTCGTGATGAGGAAGGTACGTCTTGACCAGATGGTTCATATCTGATAGACTAGCTAAATTATATGCCAACTATAAACCAACTAATTAGAAAACCCAGAAAGAGTAAGACAAAGAAAAACACAGCTCCGGCTTTGGCGCGCAGTTTTAATGCTCTCAAGGTGCAGACCAACAGTCTGAATTCACCTTTGAAGCGAGGAGTTTGCACCAAGGTATTTACCCAAACTCCCAAAAAGCCAAACTCAGCTCTACGCAAGGTAGCTCGTGTTCGACTTACCAATGGAATGGAAGTAACTGCGTACATACCAGGAGAAGGCCACAATCTTCAAGAACACTCTGTAGTATTGATACGTGGAGGTAGAGTCAAGGATTTACCGGGTGTAAGATATCACGTAGTACGTGGAGCCCTCGATACTGCTGGAGTATCTGGTAGAAAACAAGGTCGAAGTAAATATGGAACTAAACTAGAAGGTGCTAAAAAAGCTTAAAACATAATAGTATGCCAAGAAAAGTAACAAAATCTCTAAAAAGAACTATCAAACCAGACCGCGTATACAAAAACGTGTTGATTTCAAAAACTATCAATAAGGTGATGCAAGATGGTAAAAAACAAACAGCCGAGAGACTAGTGTATTCAGCTCTCGAAGCTGCAGCCGTAAAAGCCAAGGTAGACCCTGTCGAAGTGCTAGACACTGCAGTAAAAAACGTTAGTCCGAACGTAATGGTTAAGAGTAAGCGCATAGGTGGTGCAAACTATCAGGTCCCTATGGAGGTGCGTGGTGATCGTAAGATTCACTATGCTCTTATCTGGATATTGGATAGTGCACGTTCCAAATCAGGTCAGAGTTTTGACAAAAGCTTGGCCAACGAACTCTTGAACGCCTTCAATAACGAAGGTGAAGCTATGAAGAAAAAGCAAGATGCTCACCAGATGGCAGAAGCCAACAAAGCTTTTGCTCACTTTGCTCGGTACTAAGATAGGGCCAGTAATCTAAAAAACCACCTGTATCAGGTGGTTTTTTAGTAATTTAAACCCCGATCATTACGATCAGGGTTATTCTATCTTTACTAAGGTAGTATTTTGGGTATATTCCAGTGCATCGCTGGCCGGCGCGCCATAGGTTCGCCATACCGAGGCAAGCAAACCAAGACTGGTCGCAAAATGCTCTGCAATAGCTTGGCGACCCTCTGGGCTATCTAGGGTCAGCAGGTCGGCACGATCTAGATATCTATCTAGCTTATTCTTCCAGTAATCCAAACCCTCGAGTGTGTGACTGTCATTCTGTGAGATTGGAAAACGTGTAAGTATCATAGGCTGCTGGTCGATGGCCCATTTAAGTACTCTTACTACTTCCAGGGCACCTGGTGTGTCTATTGATACGCCAGCCAACCGCAGGGCTTTCCAGATGTGGCACTGTGGCTTGCTATACTCAGGCAACGATTACACCCACTTGCATTGCGATAGCAATCAGTAGGTGATTGAGTCGGACAAGCTCAAATCGATTGTCATGATTTCCATATAGGTCTTGTTCGAAACCACAGCTACACACTGCCCATGGTTTTTTGACGCTTTGACTCGTGTCGCCATATCCAGCTGCCCAGCCATCTTTGTATACAAGTTCCATCTTATGAATACTACTCGCATTGTTGGGAGGATCTGTACTTAGTGCTGTGCGCATCTCACTCTCCATTGGCTCGTTTCAAGTTACATATACACAATACATTTGACTCTAAATACTTACTAGTCTAGAGTATTTGACTCAAATATATTGAATCATCATATAAATTGACTTAAATATCCTGTGGATATATTATTAAATCAAATGACGCACGTGATACAAAAACAAATACTCGCCAGGCTTATATCTAGCCCATACCTGCGCTACAGCGAACTCAAACCACCCAACCTAGAAGGTAATCACTTCATGTATCATCTCAAGTCTCTGATGCACGAGGGCTTGGTGGTCAAAAACGAGCAGGGCCAGTATCTATTGAGTTCAAGTGGCAAGCTGTTGGCGGACAGCATGAGCTTACAAAACTATGCCCCGCGTACTCAGCCCAACATCGTGACTCTCATCACCTGTCAAAATACTAAAGGGCAATGGCTGGTCTATAAGCGCAAGCGCCAACCACTTATCAATCAAATAGGTTTTGTGTATGGGAAACTTCATGTTGGCGAGACTATCTCACAAGCTGCCAATCGTGAGCTCAAAGAAAAAACAGGTCTTGAGTGTGAGCTTACACATAGAGGGGACGGGTATATCACTATCTATGAAGGAAATGATATCGTGAGTCAGATCATGTTTCATTTGTTTTATGGCAAAAACCCTTATGGAGAGATAACTATTACAAACAAACCTGGAGAGGCAAGTTGGGCTTGGAGAGACGAGCTCAAGTTTGAACCCTACATGGCTAGCGTAGATGATCTAGCGACTCTAATAGAAGGGTCCAAAGACCGATTCTTTGTAGAACTTGTTTATAAATAAAATAGCCCGACCCTATTGTTGGGTCGGGACTTGGGTTGTGACGGCTTGGCAGCGAATATTCATAGTGAATTCATGTCTCGGTATGGTATCTATACCACTGTTGGTGCTTTGAACTTCCCAGTCAATAGACTCTACCAGGTATTTTCTACCGCCAGGACATGCTGCTTCGATAGTAATATTTTCGCCAACCTCAGGTAGGCGAGGCATGGCGCTTGCATCTTCGGTGAGTGTGAGCATGCCACCGCTACCTCCAACAGTAGCGTAATGGATTTTTACCTTCATAGGTAAAGCTCTTTTTGTCGGAAGCATATTTAAAAAGATTATATGGGCTGTATCTCAATCTAGAAGCTCAAGGGCGATGCTATGATTCTTGAAATTATCCTTGCAATCTGCTAGAATAGTTTAGAAATGGCCTTTAAGTGGCACTTTTTTACGTAAACTAATTGAATACAAGTATAGGAGATAAATCAAGTAAATGGCTCGAGATTATAGTCTAGAAGACACTAGAAACATTGGAATTATTGCTCATATAGATGCAGGCAAAACAACCGTAACAGAAGCAGTACTGTATCGTACTGGTAAGGTACACAAGATCGGTGAAGTGCATGAAGGTGAAGCTACCATGGATTGGATGGAGCAAGAGCGCGAACGTGGTATTACTATCACTAGTGCTGCTACAACTTGTTTTTGGAACAAGAAAAGGATAAACATCATCGATACACCCGGACACATCGACTTCACAGTAGAAGTAGAACGTAGTCTACGTGTGCTTGACGGTGCGGTAACTGTATTTGACGGCAAGATGGGTGTGGAACCACAATCAGAGACCGTATGGCGTCAGGCCGACAAGTATGGCGTGCCTAGGATTTGTTTTATCAACAAGATCAATCAAACTGGTGGCGATTTTTATAAAAGTCTCGAGTCTATTCACGAACGCTTGACCAAACATGCATACCCTATTCATTTGCCAATCGGATTTGAACAAGAAATCAATGGTGTCGTAGACCTTATCGCCATGAAAGCCTACACCTACAAAGACTATACCGACAAAGAGTTGGTAGAATCTGATATACCAGAAGATATGCTTGAAAAAGCTACCAATTATCGTCATCATCTTATTGAAGCAGCAGTAGAGTCAGACGACACTATCATGGAGAAATATCTAGAAGGCAAGGAGCTTACAGAAGATGAGATCAAGCTGGTGATTCGTAAATCTGTGTTGCGAGGAGACTTTTTCATAGTATCTGGCGGAGATGGCCGGGGTGTGTTGGTAGAGAAACTGCTTGATATTGTTACCGAATACTTGCCAAGCCCACTCGATATCACTCCTCCTGTAGCTATTGATAGCAAGACTGGTGAAGAAAAGGTATTGGAAGTGACAGACGAAGCTCCATTCGCTGCGCTCGCTTTCAAGATTGCTACCGACCCATTTGTAGGTAAGCTAGCTTTCTTTAGGGTGTACTCTGGTACTATCAAATCTGGTAGTTATGTGCTCAATGCTAGTACAGGAGAAAAAGAACGTATTGGTCGAATAGTGCGTATGCACGCCAATGATCGGGAAGAAGTATCAGAAGTTTATGCCGGAGAGATTGCTGCTGCAGTAGGTCTCAAGGCTACAATCACTGGTCACACTCTAAGTGACGTGGCTAAGCCAGTGGTATTAGAGAGCATTACCTTCCCAGAACCAGTTATTAGTATTGCTATCGAGCCCAAAACCAAAGCTGATCAAGAGAAGATGAGTATAGCGCTATCTCGACTTGCTGAAGAAGATCCTACCTTTAGAGTGCATACCGACGAGGACTCAGGCCAAACCATCATAGATGGTATGGGTGAGCTACATCTTGAAGTAATCGTGGATCGCATGAAACGAGAGTTCAAGGTTGAGGCCAATGTAGGTCGACCTCAAGTAGCCTATCGTGAAACTATCAAGGGTAGTACACAGGTTGAATCTAAATTTATCAGACAATCTGGTGGTAGGGGTCAGTATGGTCACGTATGGCTAGAGTTGAGTCCATTGGTCAAAACCGAAGAGGATGACAAGACCAAAATATTCGAATTTGAAAATGCTATTGTCGGTGGCGCTATTCCTAGAGAGTTTATCAATCCAGTAGAAGCCGGTATCAAGGAGGCCATGGCCAACGGCGTAATAGCCGGTTACCCAGTGGTAGATGTACACGCCAAACTCTATGATGGCAGTTATCACGAAGTGGATAGTAGTGAGCTTGCCTTCAAGATAGCCGGATCAATGGCTTTTCAGGACGGTGTCAAAAAAGCTCAACCTGTTATACTTGAGCCTATTATGAAGGTTGAGATAACTACCCCGGAAGACTTCATGGGTGATGTGATAGGTGATATCAATGCCAAACGCGGTAGGGTGGAAAACATGGAAGACCGTAGTGGCGTGAAGGTGATACAGTCATTCATACCTCTATCTGAGATGTTTGGATATGCTACAAGCCTTCGCTCTATGACTCAAGGACGTGCCAGCTACGCAATGGAGTTTGATCATTATGCCGATGTCCCGCACAATGTTGCTGAAGAGCTGATTGGTAAGTACTCAGCAGCTCGAGAATCCGGCGAAGCTAGCGCTCGTTAAATCAATATAAAAACTTCTTTACAAACTAAGCATTTTTGTTTATACTAAGACCAAGCTATTCTAAGGCGATTTTTTATTGTCTAAAAATATATAGATTTATACCAAATAACAACAACGAAATAAGGAGAATTTAATGGCCGAAACATATAAAAGAGAAAAACCACATGTAAACGTAGGTACTATGGGACACGTAGACCACGGTAAGACTACTCTTACTGCTGCTATTACTGCAGTACTAGCTAAGAAACAACCAAGTGATATCAACAAGCCAATAGCATACGATCAAATCGATAATGCTCCAGAAGAAAAAGAACGTGGTATTACTATCGCTAGCTCACACCAAGAATACGAAACAGAAAAGCGTCACTACGCTCACGTAGATATGCCAGGGCACGCCGACTATGTCAAAAACATGATTACTGGTGCCGCTCAAATAGACGGCGCAATACTAGTAGTAAGTGCTGCTGACGGTCCTATGCCTCAAACTCGCGAACACGTACTACTTGCCAAGCAAGTAGGTGTGCCAAAGATCTTGGTATTTATGAACAAGATGGATATGGCCGACCCAGAGCTAGCTGAGCTAGTAGAAGTAGAAATAAGAGAATTACTAGAAAAATACGAATTTGACAAAGATGCTCCTATCATCAAAGGATCAGCCCTCAAGGCACTAGAAGGTGATGAAAAATCAGAAGAAGCTATACTAGAGCTTGTAAAAGCCATGGATGACTACATCCCAGAGCCAAAACGCGAACTAGACAAGCCATTCTTGATGCCAATCGAAGACGTTTTCTCTATCAAAGGTCGTGGCACAGTAGCTACTGGACGTATTGAGCAAGGTAAAGTCAATGTAAACGACGAAGTTGAAATAGTAGGTATCAAAGACACTACTAAGACAGTTGTGACTGGTGTAGAAATGTTCAAAAAATTACTCGACGAAGGTCAAGCTGGCGACAACGTAGGTGTACTCTTAAGAGGTGTTGAGCGAACAGATATAGAAAGAGGACAAGTTCTCGCCAAGCCAGGTTCTATTACTCCTCACACTGAATTTGATTGTGAAGTATACGTACTCAAAAAAGAAGAAGGTGGACGACACACTCCATTCTTCAAAGGTTACAAACCACAATTCTACTTCCGCACTACTGATGTAACAGGTGAAGTTGAACTACCAGAAGGTACCGAAATGGTCATGCCTGGTGATAATGTAAGTGTAAAAGTAAAACTCCTTGCTCCGATCGCTATGGACGAAGGTCTTAGATTCGCAATTCGAGAAGGTGGCAAAACCGTAGGTGCTGGAGTAGTAACCAAAATTACTAAATAACAAAAATGCCCGAAAATACTACAAAACAGCGCATCCGAATAAAGCTCAAGGCTTATGACAACAAAGTCATCGACCAATCTGCCAAGCAGATTATAGATACCGCGATCCGTACCAACGCTCAGATAGCTGGTCCAGTACCACTACCTACCAACAAGCGTAAGTATACTGTCGTAAAGAGCCCGCATGTTTATAAGGACGCTCGTGAGCAGTTCGAGATGCGAACGCACAAACGCCTGATAGATATCACTGAACCGACTCCTAAGACTATCGACAATCTCATGAATCTTAGCCTGCCGGCCGGTGTAGATATAGAAATAAAGATGTAGTATCAAAAAAGCCCCTAAACAGGGCTTTTTTGATATAGTATTGATACTATGAAGCAACGCAAGATTGATCATATCAAATTGAGTCTAGATGATGATTCTCAGGCTCCTGTCGGCCCATTTGATAAATATCGATTGGAGTATCGAGCATTGCCCGAGATAAATCTTGACGATGTATCGACCGAAGTTAGCTTGCTAGGCAAGACTATTAGTCAGCCACTAATTATCGCATCTATGACAGGGGGCACAAAGTACGCTGCTACCATCAACAAAAATTTAGCTATAGCTGCCGAAAAGACCAATGTAGCTATAGGGGTGGGATCACAAAGAATTGCCTTGCGCGATAAGTCCGCAGTCAAGACCTTCGAGCTAGTTCGTGAGTATGCTCCCAGCACTGTAGTATTTGCCAATATGGGGGCCATACAGCTCAACAACAACAAAACAGTTCGGGACTATCAGGCTGTTGTAGACATGATAGGCGCTGATGCACTATATCGACACATCAATCCTCTGCAGGAGGCCCTACAACCCAGTGGCGACACAAACTACGCTGACTTACTAAGCAAGATAGCTACATTGGTCAGCAAGCTCAGGGTTCCAGTCTATGTCAAAGAAGTAGGTAATGGTATAGACTCGATCAGCGCCAAGATGTTGATACAAGCTGGAGTAAGTGGTATTGATGTGGCTGGTGTGGGAGGTACTAGCTACAGCTGGATAGAAGGTAAGCGTGCCAAATCAGCCAACCTAGCAGAATGGTTTAAATCTGCTGGTGTAGAAACAGACCAATCAATCATGGAGATATCAAATATCAAGAAAAATGTATCTTTGGTTGCAAGTGGGGGTATCAGGACTCCACTGGATGGACTCAAGGCCCATGCCCTAGGAGCGGATTATTATTCTATGGCCAGACCATTGCTACAAAAAGCTATTGTTTCCTCTGAAGAGACTATTCTATTCTTAGAAGAATTCCAAAGGGGTCTACAGGTGGCGTTATTTAGCTGTGGGTCGGGTGATTGGGATAGCGGCAAATCTATAAAACTCACAAAATAACCATAACTACTTGCGGATAAGTGTAGCAATAGTTTACAATGAATCCAAGTATACATAAAATTTAAAGGAGTAATCATGCCGGAAGAAAAAAAACCAGCTCAAAATCAAACATCAAAATCAAGTAGCAATGACCCTATAATGGGAGTACTAGCTTACTTAGGAATACTAGTTTTGATCCCTCTTCTAGCCGCCAAAGATTCTGAGTTTGCGCAGTATCACGCCAAACAAGGATTGACCTTGTTTGTAGCAGAGATTGCACTATCAGTTCTATATTGGGTGGTAGGATTTATCGCAATCGTTACTTCAGGGTTTGGATTCTTGCTATTCCCACTACTAGGTTTGGTATGGGTAGGTCTAGTAGTCCTTTCCATTATAGGAATTGTAAATGTAGTCAACAAGAAGATGGTTCCTTTGCCAATCATCGGTGGCATCCAATTGATGAAATAAGTTCGTTATTTATCACAAGGATAGCCTCAACGACGAATCATAATAAAAATGCCCTATCACGGGGCATTTTTTGTATATTTAAAGTATTTATGCTTCAATATAAGTAATGGTAAGACAAAAACAAAAAAACAAGCGGTTTTATGAATCTGATCTAGCATTTTTGATCAAGTCAGCCCTGTATCTGTTATTGGGCACAGTTTGGGTCGCGTGGGGTGGTCATCGATGGTTCCCTATAGGAGTCGTTATAGGTTTTGGTCTTTCTAAAATAGAAGTATTACACATCAATCGCAAGATAGAATACGCGCTTTTGGTCGTCGGAGCATTATTTGGGCTTTATAGCCTAGGCATCACTATCTATTTCTGAACTAATAAGTTGACACAACAGGAGTGTATCTGATACACTAGTAGTCGACTTATTACTTTACAAAAGTAATAGTTTATATCAACTGCAAAGCGTTTAGGTCTGAAAATACTCAGAAACCATACGAAATGCAGATATTATTATTTTATAGCAATATTTATGAAGGCATTACTAGCAACCAAATTAGGTATGACCCAGTTGTTCGACGAGAAAGGACGACAGAGTTCGGTTACATTGCTAGAGGCCAAAGATTGTGTTGTTACTCAAATCAAAGATATCTCTACTGATGGATACGAAGCCATCCAATTGGGAGTTGCAAGCTCCAAGAATATCGCCAAGCCACAAGCCGGACACCTCAAGAAGGCAAAGGCTAGTTCAAGATATCTCAAGGAATTTCGAGTAGAGCAAGAAGCAAGCGACACCGATGCTCAATCAAAGCTGAGCGTAGTAGATAAGATTAATACAGATAGATTTGAAATAGGTGATAAGGTTCGGGTGCAGGCAATCAGTAAAGGCAAAGGCTTTGCAGGAACTATCAAACGTCATAACTTTGCAAGAGGTCCAAAAACCCATGGTAGCCACAATTACCGTGCTCCTGGCTCAATCGGTGCCGGATATCCGCAACACGTGTTCAAGGGTCAAAAAATGGCAGGACGTATGGGTACAGATACGGTAACAGTCAGAAATCTAGAAGTGATATATATAGATTCAAAAAATAATATTATTGGAATTAAAGGTGCTATTCCAGGTCCTAAAAAGGGGCTGGTACGCGTGCAGGGGATATAAGATATGAAAGCAATCACCTATACACGTACCGGCAACAAATCAGCAGAAACAGCTCTCAACAAGTCCACCTTTGGCGTTGAAGTCAGTCACGAGCTGCTCAAGCAAGCCAGCGTAAGATCATTGTCAAACACAAGACATGCAGGTGCAAAAGTACTAACCCGAGCTGAAGTTCGTGGTGGTGGCAAAAAACCATGGCGACAAAAGGGAACTGGACGAGCAAGATTTGGTTCTACAAGAGTCAATATATGGCGACACGGTGGAGTGGCCCACGGTCCAACTGGAAACGCCAACTTTACAAAGGATCTACCCAAGAATATGATAAAGGCCAGTATCCGCATGGCATTGACCGAGCAAGCTGCAAATATTAAGATTATCGAAAAATTTTCAATAGAAAAGCCCAAGACGAAGTTGGCCGATAACCTGATAGCCAAACTTAGCACAGGAGACAATGTACTACTTGTTGGCTTCGATACTGATCCAGGGTTCAAGCGAGCTGTTAGTAACCTAGTAGGCGTAAGATACATCAGTTATACAAAACTACAGTGTTATGACGTGCTGTGCGCAGACGATATTATTATAGAAAAAGAAGCCCTTAGCGCAATAGAAAAGTGGCTCGGAGGCACCAAGAAATGAACTCAGTACTTCTAAAACCTATTATCACAGAGAAAAGTATGAACCAAGCAGCTACAGGTACATACATGTTTGAAGTACCCAAGAGCGCCAATAAGATCATTATAAAAGATGCTGTGAGCAAGCGATTCAAGGTAGATGTAATAGATGTACGAATCAGCGTTCTAAAAGGCAAGATCAAGAAGTTTCGTGGGCATACTGGTAAAAGAATAGATAAAAAGCGTGCTTTTGTGACTATTAAGAGTGGTCAAAAAATTGACGCATTTGAGGAAAGTAAGTAATGGCAGTTAAACTACTCAAGCAAAATACTTCCGCAAGACGCAATATGAGTATTGCAGACTTTTCTGTGGTTACAAAAAAACGTCCTGAAAAATCACTTATTGTTAAACGCAAGCAAAAATCTGGAAGAAATAATCAAGGCAAAATTACAATACGGCACAGAGGCGGTGGAGTTAAAAGACATATTCGCATGGTAGACTTCAAGCTAGACGACGTAGAAAATGCCAAAATCATAGCTATAGAATACGATCCAAATCGTACAGCTCATCTTGCATTGGTTCAGCTAGAAGATGGTACAAAGGCTTATATACCAGCTACTACTACTATGCGGGTAGGCAAAACTCTAAATGCTGGCAAAGATGCTGAGATTAAGGCTGGCAACAGACTACCGCTCAAAAACATACCCGTAGGATCAGTGATATGCAATATAGAGATGAGAATAGGTGGCGGAGCACAAATAGCTCGATCAGCCGGCGCTCGCGCACAACTAGCCGCCAAAGAAGGCAAGTTTGTTCAAATCAAGCTTCCATCTGGTGAAGTTCGATTGATACACCAAGATTGCAAAGCCACTCTTGGTCAGGTTGGTAATATAGACCACCAAAACATCAAGATAGGTAGCGCAGGAAGAAAAAGAAAAATGGGACGTCGTCCGCAAGTTCGAGGTAAGGCTATGAATCCAGTTGATCACCCTCACGGTGGTGGTGAAGGATCAAACCCTATTGGCCTCAAACATCCTAAGACTCCTTGGGGTAAGCCAGCACTGGGTAAAAAAACCAGACGACGTAAGTCTACTGACAATATGATTGTTCGTGGCAGAAAGAAAGGAAAACGATGAGTCGATCAGCAAAAAAAGGACCATTTATAGACGCCAAACTACTCAAAAAAGTAATGGCTTTGGGTGTAAATGACAAAACTATTATCAAAACTTGGTCACGCTCGAGCACAATATCTCCTGAGATGGTAGGTCGTACTATCGCTATTCACAATGGCAAGGTTCATACGCCTGTGTTGATTACCGAGAATATGGTTGGGCATAAATTGGGCGAGTTCTCACCAACGCGAAAGTTTCGTGGACACGGTGGTAAACTGGCCAAGTCAGAGGGAGGCAAATAATGAAAGTTATCGCACGATCTCGTAACTTGGCAATATCTGCTCAAAAACTTCGTCTACAAATCGATGGAATTGGTGGACAAAGGGTAGAAACTGCCCTGCAACAGCTGGCTGTACGTTCTCAAAAAGGTGCTGGAATGGTTTTTGATACTATATCAAGCGCATCTGCCAATGCCGAGAACAACAACAATCTTAAAAGAGAAACTTTGTTCATAGACGAAATTAGAGTGGACGAAGGCGCAAAGCTCAAAAGATGGAGACCAAGATCACGAGGAATGACCGCACCTATCACCCACCAAAGAGCTCACCTCAAGGTGGTATTGAGCGATCAAACGCCAAATGCCAAGCCAGCTACAGCTAAAGACACTAAATCTAAGAAAGAGGTAAAAAAATAATGGGACAAAAAGTAAATCCAATTAGTCTAAGATTACCCCTAAACAAAAACTGGCAAAGCAAGTGGTTTGGTGGAAAAGATTTTCGTAAAAATCTTATAGCTGACATCAGAGTTCGTGAACTTATCAATAAAAAGCTAGGTTTTAGATCTGGCGTTGGCAAGATAGAGATTGAAAGATCTACCGGTCAACTCATAGTGACAATTCATACTAGTAAGCCTGGTGTAGTGATCGGAAGAGGTGGAACAGGCGTGGAGAGTCTCAAGAAGGATCTCAAGAAACTCACCAAAGAAGATCTAAAGCTCAATATTGAAGAAATGAAGAATCCGGAAACCCATGCACAGCTTATTGCTGAGAATGTCGCGTCGCAGCTTGAACGTAGAATGGCCTTCAGAAGAGTCATAAAAGGTGCCAGTGAGAACGCCATCAAGGCAGGAATGCTGGGTGCAAAGATAACTGTATCTGGAAGACTAAACGGTGCAGAAATGGCTCGTACTGAGTCTACATCTCAGGGCAGTATTCCATTGCATACTATCAAGGCCAACATTGACTACGGTACAGCCAGTGCAATGACCACCTATGGAGTTATAGGCGTAAAAGTATGGGTGTATAAAGGATAAGTATTATGTTGCTACCAAGGAAAACCAAATTTAGAAAAGCAATGAAAGGCCGAAACAAAGGTCTGTCTAGCAGTGGAAATGACATCAACTTCGGTAAGTATGGATTAAAAAGCATGGACAATGAGAGAATTACTTCTCGCCAAATCGAAGCCGCAAGACGTGCCATGACTAGATATATCAAGCGTGGTGGTAAGATTTGGATTAGAATTTTCCCCCATATACCTGTCACTAGAAAGCCTGCTGAAGTAAGGATGGGCTCAGGTAAAGGTGCATTAGATCATTATGTAGCTAGGGTTCAAAGTGGAAAGATATTGTTTGAGATGGATGGAGTTGATGAAGCTACCGCAAAAGAAGCTATGAGACTTGGCGCGATGAAATTACCGGTAAAGACCAAATTTATGGTCAAATCAGTAACAAAGGAGAGCAATGAAAGCTAAAGACATCAGATCCAAATCGCCCAAGGAGCTCTCAAATACACTGGATGATTTACGTAAAAAACTAGAGAATTCTGTAGTTGAGTATCGAACCAAGGAAGTAAAAAACATTAAGCAGATTAATTCAATAAAGAAAGATATTGCACGTGTATTGACAGTAATGCAGGAATCTAAAGTGCAAGGAGAAACCAAATGAGTAGAAAAATAGTAGGTAGTGTTGTTTCAAATAAGATGGATAAAACCGTCGTAGTTTTGGTAGCAAAACACAAAACGCATCCTATCTATAAAAAACGCTACAAAGTCACTACCAAATTCAAAGCTCATGATGAAAAGAATGCATGTAAGATTGGTGATACTGTTGAGATTACAGAAACAGCAAAGATTAGCAGAGACAAGCACTTTACAGTTAGCAAAGTAATTAGCGAGGCAGGAGCTTAGATATGATTCAAGCCGAAACACATCTAAGAGTTGCAGATAACACTGGAGCCAAAGAAATATCTTGCATCAAGGTACTTGGTGGTAGTAAGCGTCGTTATGCAAGTGTTGGTGACGTAATAGTCGCATCGGTAAAAGTTGCAACACCCAACGGCACTGTCAAGAAAAAAGAGGTTGTCCGCGCTGTAGTAGTTCGCACTAAGAACACTATAAATAGAGCTGATGGTTCTACGGTGACATTTGACGAAAATGCAGCCGTTATTATTGACAAAGCAAAACTACCCCTTGGAACTAGAATATTTGGTCCTGTAACAAGAGAGTTGCGCGAACGAGGTTTCATGAAAATAATATCTTTAGCACCGGAGGTACTCTAATGAAACTCATGCGGAAAGATAAAGTAATGGTTATAACTGGTAGAGACAAAGGTAAAAAAGGTGAAGTTGTGACTGTACTTCCAAAAACCAACCAGGTTGTAGTAGAGGGTATCAATATTGCTACTCAACACGTCAAACCGTCTTCCAAGGATCCAAAAGGAGGAATAGTCAAGATTACCAAACCTATCGCTGCCAGTAAAGTAATGGTCATAGACCCCAAATCTGGGCGCGTAGCTAGGATTGGATATAAACTCAATGGAAAAGGCA
>JAUPVL010000017.1 GCA_030917065.1 Patescibacteria group bacterium
GATTAGAAGCATCTATCTCTGATGCTGAAGAGTTGCGTGACAAATTGCAAGTTGGTGAAGATAGATTCTTTAGACTTGGATTATACGTAACTGTTTATGGCGATACTCTAGAAGATCTAGAAGAAATAGTGAAGAAGATAGAATCTACATTTGGTACCAGCCTAATATATACAAAGCCATCAACTATACAAATGGAACAAGGATTTACTTCTACACTTCCACTTGGCAGTGATTTATTACAAGTAAAACGCAATATGGATACGGGCGCGATATCTACTACATTCCCGTTTACGACAGCCAATTTGAGTAATGAAGAAGGTATATTGTATGGTATCAACCGTCACAATAATGGCTTAGTGTTGTTTGACAGATTTAGTTTAGAAAATGCCAATATGACTGTATTTGCAAAATCTGGCGCGGGTAAATCCTTCGCAGTCAAACTTGAGGCTCTGAGATCATTAATGTTTGGTACTGAGGTAATAGTAATAGATCCAGAAAACGAATATCGTACTCTCTGTGAAGCTGTAGGTGGAAGTTTCTTACACTTGAGCCTCACCAGCGAAACACATGTTAATCCATTTGACATACCAAGAGCAGTTGACTCCGAAGAAGCTGACAATGCATTGCAGGCCAATATCATCATGCTCCACGGACTACTAAGGCTAATGATGGGTGAGATGAGCCCAGCTGAAGAGTCGGACCTAGATATAGCGCTTATAAATACTTATGCCCAAAAAGGCATCACCAACGATCCTCTTACTCACACAGCTGAGCCTCCTGTAATGATAGATCTTTACAATACACTTAATGAGATGGGTGGTAATGGCCCAGCACTAGCTGCAAGACTTAGAAGATTTACTGAAGGTACATTTTCTGGAATATTCTCACAACCTAGTAATGTAACACTAGACAATCAATTGGTGGTATTCAATATACGAGACCTAGAGGATGAACTACGTCCTATTGGTATGTACATAGTACTCAACTACATATGGAACAAGGTAAAGAGTGAGAAGAAGAAACGCATACTTATAGTAGATGAGGCCTGGCAGATGATGCAGTATCAAGATTCAGCGATGTTTATGTTCTCTATTGCCAAGCGGGCTCGTAAATATTTCTTAGGACTCACCACAATATCTCAAGACGTAGAAGACTTCTTGAGTACCAGACTAGGAAGGGCAATTGTAAACAACTCTAGTTTGCAGCTCTTGCTCAAACAAAACCCTGCAGCCGTTGATATTGTAGCCGATACATTTAAGCTAACCAGTGAAGAAAAGAAACGCCTCAGTCAGTTCCCTGTCGGTGAAGGATTATTTTTTGCAGGTCTCTCGCATATTATCTTACGTATCATAGCTAGTCCCACAGAAGAGGAGCTCATCACTACCAATCCACAAGATCTTCTAGATGCCGGTAAGATAAAGGAAGCTGAAGAAGCTGGGTTAGTAGCAGAAGAGCCTGACAAAGATGAATCCATGAGCAATCTATAGTTTGCTATAATTGTAAGCATAATAATTAATTAATATATGCCTCAACCAATCAAAAGTGATAATATTAACGATAATTTACAAGACGCCGGCGATCTACCGGTTAGTCCTACAAAAAAAGATTCTGCATTAGCCAAAGCTGGTGGGCCAGAATTTCAGGCGGATGATACCGCCAAACAAAAAGCCAATAAGACAGCTAGTAAGGCCATAGACCAGATATCATCAGGTGGTAAATCTGGAGGTGGAGCTAGTGGCGCTGGTGGTAAATCTGCGAGTTCCTTGGGTGGTAAAGCTGGAGGTGGTGGTATGCAATCAGCTGACAAAGCCCTCAAGCACCTAGACCACGAGACCGCTGAGCAAAAAAGCGCCAGAGAAGGAAGTACTAAAAATACAGCCTTAAAAGGTACAGGAGCAGCAGTAGGAGCGGTTGCTGGTGGTACTGCCGGAGCTCAAGTCGGTGCGAAAGTAGGTGAAGAGCTGGCTAAAGGTGATCGTCTTAAATGGATTGCAGCGATTATTATCACCCCTACTATTATTGCTATAGCTATACCGGTTTTCATAATTTCTTATATTGTAAATAATCCATGGGATGCAGTTAGGGAGGTGTTAACTGATTCAAAATTACGTGAATTTGGTCTAGATGTAGCTGAGGCATTTGGTCGAGGAGCACTACAAACCGCCATAGAGGCTATCACATACACTGGAGAAGTGGAATACAAAGGTGAAAATACAGCTATAGCAGTCACAGCACCGTCAAATATACCTGCAGGAAGTACACTGGAAAAATTATCTAAGATTGATTGGAAAAAATCCCAATATCAAACCTTAGATAATAGTAATTGTGGATACGAGCTCAAGTTGAAACAAGTAGTAAATGCTCAGGGAGAACGAAGGCATATCCCAGAGAGTGTGATCAATACGCGAACTCGAGCAACTATTCCATTAGATCAATTAGCAGACAAGCCTCAAGCAACATTCTGTATCCAGAAGCAATACCCAATATTCAACCTCATGGCTCGTCAGCCAGTCACTAGAGAGATAAATCAAAAGGCACAAGTATATCTAAACTATGCTAGTGAAAAAGATACAGAAGAATTTGATGGGGATTACGGTGAAGTGGAAGAATATGTTTATGACAAGACTTTAGATAGAGTTACTCCTGCAAAAGATGACAGTATAGATTTTGAGCCTTATACGGAGAAGATTAACGCAATTAGAACTTTTTACAAAAGAGCCGTACTGACTTACAATCAGCAAAATCCAAATGACCCAGTAGAATACAACGAAGAAGACAGCGATATGATAACTGGTATAAATAAAATGTATGATGATATGAAAGAAGGTACAAGCCCGTATGACATGCAAATAGAGGATTATATAAATGTACCAAGGATAGATCAGGGTCCTTCTGAGCTTGCACAAGCAAGCTTGGCTACTACAATGTGTCCTTTCGTATATGCATTTTTAGACATAGGTGAAGACCCTACAGAAGAGACCTCAGCACTAAATGCCAGAAGAGCTATAGAGAGTAGGCTTGCTAGTACTGAGAGAGGTGCTACAAAGATAAACACCCTTGCAGACACCCGCAAAGCTGATCAACTCAGCAACGTTGAGAACAATGTGACCATACGACAACAAGACAACTGGGCAAGCAGTACGTCCTATCAACTTGATGTATATAATCAACTGCGAGGTGAGAGTCAAAATCCTGAAGCAACTTCTACAAGATCATACAACGCCAAACAAACTTCGTTGTTATATGAAGGCGGAAATATTCAATCTATTAAGGATGGGTGTGATAATATAACTGACGAAAGCAGTGCGGTATCGATAATAGGTGGAGTACAGATACAGGTTGGTTATCTACTTTTAAAGGCGCAAATACTTGCGAATTCAGAGGGTTACTTTGAAAGTTTGAATGATTTTGGGATGAAAGAAATAATTACTTCTTTTGTAAGAACAGGTTCTGTAACTGCAGTTAGCGGGCTAGAAGGTGGGCCAAGTAATTACAATAGACAAGCGGCTGGTTTTAGACAGCTCATGAATGATTATTACTTGCGAATAGGAGGAAGGTTCTTAGACGCACAGGAAGCTCAAGCCGTAGCTATCCAGTCTGAAGACACTCGTCGGCAAGAAGAAAAAGATGGAGGGTTGGCATATAGGCTATTTGATAGTAATAACATACGCTCTGCACACAGTATCATATCCCAAAATACTATATCCCCAAAAACAGCAATGACAGCAACTGGTAATATATTGAAACAAATACTAAATCCCCTCAAGTCACTTGCCGATATACATAGCTCGACCCTGTACTACGCTACCGGAAATCACAATCGAGCCTTTGCAGCCAATATCAATGGGGACCAGTATCTCAAGATAGATACCGCCGGTGTACCAGAACAAGATTTCAATATTGATATGCTTGATAATGCTACAATTATCGAAAACATCAAGGCTAATGGTAGTGAAGAAGATAAGACAAAAATGCGACACTATGATGAGTGTTTCAAACGTAAAATCCCTACATCACAATACTTTCAGTATCGAGTAAAGCCAATAGGAGAGGTAGATCCAGAATTACAGCAATCAACTCTTGATAAATATCCTGGCGCTAGATTTGTAGCTTTCTTTGTATTTTATCCTGAATACCACAAAGGGGTATTAGATGAGAACCTTACACCAGTTGAGGGAGATGATCTAGATGGATTATTCAATAAATTCTACAACTGTCGAGTAGTACTCCAAGATGCCAAGGACTTTTCCAATCCTGCTTTCCAGCTTCCAATACGATACCGTATGTATACTTACTACAACACCATATTAGATCAGATGGTAAGTCTAAGTAGTGACGAGGATAATCAAAGTATTTACGCTCGATCTAGCTCTAGTGGTTCTACCGACGTACTAACAGAAGATGTACAAGAGCTAGCTAGGCAAATTCTCCAGAAAGCAGACGAGGGAAGAATAACTTTCGATCCAGGTACACGAGAGACTTTTCAAGCTGTTGCGGACGGCCAACCCGCACCTACAGATTGTGGAAATGCAGGAACGCCAAGTGTAGTACCTAAAGCTAGTATATTACAGTTAATACTTGATGTAGCATCCCAGACCAATATCCCCCCTATGAGAATTAGTGCATTCACTGATGCATGTCACACGTCAGGTAGTCATCATTATCAGGGTAGGTCAATAGATATAGGTAACGAAGAAATAGCTGGCGCATTAATGCCTTACTTGTTCACTAATAGAGACAGGCTCAAAATCGACGATTTGTTTTTCGATCCATTACCACAATATACCGTAGATAACGGTGTGCCTTTTGGTAGAACAGTAGGTGGACACAGTAAC
>JAUPVL010000018.1 GCA_030917065.1 Patescibacteria group bacterium
CTGTCAATGTTATCTACGCAATCTTTTCTAACCAGTATTCCCCGTATCTCACAGACATCAACTTCTGGGTCATCCTCCTGAACAGAAAAAGTTATATTAAGGAACTCGAGCCCCAGCCAAGATGGACACCAAAGGTGACCCGAAGGGGTCCTTTTTTGTTATCATAAAGTTATGCATCCAACTCTCGGCATCATCGGCGGCCTATTGGCACTATCTGCCAACGTCCCCTATATACGCGACATCCTTAGAGGAACAACCAAGCCCCACCGGGTAACCTGGGGGATCTTCTTTCTCCTTAATCTCATCTTTCTTGGTAACCAGCTTGCCTCTGGGGCAACAAGTTCAATTTGGCTTGTAGTTGCCTTCGTGATCTCCACATTTATAATCTTTAGCTTATCTCTCAAGTATGGAGTAGGCGGCACAACAAGACTCGATATTATCATCTTAGTTGGCGCATTAGCTGGTGTTGTTGTCTGGCAAGCCCTTCAGGCCCCACTAGCCTCAGTTGTGGCAAACTTAACAGTCGCCTCAATTGCTGCAGTCCCCACATACAGAAAGGCTTGGAGAGAGCCGGCATCAGAAACAAAGCTAGCCTTCTTGCTCGGTAGTATTGCAGCAATCTTCACGATCCTCTCGGTCGGAGAACTAAACTTGGCTCTCTTGTTACTGCCAGTGTATTCTTTTGCATACAATGGCTCAATCTATGTCATACTTTCTAGAAATCATGTGGAGTCGATGTCCGAGAGAGAGCGGTCTAATCCAAAGAACTAGCATGTTAAAATAATAGGAAAGGCGATCCTACAAATACTCTCAACCACTAAGGGCGATAAGACACAGCAGGCAGTATTGCATCGGCCGGCCGAACCAGTGACTATGTTTGATGAGAGTCTGACCCATTTGGTTGAGGACCTAATTGAGACCATGAAGAGCGACATTATTTGCATTGGACTCGCGGCCCCTCAAGTTGGCATAAGTCTGCAGGTGGCTGTAGTCTGCCCGGATCGAGACTTCTCGAACGTCAAAGTGCTGATTAACCCAACTAACATAACCGAATCAGGCAAAAAGGATATTAAACGCGAAAGCTGCATGTCGCTCCCCGATCTCGGTGGAAACGTAGAACGTCGTAAGCGACTTAGCGTTGATGTTAGGACTTTAGCAGGAGAGACGGCGACGCTCCAATTTGAAGGCTTCGAGGCAAGAGCAGTGGCTCACGAACTTGATCATCTCTCTGGGACTATGTATAGCGATAAGGCAGATGCGCTAGTGACTTTAGACTTCGATGCAATTCGTAGCAAGCTAGCTGGCTAAATCCAGACCACAACGCTCAGCCAGAAGGATACCAAAGGTGGCCCGAAAGGGTCCTTTTTTTGTTATAATTTATATATGAAACTATATGTAGTAAGGCATGGTCAAACGAACTACAACGAACTTGGCCTATGTAATTCGGACCCAAAAGTTGACGTGCACCTCACTAGAGTCGGTATAGAACAGGCTAAGAAGCTCGCCAGTAAACTCAAGAGTACTGATATAGAGCAGGTTTATGTGTCTGAGTTGAAACGAACTATCCAAACAGCGCAGATTGTTAACAAATTCCACAATGCACCTATTGTTATTGATGCAAGATTGAACGATATACGTTTTGGCTATGAAGGCAAACATTATAGCGAATATCATGCTGCTCTAGATAGAGCAGGCGATAAATGGACTGCGCGATTTAACGGCGGTGAATCTATAACAGATTTGAGAGAACGGACGCAGGACTTTCTAAATGATTTAAAGATTCAAGACCACCGCTCTGTCCTTATAGTAACCTCTGGAGGTATTATCCAGGCTATGTACGGGATTTTAGGCAACCATGCAATTGAAGAGTCTTGGGACTTCCGGCCAGATAAAGGAAGTTGTGTAGAGTTCGACATATAATTATACTGTAAACAATCTAGACCACAATGCTTAGCCAGTATGAATATCCAAGATGACCCGAAGAGGGTCTTTTTATTTTAGTTATGTGGGCTGCTTGTACAAATCAGAACTTAAAGAGTAGAGAATGTCCAGAAAAAGCGTTATAATCACTATAGTACAAAAATTAATAGAAATAATTGAAGGAGATAGATATGGTTACAGGATACTGCGTAAAGTGTAAGGAAAAAGGCGTTGAATTATCAGCACCAGAGATTCACAAAACTAAAAAAGGTGGGTACATGGCAAAAGGTAAGCACGAGAAATGTGGAACAACTGTTTGTGCGATGATGTCGAAAGAAAATGCTGAAAAAGCGATAGAAGACGGCGCCACAAAAGCCTACTAATCCTCTTAAAGGATATTAAAGGTTAAAAAACACCCGAGCAAGTCTCGGGTGTTTTTTATTGATTGGGGCTAGATACAATAACCCCGGCTTGTATTTTTTGTAAGTCTTGTATAAAATTAAGCATAAGAATTAAAGAAGGAAATTATGGCAAAAAAACAATCACCAGATTTAGGGAAAAAGGTACTAAACGTTGTGCTGATCGCGATCGGTATTTATCTTATCGTTGTAGGAGTGTTACCAAGCGAATCTCAAAATTGGCGAGCATTTGAGCTGACTCTTGGTCTTGTCCTGCAAGTCACTGGTACTATTGGTTTCGCAAAGATCAAGTAGTATCTTTATATTCGATTCGAAACTTCTAGGCTTGGTTGTCATTCCAGAACGAAGATATAAATGATCCGAAAGGGTCATTTTGTATTAGAGTAACTTTTGTTGCTGGGACAATCTAGGTAGATCTGCTACTAGACTATCGAACTGTTTTGCATCTATATTGATGTCTAATGTTTTGTATCTAGAGGTATGACCTTTGGTAATCACTACATTGCTCTTACTTACACCCGTCCAATCGCTGAGTATTTCTACCAGTCTCTTATTGGCAGTACTATCAATCGGCGGTGCATCTACGCCTACAGTAATCCTATCGCCATCCCATCCTAGCAGACCTTCTCGACGACCTATCTTGGTATATACTTGTATCTTCATAATCAGATTATACCTACAATCCTATGAGTAATACCAAAAAATATCTATTGCAATGATTGGAAATTCATGACACTATTACTTTCAGCATCTATACCGGCATTTATGATACCTGAATCCCGAAAGGGGCATCAATGATCGACAATGGTAGCACAAAGAAGGCAGGACCTTGGCTGCAAGAATATCGTCGTGGACGAGGTGACTATGAGAAGGGCATTAAGGGAGACGCCTTCAAGTATGACGGGCCCTATCGATTGGGTTGGTTCGAAGCCTCGGAGGGTATCTCTCCGGACAGAGCAGAGGAGATTGGGCTGGGTAATAATTTCGCCCTTTAATCTAAGGTATAAATTCTAATAGTAAGTAGCTGCCTATTGAAGATGATCTTCAATAGGCTATTTTTATACACTGCGCGTGTTTTTAAGCAGTTTGATATAATAGAGTTGTTATTAAGTCCAGGCTCAAGCTAAGCCTAAGTCTCTAGGAACAACTTATCTACTGGCAAACGTACGTTGAGACTACAATATCAACTAAATAAGGAGTAGTGTTATGGCAAAGATGACACCCGAGGAGCAAATAGACTGGTACGAACGGTCAAAGAAACATTGGCGTTCGTGGGGTTCGTGGTTCAGCTGGGGATCTCCAGTGGGCTTAGGCCTGTTCTTACTGGCTATAGCTGGCGCAGTTTGGATATTGTCTAAGACGTTCTAGACTCAAGACACCACCAAAAACGGAGTAACTGATATGAAGTGCTCCGTTTTTGGTATAATCCATTTATGCAGATCAATTCTAAACTATCCGATATAGATAAGTGTCTATATCGAGTCTCGGTCAAAGCACTGATAATACACAAGAGCAAGATACTACTCGTCAAAGAGTGGGACGACGAATGGTGGAGTTTTCCTGGCGGAGGTATTGAGCATGGCGAGAGTATCCAAGATGCATTGCACCGAGAGATATATGAGGAGCTGGGTATCTCGCAGGCTGATATCAAATCTGATCTAGAGATAATACATACAGGAATAGGTGCAGTAGTAGAGAGATTGCCCATGCTAAATATTTTCCTAAAAGTAGATGTGCCGGTGGATAATATCAGATCAACATCAGATATTATAGAGTATAAGTGGTTTGATTATGACGAACTAGAGAGTCTATATATAGTGCCTACCACGCAAGATAATCGGCAGCTGTTCGATACTATCTTGCAACATGTCGCTACAAACTAGTACTACAGATACTTTTACAGGCTATCTATAAGGTGCTAAAATATCTACTATGAAAAACACTTCAGAAGTTGCTGTAGAGGTAAAAAATATAAAGAAATATTATGGAGAGGTCAAAGCCTTAGATGGCGTATCTTTGCGTGTAGACAAGGGCAAGATATACGGGCTTCTAGGTCCGAACGGCGCCGGTAAGACTACAGTAGTGCGTACGCTCGCTACACTTATCGAGCCAGATAGCGGAGAAGTGACTATCGGTGGCTTAGACGTAGTAGAACACTCTACTCAAGTTCGTCGTATGATAGGTCTAGCCGGCCAATTTGCGGCTGTAGACGACTATCTGACTGGTCGAGAGACGTTGATGATGGTAGCTAGACTTTATCATGTTCCCAAGAAAGAAGCCAAGAAAAGAGCCGATGAGTTGCTCAGAAGACTTAGCCTGCAAGACGCCGCTGATAGACCAGCCAAGACTTACTCTGGCGGCATGCGCAGACGACTAGACCTAGGCGCAAGTCTAGTGGGCAAGCCAGAGATACTATTTCTAGACGAGCCAACTACTGGTCTAGATCCACGTACTCGCCAAGAGTTATGGGGGCTTATACGTGAGCTTGTTGCTGAAGGTCGTACGCTACTGCTAACTACACAGTACTTGGAAGAAGCTGATGCTCTTTGTGACTACATCAGCATCATTGATAGGGGCAAGGTCGTCAAATCAGGCACAGCTTCACAGCTCAAGTCTAGCTTAGGACGAGATGTAGTAGAGCTACAAGTAAAAGACGAAGATCATGAAAACGCCCTCAAGGTTGTACGTACACTTACCAAATCCAAGCCAACCGTAGATGAGGTAACCAAGTCTATCTCTATACGAGCAAGTAAAGGCGCAGAAATGCTTATAAAACTAGTAAATGCACTAGATAAGGCAAAGATCAAGCCTACCGATCTAGCAGTACACAGACCAAGCCTGGATGATGTATTCTTAGCAGTTACCGGTAAGAAGCCCAAAAGAGTAGCCACAAAGAAAAAGAAAGGTAAGAAGTAATGAATGTATCTAATCCTAGCATGGTGCAGTCGGCGCGAATGACTATAAGTGATGTGTTGGCTATTACTAAGCGAAATCTTATACGATTCAAACGTACACCTGAAATATTGATTTTTTCAAGTATTCAACCAGTGATGTTCTTGTTGCTTTTCAATTATGTATTTGGTGGAGCAATAGGTGTAGCTACACCAGGTACTAGCTATATCAATTTCTTGCTTCCTGGTATCATGGCTCAAACCGCTCTTTTCTCAACACTTCAAACACCTATCGCGCTGGTTGATGATCTAGACAAGGGTGCTATCGATAGGTTCCGTAGTCTACCGATGAGTCGAGGAGCAGTATTGGCGGGTCGTACGTTCGCAGATAGTCTGCGCTCACTATTTATCGTGGTATTAATGTTTGTGATAGGTACATTACTAGGGTTCAGATACCAAGCAGGCGGGGGAAAAATGATATTGGCGCTTTTGCTCCTAGTGAGTTTTAGCTATGCATTTTCTTGGCTTACAGCTACCTTGGGGCTTTTTATACGCAATGCCGAAGCAGTACAGACAGCAGGCTTTCTTTTTGTCTTTCCTTTGACATTTGCTAGTTCAGTATTTGTACCTGTTGTTACTATGCCAGGATGGTTGCAGGTGTTTGCTCGCAATCAACCCGTCACACAGCTAGTGAATGCCATGCGGGCATTGATGATTGGAGGAGTAGCGATAGATGCAGTGTACATTACTATTGCATGGACTATAGGTATATTGGTAGTTTTTGTACCGCTCGCTATTTGGAAATTCAAAAGAACTGTTTGACATAGACAATCTAGTGTGTTATTATTATTAGACGTAATTCGTGAATACCGGGTACTTAGTATATATAAGTAAGTTTTAAATCTCGCTGTTCACTTGATAAGCAAGATTACAAATTTACTAAATATAACATAAGGAATTCATGTATAATAACTCATTTGCTTCGCGAAGAAATTCGCGAAACCGTAAGCCATTTGGCTATAAGAAAAGACCTAATAATAATCGTTCAGGCGGAAATCGTCGCGGCAAGTATATCGATCCGCAAAAGTTTGTAAACGAAGCAGTAGCTCCGAAAGATTTCGAAGCCTATATACCCAAACACACTTTTGCTGACTTCGGATTCATAAAAGCGCTAGAACCAATACTAGCTAGTAGAAACTATACAGTACCTACTCAGATACAAGACGGAGCAATACCAGAAGTACTGAAGGGCAACGATGTGATAGGCCTAGCCAATACTGGTACTGGTAAAACAGCTGCTTTTGTATTGCCTATCATCCACATACTCAAATCTCAAACAAACAGACCGCGTGGCGTAGCAGCGCTTATTATAGCTCCCACCAGAGAGCTTGCTGTACAAATAGATGAAGAATTTAAGGCTTTTGCCAAAGGTCTTCAGCTATATAGCACTATCTGTGTAGGAGGCGTAAGCTTGCATCGACAGATCAAAGAACTATCTAGAAATCCTCAAGTAGTCATCGGTACCCCTGGTAGACTCAAAGATCTTACCAATCAGCGCAAGCTCAATCTATCAGAAACTAGCATATTTGTACTAGACGAAGCTGATAGGATGTTGGATATGGGATTTATACCAGATATCAAGTTCTTGATCAATTTACTACCAGCCAAAAGACAATCACTTTGTTTTAGTGCTACCATCACGCCAGAGATACAACGCCTCATGGATGCTATGCTCGATAATCCAGTAACGATTGCAGCTCGCACAGTTGAGACTAGTGAACATATCGAACAAGATGTTATCAAATTTAGTGATCCAAATGAAAAAGTAGAATTGCTTGAAAAAATGCTTATCCAAGGTCATTACAACAAGGTATTGGTATTCGGTGAAACCAAATGGGGAGTACAAAAACTCGCCGACGCACTCAACAAAAAAGGCATCCGCTCAGAAGCCATACACGGCAACAAATCTCAACCTCAAAGACAACGTGCTCTCAAGGCGTTTAGTACAGGAAAGGTTGAAGTATTGGTTGCTACGGACGTTGCCGCAAGAGGTCTAGACATACCCAATGTATCTCACGTGATCAACTACGATCAACCAGCTACTTATGAAGATTATATCCATAGAATTGGTAGAACTGGTCGCGCTGGTAAAGCTGGACATGCTCATACTTTCGTAAAGGCCTAATCCAATACTGCTCAGTGTGTTAAAATATTGATATGCAAAAAAAGAGATTGGTTTTTGATTTAGAGTTCGTCAGTGAAGACTGGGATGATTTTGATGAAATTACCAAAAAAGATTTACTAAAACGTGCTCCAGATCAAAAAGAAGACCCCAAAGGTTATGCCAAGGAGCTTGCCGAAGTACAGGACAAGCTAGTATTTAGCCCACTTACAGGCTACATAGCTGCAATTGGTGTTTATGATATAGATAGCGAAAAGGGCGCTGTATATTTCCAAGACCCCAAAGGAAAACACTCAGACAGTGAAGAAGGCGGTATCAAGTACGTGCCAATGACCGAAGAAGAGATGCTGGTTAAATTTTGGGCAATAAGCGAGACAGCAGATGAATTTATTAGTTTTTTTGGTAGACGATCAGACGTACCATATCTCAATATCAGATCTGCCATACATGGCATTCGGCCCTCGAAAGACCTCATCTCAAATAGGTATAATTCCAGCAAATATCCTGGAGCAGTGCACTATGACCTAGCTGAACTTTTAAGTTTTTACGGAGCTGCCATGTATCGTGGAAGCCTACATCGTTGGTGTAGAGCCTTTGGTATAGAATCGCCCAAATCAGAACTTAGTGGAGACAAGGTGGGCGAGTATTATCGATCTGGTAAAACTCTAGAAATCGCCAAATACAACGCACAGGATCTTATTTCAACCGCAAAGTTATTTCACAAGTGGGATCAGTACTTAAGAGAAAGAGCATAGCGTAGTGCAGGATAATACCAAAAAACAGAAAAGTAAGTCCATCAAGATGATAGTAATTGGCTTTGCGGGTCCTATAGTATTACTTATAGTTTTACTTGTTATTACATCAGCATTGAACTTTGTGATGAGCAATCAGGACGATACCGGTTCTCTAGATATATCTCGTAACATACTCAATGTTATTTTATTGTTCGTTGGTATCATTACAGTGAGTGGTTTTGTATGGGGGCCAATACTTGGTATATTTGGCATCGTGAAATTGTCAAAACTATCTAGAGTCACTCAAGAGCCGGCTAGTCCACCTGAATCAGATCAAGGCAATATTCAATCGACCGTAGAGACACAAGACAACAATAATCAAATAGGAGGGAACAATGTCACTTAATGTAGGAGACAATGCCCCGCAGTTCAATCTGCTAGATCAAAGCGAAAAAGAACATAGCCTGGATGAACTTAAAGGCAAGACTACACTAATATATTTTTACCCCAAGGATGAGACACCGGGGTGCACAGCACAAGCCTGTAGTCTGCGTGACAATATTCATGATCTCAAAAATAATGGAATAGATGTGATAGGAGTAAGTAAGGATGATGTAGGTAGCCATAGTAAGTTTGCTACCAAGTATCAATTACCATTTACAATATTATCCGATCCTAGCACTAAGATGATTGATGCATACGGAGCCTGGGGAGAGCGTAATATGTATGGCAGAAAATTCATGGGCACTATTCGTTCTGGAGTACTAGTTGGTCCAGATCTACGGATACTTGCCGTCTGGCCCAAACTACAGCCTCTCAAGACAGTATCTGAAGTTGAGAAGTTTATAAATTCATAGACAATATGGAGATTGTGATATGGTCGATCGGGTTCTTGATAGTAGTTTTTTGCTTTGCAGTTTTTTTTGGCGCGCCTTATGTACCCACAAGACAACTTGATATTGAAGAAATATTCAAAAACATCAAAAACTCAAAAAAATCCAAATTTGTGGATTTAGGATCTGGAGACGGCAAACTAGTGCTGTATGCAGCAAAGCTTGGATATCAATCTACTGGATATGAGATCAATCCGATATTGTGGATGATATCGAACTTCAGAGTGCGTAAATACCCTAACGCAAAAGTCATACTTTCCAACATGTGGTCTGCCGACATATCCAATGCAGACTTGGTTTTTTGTTTCTTGGCTTCAAAATACATGAATAAGTTAGAAAAAAAGCTCAATCAAGAGATGAAACCAGGTTCGATATTTGTAAGTTATGTGTTTGAGCTACCAACTAAAAAACCTTATCTCAAGCATAAGAGCGCTTTGTATTTCAAGTTTTGACTAAACACCTATCAATCAATTACAATATAGTAGTAAATCAATCTATTATGGAACCAAAACCACTCAAGTACAAAAGCCTAGATGGCATCAGCGAAAGACAGTTAAGCGAACATCACGATGTTTTGTATGCTGGCTACGTATCTAAGTACAACGAGATAGAGCAATCACTTAGTGATGTAGACCTCAAAGCATCCAACGCTACATACTCTGAGCTAAGAGAACTAACTATCGAAAAGGGCTTTGCGCTCAACGGTGTAAAGCTTCATGAATACTACTTCGATGGGCTAGGGGGACAGGGTGGTGAACCTAGTGGTCCAATCTCCGAGCTTATCGTAAGAGATTTTGGCAGTATTGAGGCGTGGAATGATCAATTCAAGGCACTAGGTATGAGTGCACGTGGCTGGGTGGTGCTAGGTTACAACTATGATTTGCAAAAGCTACAAAACTATATTTGTGATGTACACAACCAAGGTGGTATATGGAACACTATGACAATACTAGTAATGGATGTCTATGAGCATTCTTATTTCATTGATTATGGAGTGAAGCGAGTGGATTATATAGACAAGTACATGGCAAATATCGACTGGGAAGAAGTAAACAGTCGAGTCCGCAATAATATTCCTGGATATCAAGACAATACTAATGAACAAAAAGGAGAATAAATATGTTAAAGCTCAACCAACCAGCACCAGATTTTACAGTAGCTAGCTACCAAAAAAAGCTCAAAGACAACTACAAAGAAGTTAGCCTAAAAGACTACAAAGGCAAATGGGTGATACTGTTCTTTTATCCACGAGACTTCACCTTTGTATGTCCAACTGAAATCAAGGGATTTGCAAAACACCACGATGAATTCAAAAAGAATGATGCCGAAATACTTGCAGCTAGTACTGATAGCGTACATTCGCACAGAGCATGGTTTGAAAAAGACTTGAGTGAAGTAGAGTTTCCAGTGCTTGCGGATACCAATCACGCACTGAGCCGAGCCTATGAGGTTCTCAACGAAGACAATGGAGAAGCCGAAAGAGGAACTTTTATCATAGACCCCAAGGGATTGCTAAGATATGTTGTAATATCCGATAGCAATGTAGGCAGAAGTGTAGACGAGACTCTTAGAGTACTGAAGGCACTACAAACCGGAGGTCTGTGCCCAATCGACTGGGAGCCAGGACAATCTAACCTTTAAAGAAACCATATGAACCCCCAAGATCCATTACTACCATCAGAGACCAGTAGCCCATCTCACCCCAAGTCACCCGCCAAACAACTTGAATTGTACAAGAAACTACTGATCGGTCTTGGAGTAGTGGCCGGTATATTATTGCTTCTCACCATCTTTTTTGGAGCACGAGCGTTTATCAATAGTGAAGACTTAGCAGAAGCCAATCAGCAAGGTCAAATAGAGGGTGCTGCGGCTCAAAAATCAGCTGACGAAAAAGCCTTCGCAACAGAGAAAAACAGTGACTTCAGAACCTATGTAGCTCCTGACTATGCTGGCTCTTTCAGAGTCAATGTACCAAAATCATGGAGTATAGTGGTCAATCCAAATGACAGTGGTAGTACTATCTCTGCACTGTCAAATCCTGATTTTGTAGAGAGCAAACTAGACAAATATGCTCTGAGATTCGCGCTACTCAATAAAGAGATAGAAGAAGTCAAGCAACCACTTGATAATTTGACCAAAGAAAAAGACCCTAAGAAACGTAAACTAAACGTAGAGGATATTACAGTCTCTGGAGTAAAAGGGTTCAGATACACGGGCCAGATATCTAGCAAGATACCCAACGGTAGTCTTGTGATTGTACCATTAAGAGATAAGACATTTTCAATCCAAACTGACGACAACGATCTATACTTAGCAGTTTTCAATTCTATCGTTGCAAACCTCGGCCTCAATCCATAGTATAAATGCCAACTAATCAGTTGTTTATTAATATACTCATGCTTGCTAATAGCTCGTGCGAAGCATTATTCTAAAGAGATGAATGGTGTGGAGGATGATAAAAACAACAACAAACAATTAGATAAGGCTTTGCAAAATCAAGAGATCAGATCTATTTTATTTGCGGTGTTTAGTAGCTTGTCCTCCTTGCAAAAATCTAGCTTGGGATATCTCCAAGAACTTAATAACTCTACTCCTATTAATATTAATAGCAGTATCATTAAGAAGCTTAAAAATATTAATAGAGTAGAGGAAAGACAGATATATTTATTGGAGACACTAAGTAGATTGATGGATATCAAACAGGGTAGGATTGTTGCATTACATCCTGAGCAACTTTTTGACAACATAAGCAAAATGGACAGCAAATTCAAATTCAACATGCCAAAAACATATGAAAAATCCATCATTAGTATCGATGAAGCAGTATTTTGCAATTCCATAAGCGCACTTTTGACCTGTATAGCAAAGACTAGAAATTTTGAATTGAGTTTTAGAAGAAGAGATAGAAACTTTGTGATCAATATATATTCTAGCAAAAGTGACTGGATCAAGAATAATTTAGTAGATGCCAGATCTAGTGTGGCAAGTGGGTTTGGTTCAAATCTTGAGCAGCTGGTGGTCATATATAGTATCAATATGCTACATTCAATATCTGTCAAATCATATTTTCGACATCACAGCGGTAGACAGAGCATTGGCTTGAGGCTACCTTCCGCAGGTCAGCTTAATGTGTTTGATAGTGCTACGTCAGCTTAGTTCGTATAAATTTATAATCCATAGTAGAGTATTATTATGAAAAAAACACTTCTTTTGATTGAAAATGACAAGATTTTGCTCGATATGTATGCCATCAAATTCAAGAACGTAGGTTACAAAGTGGTAACAAAATCTGATGCCAAGACATCTCTTGAGTGGCTATCCAAGAACACTGCGGACGTGATAATACTAGATATCATTTTGCCTAAGGTCAATGGCATCAAGCTGATCAAGAATATTCGTAGGGATCACAAGCACAAGCCCGTAAAAATTGTTATTTTGACTCACCTCAATCATACAGATATCAATTTGAACACCACCATACGGGATAGTCTAGGAGTAGACGGTTATTTTGTAAAATCACAAATTGCTCCAGACAAACTCATAGAAACAGTTAAGACAATTACTGGATGAAGTATTACGAACTCAACTCATATATATTGGCTCGTAAGAACGTTTTTGAGGCAGATAAGATTATAACGTTGTTTTCATATGAGATGGGCAAATCTCAGGCGATTGCAAAAGGCGTAAGGTTATCTAAGGCAAAGTTGGCAGGCAATCTTGAGCCCTTCAACAAATGCAAACTAAGACTTGTAAAAGGTAGAAATCTAGATATCATAGTGGGGGTAGAGCCTGGCAAGATGCATGACTATTCCAGGCTCACTGCAGAAAGGTTGCAAGTATTGTATCTTATATCTGAGATACTCAGTCGCTTGAGTGCAGACCATCAGCCAAATACAGTAGCTTTTGATTTGTTCGAAGAATCTATCGATGCTCTCATAGGTAGTATTGACCCAGTTCTTATTGCTCAATATTTTGGTCTGAATTTTTTACAATCAATTGGCTCCCAACCAGAATTAATAGATACCAAACAGCACAGTAGGCACTATTTGGCATATGATTCTGGCAAGATAACTATGCTAAAACCCAACTCGCACTATGGAATCATATCAGAGCCAACGATCAAACTGTGGCGATTGATAGTTGCCCACAATATTACATATATCCAAAAGATCACTAACTTACAAAAGGCACTGGAGGAAGGGTACAAGTTGATGTTGCATTATTATGAGTATCATTTCGACTTCCAGCCCAAAAGCCTAAAAGTTTTTCAAGATTAAGTCCAGTAGGGTATAATAAGTCACATGGGAAAAACAAATCTTTCTATGGAGCAACTAGTCAGCTACGCCAAGCGGCGTGGTTTTGTGTTTCAATCTTCTGAAATATACGGAGGAATAGCTGGGTTTTACGATTTTGGGCCTTATGGTGCTGAGCTAGCCGATAACATCAAGTCATCTTGGTGGCGGCATTTTGTATACAACAATTTCAATGTAGTGGGTCTTAATTCCTCAATCATACAAAACTCCAAGCTATGGCAAGCAAGTGGGCACGTCGACACTTTTGTGGACCCTATGGTAGATTGCCGTAGTTGTAAGCATAGATTTCGTGCCGACCACGTAGCCGAGATAGATACCAATAACCTTACTAAACTCAACGAAGCCTTAGCAGATAAGTCTTGCCCAAATTGTGGCGAAAAAAACAGCCTTACTGAGGCGCGAAATTTCCAGATGATGTTTAAGACTTTTGTAGGTCCAGTAGAAGACGACGCAGCCACCACATATCTACGTCCTGAGACAGCCGGTGGTATATTTGCACAATACGACAACGTCCGAGAAACAACCCGCAAAAAACTGCCATTTGGCATAGCTCAGATAGGCAAGGCTTTTCGCAACGAGATTACTCCTGGTGATTTTATCTTTCGAGTGCGAGAATTTACTCAGATGGAACTAGAGATATTTACCAAGCCTGAAGAGGCTGACAAGTGGTTTGAGTTCTGGAAAGATTATTGTCTGGAATGGGTCAAGGGTCTCGGTATATCACAGGACAATCTAAGATGGCATGAGCACTCTGAAGAAGAACGAGCACACTATGCTGCCGCAAGTACAGATATACAATACAAATTTCCTTTTGGATTCAAAGAGCTATACGGAGTAGCCAATCGTACAGACCACGACCTCAAGAGTCATATGAAGGTGTCTGGTAAGGATTTGAATTACTTCGATGAAGAGACGGGCAAGAACATCGTACCGTATGTGATAGAGCCTTCAGTGGGCGTAGAAAGACTATTCATGGCTGTGATGCTCGATGCTTATCACGAAGAAGAAGTTGATGGTGAGAAACGAATAGTTATGAAATTTCATCCAGATCTAGCACCCGTCAAAGTAGCCGTACTACCACTGAGCAAGAAGACGGAACTCAGCGATGTCGCTAAAGACGTGTTTAAGTCTATCGCAGGGGAATACAACGTTGAGTACGACGAAACCCAATCTATCGGTAAGCGTTACCGTAGACAGGATGAGATCGGCACACCTTACTGTGTGACAGTAGATTTCGAGAGCCTAGAAGATCAAGCAGTAACGGTACGAGATAGAGATAGCATGAAACAAGAGAGAGTAAAGATGGGTGAGCTTAAGAGCTATTTGGAAGGAAAGCTTAAATGAGAACAGTTCTTGTGACTGGTTCAACTTCTGGTATTGGCTTAGCAACAGCACGCTATTTCTATAAAAATGGTGATAAAGTAATTCTTAACTCATTTCAAAGAGATATAAACAATATTGTTCAGGATTTTGGCGACAAAGAAAGAGTAGATTTTATTTCAGCAGACATTTCAGTCAAGACAGCCATCGAGGATATGTGTATAGAAATTGAAAGTAAATATGGTGGACTTGATATATTAGTAGCAAACGCAGGTGTACTTCCATTGCCAGCAGGTATAGATGATATCACTGACGAAAACATTCATAAAACTGTAAATACAAACCTTATTGGTACATTTTATTGTCTACAAATGCTCGGTAAGCTTATTCAAAAGACATCAAACCAAGGTTCGATTGTTAATCTTACGTCGGTCGACGGAATAATCGGGGAACCATACGGTGTTATTTATTCTGCGACCAAAGCTGGCATTATCTCTTTAACTAAATCATTCGCAAGAAAGTATAATGACCCACTAGTTAGAGTGAATGCTGTCGCACCGGGTCTCATAGATACACCACTTACAGACAGTACTGGGGAAAACCCAGAATGGACGACCGATGCTGCGGTAATAAAGCGAATCGGTAAGCCTGAAGAAATTGCTTCTTCAATATATTACCTGGCTTCAGACGATGCATCGTATATTACTGGTCAAGTTTTAGCAGTAGATGGTGGCTTTACACTAAAATAAAATCTTATTTGTGTCTAGACCTTAAATATAAGTCCTACAGCTATACCGATAGCTGCCGAAACACCGCCTATTACGAACACTTCTATAGCAGAGCGAAGAGGGCTCTTGTGAGTTATCTTGCCCTTGAGTACACCCAACAATATCAACCCAATCAGAGCTGCTACTATGCTGACAGGTATGGCCTTGAGGTGATCCATAAACAAGTATGGAGCCAACGGCACAAGACCGGCCAACACATAAGATATAAATATTATCAAACTACTTAGGTAGGGACTAGCGGGCATCTTTTCGTTTTCCACGTCTTCTTCGGTTTGCTCTGAAACAAACTCACTAGCTGCCATCGAGATAGATTCTACGGCTATCACCACAAACGCGGTAGTAAGAATAGCTTCTTTGCTACTTGCTGCTACGGCGATACCTGCCAATACACCGGTGGTAGATACTAGACTGTCTTCAATACCAAAAAAAGAACTGTGTATGTAGTCGGCTGAGAACTTTCGTTTTGATTTCATACAAGTAGTATATCATCAAATATCATTCAAAATCAGCATAACTAGTTTCGATTCAGGTTCGTAAAACGTTATAAAAAGTCTATATAAAAGCAAAAAATATTTATGGAATATTGTGTGTTTGGAGTTTAAAACTATTTACAGTGGGTATCTGTGGGTATTATAATAGTCTTAGTGGGTAAAAGTGGGTAAGAAAAAGAAATTATATGGATTACTTCGAAAGAAAACTAGATGATAAAAACCGACTTACAATACCCTCGCAACTAAGAGAAGAATTCGGGAATAGCGTGGTTATCACACCAGGGTTCAAAGGTTATCTACATCTTTATCCAGAGAGTGTCTGGAATGATGAGATGGAATCTGCCTTGCAGGGTGATATTCTCGATGAACATACAGCCGATCTCAATGTACGTTTTCGAGCTGGCAAAACAATTGCCACTCTCGATGACAAGCAAGGTCGGATTACTCTTGAAGCTCATCACATGAAGCTTTTGGAAGGCAACAAAGACGTGATTGCAGTCAGAGCCGGTAAATACTTCCGACTCAGCGCTCAATGACCAGACAGACGCGGCTTTATGTGATGGTCTTTTAAAGACAATTGCTCATTAATAACAAAATAAAAACAAAAAGATAAAACAAAAATCAAAGTTAACTATTTGGCAGTCAGTACGCGTTTACTGGAGGGTGACGCGTAAAATAATACTCTTGTACATATATGCAACAAAAAACTCCACCTCACAAACTATCTCTACAAAACAAGGACTTATCAACAAGTCCTTGCCACACAGTTTATTCAAAACATAGAATAAACACAAGATTCAAAAACAAAAATCAAAAACAAATAACTGGCTGCTGAATAGGTAACCTTGACATGAACAGACACATACCAGTTTTATTGAGTGAGTTGTTAGAAATATTGAATCCTATAGAAGGTGAAGATTTTGCGGATTTAACGGCCGGATACGGCGGACATAGCGAAGCTTTGCTGGAAAAAGTAGGAGACAAAGGATCTGGATATTTATTTGACAAGGACTCTGAGGCTGTAAAATACCTCAGACACAAGTTTGAAACAAATAAAAATATCAATATCTATCAAACTGATTTTGCCGATATAGATTGGGATACAGACATACCTCAAGTCGACATTATAATAGCCGACATAGGTGTAAGCTCACCTCAGCTAGACGACACCGAAAGGGGGTTTAGCTTCAAGTCAGATGCACGATTGGACATGCGGATGAATCAACAGCAAGAACTCGATGCTTATACAGTGATAAACACATATAGTGAGAAAGATCTGGCTGACATATTCTACAGATACGGCGAAGAACATAGCAGTAGACGGATAGCCAAGGCCATAGCTAATGCCCGTAAAAAAGCTCCTATTCAATCGACCGTCGAGCTCGCAGACTTGATAGCAGGCTCTACTCACAATAAAACCGGAAAAATTCATCCCGCTACGAAATGCTTTCAAGCCATCAGGATAGAGGTCAACCAAGAGCTAGATGCACTCGAGAAACTACTACAATCAGCTCCAAAGCATCTAAATGCAGGCGGCAGACTGGCTATCATTAGCTTCCATTCATTGGAAGATCGGATGGTCAAGCAGGCATTCAATAAACTATGCAAACCAGAAAAAGATGAGTTTGGTCAAAATGTGTCAAAACCAGAATACAAAAGTGTTACCAAAAAGCCCATAAAAGGCTCTGAATATGATAAATCAAATCCACGTGCGAGAAGTGCAAAACTTCGAGTCGTCGAGAAAATAAATTAAACAAAAACAAAAGGAGGGTTAGAAATGACCTTAGCAATCAAAAACGAAAGTCCACGAGCTAGAAAGCTAAAAGTTCGCGTAATCAAAGTAAGATAATTTAGACAATCTAGTTTCTTAAAGCTTTAGTAAACTACTACAAAAACAAAAACAAAAACAAAAAAATAACAAAAACAAAAGGAGAATCAATGTCAACAGCTACCGCAACGCTACGAAGAAATCAAAATATTACCCGAAATAGACTAGAGTTTCAGACTGGTCCAATAACTGCCGGAGTAATGCTTCTTGCGCTAGTGATATTGCTATCCTTGTTGTATCTCAATCAAGTAACTAAGACATCTTTGTACAATTACAAGATCTCAAATCTTCAAAACACCCAATCAAAGTTAGAAACTGAAAAACAGAACCTACAGATTGAAGCTGCTCGGGCACAGTCCATAGCAGAGAGCAAATCAAAGGCTGCTAGTGCAGGTTTAGTAAAAACCGATACGGTATCATTCGTACAGGGTCGATGATTGTGACCCGTTTTCAATATTATCAATTTTATTGCCATAAAAGGTATCAAATAAGTTAAAATAGTATTGGGAAAGGACCATAATGCAAGCGCAAACTCAAGATAGCTGGCGACTATATACACTTGGAATATTGTTTATTTTATTCTGGCTACTTGTAGTTGGAAGGCTTGTCTATATTCAGGTATTTCAGGCCAAGAATTATGCAGCCAAAGCATCGATACAACAATCTAGAAAATTTGAGATTCCTGCTCAAAGGGGAATAGTATATATAAAAGATTCTCAAGATTTATACCCCATAGCACTCAACAACAAGGTCTACACGTTAGCAGTAGACCCCAAGTTCGTAAAAGACGCTGATAATACAGCCAAAAAACTTAATGAAATATTGAATACCAACCAGGACGATATAAAAAACCAATTAACCAAAGATAGTCGTTATATTGAGATCAATAAATCTATCAATACTGACCAAGCAGACAAAATCAAGGCATTTTCGTTACCCGGGGTTATACTGGTAGAAAGAGCTAGTCGATTTTACCCCGAGGGATCACTATTCTCTCATGTATTGGGTTACGTCAATGATGACGGTAAGGGGCAGTATGGCTTTGAACAATTTAGCGATGAGGCCATGGGGGGAACAAATGGTCAATACAATACTGCCACGGATGCCTTAGGCATACCTATTAGGAGTGCAGACAACACCATCAGTGATCCAGTGGCTGGCAAGAGCTATGTGCTGACGCTAGATAGGGGATTGCAGGCAGTTGCGCAAGAAGCACTCAAGCAGGCCATAGAGTCCAATCGTGCAGAATCAGGCAGTATTTTGGTGATGGATGTAAAGACTGGTGCGATAAAGGCAATGGTGAACTACCCAGACTACGATCCAAACAATTTCCGTCAGGTTAAAGATTACAAGGTATTCTCAAATACTGCAGTTTCAAGCTTGTTTGAGCCGGGTAGTGGATTCAAGGTCATAACTATGGCGGCCGGACTAGATACCGGTAAGATAGAGCCAAATACTACATTTAACGATACCGGAGAAGTGAAGGTCGGTGATAAGGTGATTAAAAACGCCGAAAACCACAAATTTGGTATTTCTACCATGACTGACGTGATACAGAAATCTTTAAACACTGGTGTTGTTTTTGTACTCCAGTCTCTTGGTGGAACCTCAGGCAAGATAACACCCGAAGGCAAACAGCTGTTTTTCAGTTACATAGAGAAATTTGGTTTTGGTAAAATAACAGGTATTGAACAAGCCGGTGAAGTGAGTAGCAAGGTAAAACAACCTAGTACCTATGACGTAGACTATGCCAACATGAGCTTTGGGCAGGGCATTTCGGTCAATTCATTGCAACTTCTTACTGCCGTAGGGGCAATTGCAAACAAAGGCGATCTCATGAAGCCATATCTTGTAGAGGGGGAGTTGCAAAGCGATCAGACACTTAAAAAAACTCAACCTCAAGTAGTGAGAAATGTCATAAGTCCCGAATCAGCAGCCGAATTGACTCAGATTATGACCCAAGTAGTAGAGAAAGGGTCTGGGTATCTTACCAAGATGAAAGGTTACCAGATAGCCGGTAAGACAGGAACAGCCCAAGTGCCTAGAAGTGACGGCAAGGGGTATGAAGAAAACAAGAATATTGGTAGTTTTGTAGGATTCGCGCCTGCAGAAGATCCAAAATTTGTGATGTTGGTAAGAGTAGATTACCCTAAAACGGAAGGATTTGCCGAAAAAACAGCAGTTCCAGCATTTGCTGTAGTAGCGAAGGAGCTGATGCGTTATTATCAAGTTCCGCCAAGTGTAAATTAGTAATAAATCTGATAAAATAAGCAATATAATATGTTTGAATCAACCTTAAATACCGAATTAACCCACATCCTTTTACAGGGCTTTGTATGCTTTGTACTAGCTATGCTACTCACTCCTTTGTACACATATTTCGCATTCAAGTTTAAGCTATGGAAACAAATAAGAGACACCTCTACAACAGGTGAAAAAGCACCGGTTTTTCACAAGCTACACGCTGCAAAGCACAAAAGAAACATTCCTACCATGGCTGGGGTGATAGCTGTGGTAGCTGTAACTATCACCATGTTATTGATGAATTGGACAAGGTCACAAACATACTTACCAGTATTTGGCTTGGTAGCGGCTGGTGCAGTCGGCTTATTAGACGATTTTATCAATATTCGTGGCAACGGCAAAGGTGTAGCAGGGTTGAGATCGTCCTTGAAGTTCTTCTTGATACTGGGTGTTGCACTGATAGGTGCACTGTATTTTTTCTACAAACTTGGATACAGCCAAATACACGTACCTGCAGTAGGTGACTTTGATATTGGGCTACTGTATATTCCGCTTTTTGTCTTAGTAGTTATTTCTACGGCCAACGCTGTCAACATAGCCGATGGATTAGATGGTTTATCTGGAGGGCTACTAGCAAGCGCATTTGGTGCATATAGCGTTATAGCATTTGCCCAGGGCAATTATGGTATAGCGGGATTCTGCTTGGCAGTTGTTGGTGCGGTATTGAGCTATACTTGGTTCAATATCTTTCCAGCAAGATTCTTTATGGGTGATATAGGTTCTTTTGCGCTTGGGACCGCGCTAGGTATTGTCGCCATGCTGACTAATACGGTTTTCGTATTACCAATCATAGGAGCGGTTTTTGTAATCGAGGCAGGCTCTAGTGTCATCCAAATATTTTCAAAAAAAGTATTCAAACGCAAAATATTCTTGTCTGCGCCAATTCATCATCACCTGGAAGCAATTGGTTGGCCAGAAACAAAAGTGACCATGCGTCTCTGGATAATTGGAGCCGTCTGTGCTGGTTTTGGCACGCTGCTTGGTCTAATTACCAGGGTTTAAAATATGGAAAACAAAAACAAAACCCCCAAGACTCGTTTCGCAATTGCTCACAAACCCGATTATATCTTATCTATATTAGTACTATCGTTGATTGTTATTGGGCTGATCATGATTTATTCTACGGGCTGGATTACTGTACTCAAACAAACGGGAGGGAGTAGCGATAGGAATGGATTTTTCTGGACCCAACTATTAAGTTTTGGGCTGGGGTTGACTGGCTGGTTTATAGCTAGCAAATTTCATTACAGTAATTGGCAAAAATATGCTAGTTTTATATTTTACGGATCGCTGGCCTTGATGTTTTTAGTTCTTGTTCCAGGGATAGCCGTGACAGTAAACGGTGCCTCTAGGTGGGTGCATATAGGACCTATTAATTTTCAGCCCGTAGAGTTCTTTAAGCTTGGCACTATTTTGTTTGTGGCTGCCTGGATAGATAAGAATCGAGCCAAGCTCAATAGGCCAGCCGAAGGTCTTATACCTATTATCATTATCTTGATAATAACAATGTCACTAGTGGTGATTTTGCAAAAAGACATGGGGTCTGCATCTGTTTTGGCAGCAGCTATATTTAGTATGTATTTTATTTCAGGAGTATCAATGCGCATATTTATGATGGCTCTAGGCTTCATGGTAGCTTCTGCAGTAGGCCTTATCGCCAGCTCTCAATATCGTCTAGCTAGGTATATGACTTTTTTAAATCACACAGAAGATCCTACTGGTTCTGGTTATCATATCAACCAAGCACTGATTGCACTTGGATCGGGGGGTATCCTGGGTAGGGGGTTGGGCAAAAGCTTGCAGGCGTACGGTTATTTACCAGAAGCCACCAACGACTCTATATTTGCTATTATAGGAGAAGAATTTGGTCTAGTGGGGGCTAGTATAGTGATAGCAATAATAGTGATGCTGATATGGAGAGGTTACAGAATAGTTAGAGATGCACCGGATAATTATGCAAAGCTAGTAGCATGTGGTCTAGTGGCATGGATAGGATTTCAAGCCTTTTTCAATATTTCGGCTATGCTTGGTATAATACCTTTAACCGGTATAACTCTTCCATTTATCAGCTATGGAGGCACCAGTCTAATGGCATCGTTATTCGGTATCGGTATTTTGCAAAACATTTCACGCTATACGAAAGGAGATATACCAGATGAAAATCGTGGTTTGCGGCGGCGGAACAGCCGGTCATATAACACCCATACTAGCAATAGTCGACGAGCTACGTAACCTAGATAGAAGTGTAGAGATACTATATATTGGTAGCGGTAGTAAGCTCGAAAAGGAGCTTACTCAAAAATACGATCTCAACTATCAATCTATTTCAAGCGGTAAATTCCGTAGATACAGGCGTGGATGGAAGAAAGAGATTGCAGATATGCAGACTAACAAAAAGAATATTGCCGATGCAGTTCGTTTTACCAAAGGTTATTTTCAGGCGATGCGAATACTTCGTAAATTTAAACCCGATGTAGTTTTTACTAAAGGAGGATATGTATCAGTGCCTGTTGGCCTGGCTGCATCTAGGCTGAAGATGCCATTGCTTATCCATGACTCAGATGCAATATTTGGAATGTCAACAAAAGTATTGGCGCCCAAGGCTAAGTTGATTGCTACCGGTTTTCCAAAAAATGTCTTTGCTGACTCAACATACAGCGATAAAATCATTTTTACCGGTAACCCAGTTCGTAAAGAACTATTAAGTGGAAGCCTGGCTCGAGCCCAAAAAATATTTCAATTTAGATCCCAAAAGCCGGTAGTTCTTGTATTTGCTGGTTCACAAGGAGCAACTGCAATAAATGAAATTGTGTTTGGAGGCCTGGATATTATCCTAAAGGATTACAATCTTATACACCACACCGGTTCAAACGACATAGAGCAGGCGAGAGTACTCGCTCACAAACTACCTGACAATCTAAGAGAATCTTATAGGCCTTTCGATTTTCTAAAGACCGAGCTTGCCGATGCGTTGTTTTATGCCGACATTGTGATCGGAAGAGCTGGAGCCAATTCAATAGCTGAGATTGCTGCACATTCTAAGTCTGCAATATTAATTCCAAGTCCTTACTCGGCCAACAATCATCAGCAAAGAAACGCTGAAGTGCTTGAACGGATGGGAGCGGCCAGGATAATCCAACAGGTAGACTTGAGTCCTATCCGGTTGATATCTGAGATAGACAAGATACTCGCTGATCCAAAAGCCAAGAAATACTTGCAAAACTCGATACACGAACTTTGGATCTCTGACTCTGCATCAAGAATAGCGCGTCTTATACTCCACACCAACAAGGACGGTGTAAATGTCTGAACAAAGAGTGGTTAAGCTACGTGAAAAGATCAACAGCAACTCGACTGGTACATCTGCTCCAAAAAGTAAAAAGCCACAATTTAATTTGAAAAAACTTATCCGTCCAATCATTATAGTCGTCTTGGTCTTGATTGTATTGTACGCAGTCTTGGCATCTAGTTTGTTCAAGATAAATAAGATAGAAATTGTGGGCAATCAGACTATCGATAGTGAGGATGTCAAATCACAGGTGAGCGCAATCATAACTGGATCAAGTATTAGTCAAAACATTATTTTCGTACCGTCTTCAGATATCGAGAAACAGTTAAAAAAAGACAATTATCAGGTAGCTGATGTAAAGATATCTAAGATTCCCTTTAGCACAATCAAGGTAACAATAACCGAACAAAAACCGAGCATACTATGGAAATCTGGTAACAATCTTTCGATAATAACCGAGAATGGGAGAGGGTTTATAGGAGAGCCTAACGACGAACTAAAAAGTAATCTACCAACGGTAGAGGATTTGTCGAATCTACCTGTAAAAGAAGGGGATAAGGTTGTATCACAAGAGTTCGTCAAATTTGTCAATGATATGTACACAACGCTACCACAGAACGGAGTCGAGATAGTTGGTGCTCAGATAGAAGAGACGACAACCGAGATTACAGTAATCACAAAAGATGGCTATAGGATTAGGTTCGACACAACTCGGCCTTTTAGTGAGCAATTGTCTGATCTAAATGCAGTACTAGACAGCCTGAAGCAGCAGGGTAAAAAGCCAACTCAATATATTGATCTCAGGATCAATGCCAAAGTATTTTATAAGTAGGGCATATCCATAGAAGGTATAGAGAGGTATTAATTACAACAAAGCACGTGTGTGCTGTGAAACATAGGTTGTGGATAACTATTAGACGAGAAGACATGTGTAAATGCACAGACACAGGCCAATATCGTCTGTTAACTATATAAGTTCGGTTTTTGTTTATACTACTTACACTGATATATAGCAGTATTTGCTGAAATCTCATGCTGTTCATTTGCCCATCCATGCTCGAAGCGTGAAAAAAGAGAAGATACGCAACAAATAAATATGATTCATATAATGGTGATTTAGATGCTATATATACTTATATACGTAAAATATACATTGTGCGACATACTATATTTATCACTCCAGCTATCTATTTATACCTCTAATATATAGTTATTACGTTTCCTTTCTATGACTTTAGCGTAAACGCGATGTTGTAATGTGAATATCTCTGTAACACATTAGTGCTTTGTTAGCCTAGTTCGCTACTAAGCTTTGTTATTGCTATTACGATCATTACGATTGTTTTTATTACGATTGCGATTTCGACTGTTGGATCCGCTCGAGTTACTATTTGAATTTGAATTCTTTTTTATATATTCACTATATTTCTTTGGCTCGGCTCCACTCACCTTTAGACTAGGGTGGGAGTTGTTGTTATTTACATTGTTTTTGGGTTGTTCGGTATTTGTGCTACTAGTAGATTGCGTACTCCCCTGCCCCTGTTTGTCATTGCCATCATTGCTCATACCACTCCATTTTTCTATTTGAGTCTCTACCTCAGACTTACTAGATGCGTATTTTTCTCGACTTTGTTGAATAATTCTCGGTGTCTGGTCGTTGGGTGGCTGAGGCATTAGTAATGTCTTAGCAGAGAATGGTAAGCTAGTTTGTCCATCGATGCTCATCGATACGTAGATGTTCTGCTTATCAAGATTGACCAAATCTAGTGGCTCAAATACAGGCTCAAAGTACTTGGATAGGTAATTTGCATCGTCTGCACCGACCCTAAAGCTAATCATGCTACCGACATTACCAAAAACAGCGTCGCGAACCTCTTCGGGCATCTGAGCTATGTATTGATTGGCAACAGTTAGATATAGTCCATACTTACGTGCTTCAGATAAGATTACAGCAAAACTCTCTGTCGCAAAATTTTGGAACTCATCAACATATAAGTAGAATGGTATCCTATCTTCAATATTTGGAATATCAGCTCGACTCATAGCATCAAGCTGTATCTTGGTGATTATCAAGCTACCCAGTATAGATGCATTGTCTTCACCAATTTTTCCTCTTGAGAGGTCTACTATCAGTATCTTGCCTTCATCCATTATTTTACGAATGTTAAATGAGCTCTTTTCTTGTCCGAGTACATTTCTAATAAGAGGATTGGCAGTGAATGCCCCTACTTTATTAAGTACCGGTGCCACAGCTTCTGATGCGAATTTTTCATTCCAGCTAGCAAATTCATTAATCCAGAAGGCTTTAACAACAGGGTCTTTTACGTTGGCGATAATTTCATTTCGATACTTTTTGTCGGTAAGCATACGAACAATACCAAGCAGTGTAGTGTTGGGCGTTTCTAGTAAGGCAAGCAAGGTGTAACGTAGAATGTGCTCAAGTCGAGGCCCCCAGCTGTCTCCGAACATCTTCTTTAGCACGCCAACTATTTCAGATGCTACGTTGTTTCTGCGATTGACGTCCATCACCTCCATAGGGTTGAATGCTACTGGAAAATCGCCATCTGCTGGGTTGAAGTACACTACGTCGTCGATACGGTGTTCGGGTATAAAACGCATAATATCTTGGGCATAGTCGCCGTGAGGATCAACTACCGCAAATCCCTTATTGTGAAAAACATCCGAAAGAGTCAAGAGATTTAGTAAGAACGACTTACCAACTCCAGATTTACCGATGATATAAAGATGTCGCATCCTATCTTCACGTTTGATTCCAAACTTGGCATTACCTTGTCTAAAAGTAGTTGTACCGAACAAGCTCAGGCTCTCCGGAGGAGTGTTGGATGCCATAGGGAGATTGCTAGGCGGCTGACCTACCTTAGTGCTTGTATATGCAACGCCTGGTGTCTCTACGCTAGTGTGAGGCAAATGATAAAGGCTAGCCATCTCTTCGATATTAAGTACATAGCCAGCGTCTTCAAATTTTCTCTCCCTATACTCTTCCAGGGCTTTTTCACCAGTCGCTATACTTGTATTAGTAAAGCCATTGAGATTGATGGTATTGAACTGCTTAAATCCACCTACAAGAGCTTGAATTCTTTGTTTTGCTATCATATCGTTGTCACCTACATAGATGGCTCGAATTTTCATAGCAAAACCTAGCTTTTGAGCCTTGGTTTCTATTGCAGTATTGATAGTAGTTTGGCCGGGAGATAACTCCGGTTTGGACCCCGGCTTGGCATTTGCTGCCTCTACAGATGGAGGTACTGACAGTGCCCTGGCGGCAAATAGCGGAGCCTTCAGAGCCTTCTTGCCTAGATTGTCAAATACTCCCTCTTTCTTGCCGTTTACGACTTCGTCGATATATTTGAGGCTTTTGGTGTGCCAACTATCATCGACTGGCTCCATCAAAAATTGTATCCACATCTGTTCACCTTCTGACATTGATGCAAGTACTGTAGTTAGTCCAGCAAGCGGATCTACCTCAAAAGTTAGAAATGTTCGAATCGGAAATATCTCATCTTTGGTAAGAGTTATCTCAGTTTCGTATATTTTTTTGTCAGTGAAGTCTTGTTTTGTATAGTCTTCTTCGACTGAGTTGATCTGAACTGTAGGATATTGTGCGTATATCTGGCTTTCTACAAAATCTTTGAGTTCGGTTGGAACCCAGACATAGAAGTGTATGATTTGATCGATAGAGACAATCTCAAAGCTTATGTGATCTTGTAGCTTGGATTCCTGCTGAAGCTCTCCTGTGGGTCGCAATATACCGTGTAGACTAGCAAACATCTGCTCTGCTGACAATTCTTTCTTATCATTGTCCTTAGGTACTATTATATGTATCAAGCTATACTCAGAAGATTTGCTACCCGTTATCTCAGCTTTGCGATTGTTCTTCCATATCAAATACACCAATACTGTAGCTATCAGTGTCCAGCCCCAGAATTGAAATAATATAGTGCCAATAATTGAAAACGCTGTGCTGATTATGTTAAAGATTGTGTCCATTAATTAGGTGCCTGTTTTCCCTCATTATTTTCGATAATATTGCCTAGCCCTTGTCTCTTCCACCGCGCCTTTTATTTTTTTTTGAAGTAAGGCCTTCTTTGATGCTATACATATCGTTTTTATCTTTTATAAACTGAGGCTTTTCCTGCAGGTTCAGTGCGATTGTGGTAGTCTTGACCTGTCTTCTAGCTAGCACCTTAGTGATAATATCCTCTTTACTCAAAGGAGATTTCTCTTTTAGAATCTCTTCTATGATATCAGCGACTGTACCTGGGTTGTATCCCCATTCACCGAGAGCATAAATACCCCTACCTATTAGTACGAAACGACCATCTTTAATTAGTTCGTTGTGTACAGCTTGAGTTGTTACATTTTTAGGATTGGCTTTGAGTTCTGAGATCTTTGTTGAAATCTCACTAAAATGCATGGGTCTAGCGTTTTTCTTAAGTACTAAGTAAATCTTGTCTCGAATGCTTTTGGGATTTACTTCTGGCCATACACTCAATCCCCATATATTGTCTAAATTAGATAGGTTTGTACTGGCAAGAGCCAGTTCTTGCAAAGCTTCTTGATTGTGTTTGGGATCTAATTTTTTTGAAAATTTATCAAAGCGCGATGGTTTGCCGGTCTCACTCACTACAGTTACTAGCTGTTCATGTAGTTTCTTCACTCCATTTTCATTATAACTATCACTCAAGAAAAGTAGATCAGCGTGCCCGTCATTTTTGTCAACAAAGGTAAACTTTGGGTTGATCTTAATCAAAAAACTTAAGTGTGGTTGCATCTTACCATTCAGATCTAGTTGACTCATTAGTGATGCAAATCCAATAATGCCACCCTTTTCATTGGTAATTGCTATAAGAATATCATTGAGCTCGTGATCGTGGTTGAACTGTTGTCTTATCTTTGTAATTGCTGCTTTTTCTATCTGTCTTACTCGCTCTCGAGTAATACCCATGTCTTTACCTATTTCTTCAAGGGTCTGCGAGTTTCCAGTAGCTATACCATAACGGCGTAGCAAGATATCTCTATCGCGGTCTTTCTTGAGTAGGTTCAAGCTATCGTTTATTAGGTTTTCTAGCAGTTTCTTATCTACTTTGTTTGATTTTACTTTCATAAATAATAAGTACCTTTTTGTTACTGATATTTACTGCTCTACAGGTATAAGAACAGCAAAACTTGTAGTAATTATATCACTTATAAGCTCGGAGGTCAACAATTACAAAGGTATTATAATAGCTATTTCTTGGTTTTTTTGGTCTTTTCTTTTAGCATCTTGGTGGCAGCTTTAACATCAATCTTTTTTGGATCAATATCTTTTGGAATTTTAACATTTGTTTTGCCATCAGTAATGTATGGCCCAAATCGCCCGTTCAACACCTGTATATTGACGTCTTCAAAATTTGCTATCACCTTCTCTTTATCTGCTTTTTTCTTCTCATCAATGAGTTCTAATGCCTTTTTAGGAGTAATACTAAAAGGATCCTCATCTTTGATAGATACAAACTTATCACCGTACTTCACATATGGTCCAAATCTACCGATGTTTGTTGTGACTTCTTCCCCGTCTGCTGTTTTGCCGAGGTCTCTGGGTAATTTAAACATTTCAAGAGCTTGCTCTAAAGTGACGTTATCAATGGTAGAACCCTCTGGTAAAGGTGCGAATTTTGGCTTTTGCTCGTCTTCAGCCTGTCCAATTTGTATCATTCCGCCATATCGACCGAGTCGCGCTATGACTGGTTTACCGCTCTTAGGGTCTTTGCCTATTTCTCTAGCTTGACTAGCATCTTGTCGACTAATGTCTTCAGAAGCCAAAACGAGCTTGTGAAAAGGCTTATAGAACTCGGATATCATACTGTTCCATTTCATCTTGCCTTCTGCTATCTTGTCGAATTCTTCCTCGGCCCTTACGGTAAATTTATAATCGACAATATCGGGAAAATACTTTACTAAAAAATCAGTGACTATCTTACCAGTATCTGTTGGGAATAGTTTATTTTTTTCTACACCGAAGTTTTCTTGCTCTGTCTCTGACGATATTTTGTTGTTAACAAGATTGATAATATCAACATCTCTTGGAGCACCTTCTCTACTCGCCTTTTCCACATATTCTCTATACTGGATAGTAGATATGGTTGGCGCATATGTACTAGGTCTTCCTATACCTTCAGATTCCAACTTTTTCACCAGGCTAGCTTCAGTGTATCTCGCAGGTGGCTTATCAAACACACTTCTGGCAGAGACTCTGGTGTTTTCAATCTTTTGCCCCACATTTAATGGTGGCAGTATAGTGTCGTCCGTCATCTTGCCGTACACTTTCAAGAAACCGTCAAAAACAATTATTTCACCTTTGGCTACGAACTTAGCATCATTTTTGTTATTTTGGATAATCACTGTAGTCCTCTCGGTCTTGGCTTCGCTCATCTGGGAAGCTAATGCCCGAGCTCTTATGAGTTGATATAGCTTCTGTTCTCTCGAATCACTACTACCCTTTTCGCTGGAAAAATCAGTAGGCCTGATGGCTTCGTGAGCTTCTTGGGCGCCTGCAGATTTTGTTTTGAAATGCCTTGTTTTTAAGTACTGCTCGCCATAGTTCGATAGAATGGTTTTTTCGGCTTGAGCAATAGCCGTGCTTGAGAGGTTGAGAGAATCAGTGCGCATATAGGTGATCTTACCTGCTTCATAGAGTTTTTGGGCTACAACCATAGTTTGGCGGACTGAAAAACCAAGCTTATTACTAGCTACCTGTTGCAGGGTAGATGTTGTAAATGGTGGCGGTGGTGATTTCTTACCGTCTTTTTTCTCTAGTGAGCCAACACTATATTCTGCACTTATTAGACTTTCCAAAAATTCTTGAGCATCTTTTTTTGTTGCTAGTTTATCTTTGAGCTCAGCTATTAGTAGCCCATCTTTTTTAAGATCGAATTCTGCAACTACTTTGTAGCTAGATTTAGCAACAAATGCTTCAATCTCTCTTTCACGCTCCACAATGATTCTCACAGCGACAGACTGTACCCTACCTGCACTTAAGCCTCGACGGATTTTCTTCATTAGCACTGGGCTGAGTTCATATCCAACTAGCCTATCTAATACCCTACGGGCTTGTTGGGCATTTACAAGATTGATATCAACTTTTCTAGGGTTGTTCACAGCATCAAGCAAAGCTTGTTTGGTTATCTCATGAAATACAATTCTTTTGGTTGTGCCGGGGTCTAGCTTGAGCGCCTGACATAGGTGCCAGCTGATAGCCTCTCCTTCACGGTCTTCATCAGTTGCAAGTAGCACAGTCTTGCCTTTGACGGCTTTTCTAAGTGCTGCAATCGTCTTTTTCGAGTCTACAGGTATCTCATAGGTTGGTTCAAAATTCTTTTCTACATCGATATTTAGACCACTTTTGGGTAAATCTCTGATATGACCATAGCTCGAAAGCACTTGGTAATCTGATCCCAGATATTTCTCAATGGTCTTGGCTTTTGCCGGTGATTCTACAATAAGTAAGTTTTTTGCCATATATTTTCTAAAATGCTAACGTTATTTTTATAATAATGCAAGTTTAGTGCATAAGTTGCAAATAATAACAGTGATGCTGACGCCTTGTCAAATATTTATTAATCTATTGGAACTGATAGTCTATCTAGTTTACTATCCATTGTCCCGCGCCAAGATTACGAATCTTACCTGTTATCTCCATCAGGCTCAATATATGCGCAAGCTGGGGTGCATCAAAGTTGCTATTATCTATGATAGTTTGCATGGTGTTGTGTCCTTCTTCAATCAAACCTATTATCTGCGCTTCTTCTTGGCTAGCGGGTAAGGTTTTGGCTGTCTTTAAAGCACTGCTTTTCAGATCTAGCTCTGCAAGTACATCTGTAGCGTTTGTGACAAGCTTGGCCCCTAGTTTGATGAGATTATTTGGTCCTGCTGAACGAGGATTAGTAATATTGCCTGGCACAGCCATGACCATACGGTCATTATTAATTGCAAAATTAGCAGTTATAAGACTACCGCTCTTGGCATCAGCCTCGGTAATGATGGTTGCAATACTTAGCCCAGCTATTATGCGATTACGAGCTGGAAAATTGAATCTTTGTGTACTCTGTCCTACTTCGTACTCACTTATTATCGCTCCGCCAGCACTCAATATAGATTTTGCAAGATTGCGATTTGCAGCTGGGTATATAGTATTTAGGGGTGTTCCTAGGACTGCCACTACCTTTCCTTTGGCATCTATGGCTGCCTTGTGCGCAATAGCATCTATACCGTATGCCAAGCCACTTACCAAGCATATGCCGGCGCTAGCTAGGTCGTACGCTAGCCTATAAGTAATCTGTTCGCCATAACTAGATGGTCTGCGGGTGCCAACAATAGCTATCATCGGTAGATCTGGTATTTCACCCAAACAGTATAATTTCTTGGGCGGTGATGATATGGATCGCAATAACTCCGGAAAACTATTGCTTTTATATGTAATATCTTGTATATTCATATTCTCAGTTACTTCTGTAGAGCATAAGTGTTATATTATTAATCAGTTAAAAACTATTGACAAATAAGCGTAACAGTGATACAATACACGCGTAATTAAAAATTCGATAGTACCCTATTAAAGGGAGTAATCTGCTAGTCGAGGTATAGTCTAAAACTCACCCTCCTTTTAGATTCTCGCTAGCAGATTACTCCCTTTCATCACCACGGTCTAAATATTTATTTTGAGACTGACAAATCCCATGCCTTGGGGGTATGAAAGGGTGTAATAAGCAGATCTGTTCGATTCGTACGGCAGGTCTGCTTTTATATTACTAAGCAAATTTATATATTGCTAGCTTGTAGCGTTATTAAATTCAAAAAAAGAAGTTGCGAGTTACAATAGCGCTTTTGAATCTGCAGTCATGCCATCTTGTAGAGCATTTTCTATAGTGACGATAGTGTGTGAAATAATATCATTGAGCTTGTCTTGCTCTGTTTTTGAGAAATCTTGCAGTACAAATTTATCCGCAGATATTGTTTGTAGTTCGGGATTTTTTATACCACATCTGATACGCACAAAATCTTCGCCGATATTTTCAATAATGTCTTTTAATCCATTGTGTCCGCCACTACCTCCGCCTACGCGGGTACGAATAATACCAAAATTCAAGTCCAGGTCATCTGAGACCACCCATATGTCATCATTTTCAAGCTTGTAAAAAGATTTGATTTTTTGGACTGCTTTGCCACTATCGTTCATGTAGGTTTGTGGTTTGGCTAGTACAACAGTTTGTTTATCGCGCATCGTTACGAGTAATTCACTTTTGAGTCTTTGGTGTGATTGAAAATGCACCCCCCATGTTTCTGCTAGCTGATCTATCACCATAGAACCTAGGTTGTGGCGATTTTTTATGTACTGCTCTGTTGGATTACCAAGACCTATAATGAGTTTCATTTCTTTTTGTACCTATCTCTGTTACCTTCTTTGTATTTGCTCTTGTATTCTATTGTAACGGGTACTCCATTTAGATCAAACTTGTCACGTAGTTGGTTTTCTAAAAACCTTGTGTAGCTCCAGTGCATGTATTCTGGGTGAGTAGCAAAGATCGTAAACTTCGGAGGCATGTTGCCAGTTTGAGTAATGTAGTTCACCTTGGGGTGTTTTGTCTTTACAGCACTAGGTGGATTAATGGCGTTTGCGTCTTCCAAAAAACGGTTGAGCTCAGGTGTCTTAATAGTCAGATCTAGCTTGCTATATACTTCGGCTATGAGTTGATTGAGTTTAGTAATATTTTGTTTGTGTTTGGCGCTTGTAAGTATTACTGGTGCCCACCATACAAATTGCATCTTTGATTTGAGTCTACGTAAAAACACATCACTTGATAATTCGTCTTTATCTATCAAATCCCATTTGGTCACAACTATTATTAGTCCCTTGTTTGCATCTTTTATCATACCCAGTAAGTGGAGGTCTTGTGCAGTAGCAGGTTCTGTTGCATCGATGGTCATTAGGCATATGTCGGATTTCTCTATAGCTTTTTTAGTCCGAACCTTAGAGTAAAATTCTATATCTTCTCCTTTTGCAACTTTGCCCGGTCTACGTAGTCCGGCCGTATCAATGAATGTAATCCTGGACCCATGGTATGCCAACGAATAGTCGTTGGTGTCTCGGGTGGTGCCTGGTATGTCTGATGCAATTGCCAAATCCTTGCCGGCAATGGAATTGATCAGACTAGATTTGCCTGTATTGGGACGCCCGATTATTGAGATAAATATTTCTTTATCATATTTTAGCTTGGCATTTTTTCCTTCGGGTATATTTTTTACTATTGCGTCCAGAAGTTCTTGGCAACCTTCGCCGTGTATAGCTGAGAGCTGAAAGATAGCCTCAAAACCAAGCCGACGAAAATTTGATGTTTCCAATCCCATCGCTTGATTGTCTACCTTGTTGGCTGCCACTAACACAGGCTTGTTTGTGGCCATAATGAGTTTTGCAAGCTGATCGTCCGCCGGAGTAAGATTAGTGGTGCCATCTACTACAAATACGACAAGGTCAGCATCTTGGATGATTTCTACTAGTTTTTGCATAGCTATTTTTGTAATAGCCGACTTAAGCTTTGTATACCCTGCGGTGTCTATTAGCTCAAATTTCTTTTCATTGTGCGTGACCGTAGCCTGATTGCTATCTCTCGTGGTATTTTCAATATCAGAAATTATCGCTCGTGCACTATGTGAAAAGCGATTGAAAAGAGTTGATTTACCAGAGTTAGGCAAGCCAATAAGAGCAACTCTCGGTATGTTTTTAGTTATTTCTTTCATATATGGGTTACTTCCAGGAGTAATTGTCGAATGTATATTTTATCATATTATTAGATTCTGTAAAGCGGTCTGGGCTATTTAGAACCAATGTGACTATCTGGTGCGAATCTTTTTCTGCCAACAACATCAGGCTCTGACCGGCCTCTTTGGTGAAGCCGGTTTTGATGCCATAAACATATGGCAGATTGAGTAATTTATTGGTAGTAGTAAGTTGATAACTTTTATCATTGGTATTTTTTATGACAGCTGACTGTGTATTTACTATTGCTTTAAAATCCGGATCTTGGATCAAGATAGTCGCAAGTACCAAAAGATCAGACGCCGAGCTCCTGTGGCTGACTTCATCAAGCCCACTTGGGTTTGAAAAATTGGAGTTGTCTAGTCCCCACTGCTCGGCATATTTATTCATTTTAGTGCTGAAGTCAGCAATGGAGCCACTATCCCAGATAGCAAGTGCATTGGCTACGTCATTGGCGGAGTGCACCAAAAGTGCATTCATCAGACTTGATAATTTGAACTCTTCACCTGATTTAATACCAATTTTTTGATCTTCTGCATTTAGTTCAGGTAGGTTGTCTGGTATCTTTACGATCTCTTCCGGTGAATGGTTTTGCATCACAACGAGTGCAGTCATCAACTTGGTAAGAGAAGCTATAGCTACCGGATCATTCTCGGCTTTTGCATAAACTACTTTTTTGCCGGTAAGATCGTATATCAAAGCAACTTTTGCGTTTGTCTGCAATGGTATTATATTAGGTTTTTGCTCGGCAGCGGTTGTGTATTTATTGCTATCAATACTTATTTTAGTTACTTCGTTGGGTGTATTAATCGAAGCTAAATCTTGTAATTTTGAAATGATAATATTGGTACCAAACGTTATTTCAATTATTGATAGAAGTAGTAATACAAAAGTAACAATCATTTTGCCTCGGCTTTTGTATCAACAAATTTGTATTTCCCTGCCGGTATTGACTGTAGCTGGAAGTCCCCAAGTGATATTCTTTCCAGCTTTGTTACTTTATAGCCGAGTTGAGACAAAGTTCTTCGAATCTGCCTGTTGCGACCCTCAGTCAAAGAAAATCTTAGCTTTTGTCGAGTGATGGTTTTTAGGTTGATAAATGTGCTTATACCATCTGGAAGAATCACGCCAGTAGATAGTCTTTTTTTGTCATTGGGCATCATTGGCTTATTTATGTCTACAACATAGGTCTTTAACTTACCTGAGCTTGGATGAGACAATCTGTTTATCAGTTCTCCATCAGAACTCAGTATGACTAATCCTTGACTATCTTTATCTAGTCTGCCGGCAATCTTAAGAGTTTGGAACTTTTTCGGTAGTATTGAAAATATAGTAGGAACATCACCCTGTTGAGTATGTGAACATATGTACCCTTTTGGCTTATTAAAAAGTAATGTAATATCGCTTCTATACTCGCCCCCTCTGCCGGAGATTTGAATCTGATCAGTTTTGCTCGTAAGGTCTCCAGCACTAGCTATCTTGCCATTTATAGTGACTAGCCCAGCTTCCACTATCTCATCAGCTTTTCTGCGTGACTGCGCCAGGCCGAGCTCTACTAACTCCTTGTTGATCCGTGTTTTTTTAGCTTCCATAAAATATCTAATCCTTTTTCGGTAATTCTTTTAATGATTGAATACCGAGTTGTTTCAAAAACAAAATTGTAGTTATGTATCTGATGTGTATTATTCCGTCTTTTTTTTGTTTTATCTGTTCAATCAACTCTCTTTCTAGTAGCCCGCGGATACTTTGCTCACTTCCTATCCCCCTTATATATTCAATTTCATCACGAGAAATAGGCTGTTTGTAAGCTATGATTGATAATACCTCCAAGGCTGAATTACTGAGCTGGTCGGTTTGAGATACTAGTTTTTCATTTTGTTCCGTTAAGTCTTGTGTCACTAATAGTATATATTTCTTATCTTGACCAATTAGCTCTAAGCCAAGTTCGTGGTATCTGGTTTTTAGTAATTCAAGGATTTTGATTAAATCAGCTTCTTTAATCTTTGTGATATTTCCCATCTCTTTGAGTGTAATGCCATTAGGGTTCAAAAAAAGTACGGCCGAAACCAACCGGATTCTGTCATTCATCTAACTACCTCAATCTCTAGTTTTTTTTCATTGACTACATGTAGCTTGTTCGATTTTATAAATTCTAAAATTATCATAAACATCAATACAGAATCTTTATTATTACCAGCTATCTCGTTGATACTAGATACTGAGAATTTATTAAGCTCAATTAGTTTACCTACCAACTCCTCACGTCTTCTGGTATTCGATTTGCGTTTTAAAGATCCTATGCCCATTTGTTGTGGATTTACTTGAGCTTTTATCGCTTGGGTATATGAGTTTGAAATACTAGTAGGGCTAATATTTGAATAACTCACAAGGTTGTTGTCATTTTTTAGTTTTGGTCTTGATACGAAACTGTTTTCTTGCATCAGATTGAACTGCTTAGCCAGCTGTTGATAGACTTGAAGCTCCTGTAGCTGCTCGGACAAGTCTTCCAGGATATTTTCGTCGTCTTGTAGAGATTGATCAGGCAATAGAGCCCTGGACTTTGTTAAAATAAGCTTCACAGCTATTTCTAAGAACTTATTGGCGTCGTGATGGCTTAGCTCGATATAATTGACATAACCAAGATAATCCTCAGTTATTTTTGCGATACTTACGTCGCAAATATCTAGCTTGTTACGCTCTATCAATCTTAGCAGCAGGTCCAATGGCCCATTGAAGTTATCAAGGTTTACTATGTATACTTCTGGTTTCATAAGGCAGTTCGTCTAATAACGGCTATGGCGCTAGTCTTTGCATGTCTCTTGGAAAAAGAGTCGCTTCTTTTACGTTGTTAAGTCCTATAATTTTTGCTGTCAATCTCTCTAGTCCTAATCCAAATCCACCGTGGTTAGGCATGCCGTACTTAAATGCATCCAGATAATATTTGAAACCCGGATGATCTGGGTCAACACCGACTAGACTTTTTAGTTGGTCTACCAAAACATCATATCTGTTTTCACGCTGTGTTATTGTTACTATTTCTACGCCTCGAAATATTAAATCGGCTCTATCGCATACCTCTGGATTGCTGTCATTGATGTGGTGATAAAATTTCATTTCAGCTGTGGGAAATTCTGTGATATATATAGCTTCACTTCCATACTTTTTCAATGAATATTCACTTGCAAAACGTTCTTCAGCGGGTGTTGGGTCTTTTTCATTTCTTGTATCTACCTTGGTTTGTTTGTAGAATTCTTGATGTAGTTCTTTGAGGGTAATTTCAGGTATCTTCTTTGTGATTTTTGATTTTGTCGCTCGCAAGTTATTAAGTTCAGACTCATGGCTGACCCAGATATTTTCGTTTATATCCCAGATGAGTTCATTTAATAGATTTTTGACATCTGCAAACGATTCGATAAATCCCATTTCTACATCTACAGTTATATACTCACTCATATGTCTTGTCGTTGTGCTCGGTTCGGCTCGATATGTACTACCGATCTCAAAAACTCTCTCAAATACACCTACCATTATCTGTTTGTAGAATTGAGCTGACTGCGCGAGCGTAGCTTCTTTACCAAAATAATCTAGTTTAAATACCTCTGCTCCTCCCTCTGTTGCCTCAGCTAAAAGTTTGGGACTGTGAATTGATACAAATTCCTTTGAGAGCAAGTGTGTCCTTATAATATTTTCGATACCTGCTTGTACCTTAAATATTGCTTGTTCATGTATATTCCGTAAAGCAACTACTCTATTTTCAAACAATGTATCGAGGTGTTCGGGCTTGTGACTAATAGGCTTGTCTATCTCAATAGGCATTACGTCTGTAACAGGCAATTTTACAATTATCTTTGGATTGTGTATTTCAACTCCTGATGGAGCACGTTCATCACTAGTAACATCCCCTGTTATTTCAAGAACAGAGCCAAGTTGTAGGCCATGAAGTTTCTCTAATTCTTTCTTGTCTTCTACAAGTATTTGTACCAGACCAGACCTATCTCGGATAATTAAAAAATTCAGACTACCGAGTAGTCTTCTTTTGTATAGCCATCCACTAATGGTTTTGGTTTCTCCTGAAAATCCAGAGAGTTCTTCTACAAGAGTTCTTTTTTGCATACCCTATATTATACCAAAAAAGTTACAGATATGTTACGTAGACATGCATAAGTTTGGCTTACTTCTGGGTGTTTTGAGTTTGCTGAGGATTAGCAGGTGCTGTATTGCCAGATGCGTTATTGATATCTAGCGAATTGATTTTTTCGGCATTTTCTTGGTTGGTATGCTCGGTAGCATCATTTACCTGAGGCGGTGCTGCAGCTGTGGCTGGTGGTGCTTGGCTTGCGGCATTAGCTTCAACATTGACTTTTGTATTTGTAGGTTGAGTCTGAGGATTTGATATTGATGGCGTAGAGAGTACGTCGGCAACTGCGTTTACAACGTCTTCTAAGATTACTTGTGATTTGACTAAATATCGATCAACACCGAGTTTTTCTCCTCTTTCACGGTCTGTCTCCTCCGAAAGCGCTGTCAGCATAATAACCCTAGTGTTTGCAATTTCTGGCGTAGTTCTAATAATGTCTAGTACATCAAAGCCAGATATTTTTGGCATCATTATATCTAGTAATATCATGTCAGGACGTTCTGCTACAGCCGTAGCCAGCGCTTCTTCACCGTTTGATGCCAAAACTACTTGATATCCTTCGGCTTGTAAGCGAGTAGCATAGACATCCCTAAGTGCTAGCTCGTCCTCAACTATTAAAATCTTTGGCATTTGTTTTCCCTCTTTAACTTAAGCATAATTATAACACTAAACTACAAATCGCAACAATTTTTATGTCAAAACATATCTGTGTATCCAGGGAACCAGTCTTGATGTATTCGAGTATCATCTATCTTTAGAGAAGTTAGCTTCTCTTTCATCGCATCTACCATGGGTTCGGGTCCAGATATATAGAAATGTCTTTTATCTATATCTACAAGATGTTTTTTGATAATGTTCTCATCGATATAGCCGGTCTCTCCCATCCAGTCCTTAGGTATTTCCTCGGACAACACTTCCACATATTTAAATGCGTCATTCTTACTCTTATACTCCTCGATAAGCTCTCTACATACATTATCCTCAAGCGTTCTGTTGCCATGAAACATCACGATGTCGTAGTCAAACAATTTTTTATCTACCATGTATTTGATCTGTGATCTAAATGGAGTTATACCTATTCCTCCAGCTATCCACGTGAGTTTGATATTACTCTTCGGCAAGGTGAAAGATCCATCAGGCCCTTTTATGGCAAGCGTATCGCCCTGTTTGAGCTTAAATAGTACGTCCTTGAAACTGGAGTGTTTGGGTAATCTACGGGTTGTGATATCAAGAGTCTCTTCTGTTGGTGAGCTAGATAGCGTGAACCATCTTTTTTGTCCTCTTTCATCGGGATGTTTTTGCATCAGATTTGCTTCTATAAACTGACCGGGTTTGTAAACAAAGCCCTTGGGTTTAATAAAATGTAGATCCCAGGCATCTTTTGAGACTTTTGTTTTTTTAATATATTTAATCTTATATTCCATAGTCATGTATAATCATACCAAGTATGGATACTAAAATACACAAATCTAAGATACCAATCACGGTTATTACTGGATTTCTTGGTTCGGGCAAAACTACTCTACTCAACCACATCTTAAATACTAATAAGAAATTAAATATTGGGGTGGTGGTAAATGATTTTGGTGATATCAATATCGACTCCAAGCTAGTAAAGAGCAAGACCGATAAAAAGCTAGAACTTACCAACGGATGTATATGTTGTAATCTAAAAACACTTGATTTACAAGAAGCTATAGATCAATTTACTACTCCAGGATCTAATATTGACTACATTATCATTGAAGCAAGCGGCCTCGCCGAGCCGAGAGATCTAGCCCTTACCCTAAGAGATACTATTGGGGTCGATATAAAGCTAGATAGTATTATTACGATAATAGATGCAAAAAATATCATACAAAATGCTAAGTCCAACAATACAGCTGCTGATCAAATACTTTTTTCCGACTTTATTATCATCAACAAAATAGATCTCGTGCCCAAATCCAAGCAAGAAGATATTGAAAAACTAGTAATATCGATCAACCCGAAGGCTAGAATATTTACTACCACCAACTGCGACATTGATATTAGATATATTCTTGAAAAAGATATTGGAGACATTAAGATATCAAAATCCAATAAACAAACCGACCATAGTGGACATATTCATGAACAATACTCACATTTTACCTGGGAAAGCGAACAGCCCCTGGACCCTATGAGATTTCAGGAATTTGTAAACACCAAGCTACCAAAGAATGTATATCGAGCAAAGGGCTTTGTAGATTTGGGGGTCAAAGGACATTTACGTAAATATATATTTCAGCTAGTTGGCTCAAGGGCTGATATTACTTGGGACAACTGGATCAACCAAACCCCCAAAACCCAACTGGTCTTTATAGGTAAAAAGATAGACAAAAAACAACTAACTAAGGATCTCGTGGGTTGTATCGATCCAAATCCTAACAAAGAGCTAGAGTCTGGTATCGAGCTAAAACTTCCAAAGAAGTATCAATAACCTCTCATCTATCTATTTCTACTAAATATGAGTGTTGTGGAGAGAAATACTCCCGCGGCAATTATAAATCCCGCTAGAACAATCCAGGAATTATTCAGGCCCTGCAAGAACAGCGTATTGTAGCTATCTGCCATAGATGCAAAAACGTACAAAATAGAAATAGACAACAATCTAACTCTAGATCTTAACTCTGTTTGCTGAAAAGCGTTAATACCAATAATCACTCCAGCAACAAAAACAATCATAAGTGAAATCATGTGGATATATTTAGCAAAATCCGAAAATTTGTATACTGCTAGGCCATCTATGATGCCCACTGGGTTAGTTTGAAAGTATAAGGCTTGATCAACAAACCCGACTATACCTATTAATGCTATCGGGACTACAAGATAGCTTAATGGGAATCTTCTGAGGCCAGTTAAGTACCATATTAGATATATCTGCCAATAGCCTACTATGTCCAAGCACAACCTTCCCATAGTTACGCTTATCCTCAAGACATCCGGATTGCTCGTCAAATAGAATGGTATGGAGTATAGCCCGAGTCCGGCAGCAGCCAGAAACCCTGAAAAAGCAAAGTGCCTACTCAATGGTGTTTTGAGCCTTCGATAATTTTGTAGAGATTTTATACCAATTACTAGCGTTGCTATAGAGCCAAGTAGGTATGGAATCGTGTTTGAGGGCAGATTCATATTTATCTCTTTTTCTGAGGGCTTAAGACCCTTGCAGTAATCAGCACAAATATAAACAGTGTAAATCCTATTATATAGCTAACAATGATAGCAGGAGAATTGTTTGATTCACCTGATAATATAACATTCAGACTACCTCCCAGTCCGGACAGTATATATAGTATACCGATACCTAGTAGTCCCAGTCTCGCTCGATAGTCTGACTGTTGCTTGATGCGTAATAGCATAAATATACCCACCATAAATACCACCATGAGAAAGAGCGCTTGAATAATATTTGCAATCAATGGAAGTTGATACTCAAACGATCCGTTCACCACACTCACCCCATTGACTATATATCCATAACAGTGAGACAACCAGCCAATAGTAGCAATTAAAATAACTGGGACCAATAAGACATTAAGCGGTATTTTATTTTTAAACACGAGATAATGCAGAATTACTACTTGGTATACAAACATAACGTACAAGAAAAAATCACCAATAATATTCACCACCAACAATACATCTTGGTTGGTAGTGAATATCAAAGGCACAGAGTAAAAAAAGAATGCCAATGACGCACTAAATCCGCTTATAGAGAAAAATAGTGATAGCGGACTATGGAGTTTTCTATAGTTCGATGCGCCCCTTAGTCCGAACAGTAAAAACGCAAAAGAACCTATTAACCATGGTATTGTGCTAGTCGGTACGTTAATCATAGATAATTGCAATTATAGCATAAGTTTGTCGGTAATATTTCTCGGATAAATCAAGCATAACAATAAAAATTGTTTTATAATAGTGCTAATGGTTAATCAGATACTATAGACATGCAAGAGTTTTCTACATTTAAATCACGTTGGCGCGAATACAGTCCAATGTTCATATCCCAAACTGCACTGATAGTGCTATTATTATTTGATTACACTTTTACGGACAATATAAGTCATCAATTAGGTAGCTTGTTTTACCTGTTGATATTCACAACTTTTCTTCTAATAACACTTCCGCTTTTTAAATTTTACATATATTTCACTCAAAGATATTTCTTACTAGCTCTACACTATGTGTCATTTGGTTTGTTTATTACATTCTTTGCGCCTATAGACGATGCATACTACTTCATATTTCTTTTTTATCTAACAGTTGGTATGTATTGGTATCGATGGAGGGGTTACTTCGCGTGTATGGCCGTTACTATTTTTATTACTGTGTTGGCTACATATATACAATACCCTGGCCTAGACAGTACGATTTCGTATCATGTCATGGGTTACTTTGCTATTTTTGTTGTGAGTAGTTTGTTTATCGCCCTATTGATGCTCAGAAGGCCGATGGAGGCAGACGCAGTATTTTTGCACAACTCAGTAGCTTTTGAAAGAAATAGATTGGTGTCACTTATAAATAGTATAGGAGATGCGGTAATAGCCACTGATGAAAACGGAGTGATCACCCTATACAACGGCGCTGCGCTAGAATTACTGGACACCAATGAGCTCATAGAAGAAAAGCCTATCAATAAAGTCCTAAAGCTCCTAGACGATTCAAACGCTCCAGTGGATGTTATCAGACAAGCTGATAAGTCCAATAAGTTGGTTAGTAGAAATGATCTTCATTTTGTGACCAATGAAAAGCTCAATATAGATCTTTCTGTGAGCGTCTCGCCTATTCGATCTAGCGAAGGAGCTCTTGAGGAAGAGGGTTTTATTGTTGTAGCTAGAGATATCACTAAAGAAAAAGGTCTTGATGAAGAGCGTAAGGAGTTTATTTCCGTAACATCACATGAACTTAGGACGCCTATAGCTGTTACAGAAGCAAACATTTCGTCTGCTCTTCGCGCTGAGGATACTAAAAACTTACAGCCGACTACATTGAACTTTTTGGAACAAGCACACCACAACATTATCTTTTTAGGAGATTTGGTTAATGACCTGACTACTCTGGACAAGGCAGAGAGAGGTAGTTTGGATATCAATATCAAGCTATTAGACCCGTGTAAGCTAGTCGAGAGATTGTCTGAAGACAATCAAGAAACCGTTAAGAAGGCTGGACTAGCTCTGCAATACTCTACGCCAGATAAAATAAATTCCCTGCTTTCAAGTGAACTATATATACGTGAGATATTACAAAATTTCATCTCCAATGCACTGAAATACACCAAACAAGGCTTGATAATGATTCGCGTCAAACAAGGGTCAAATGGTAGTGTCGTGTTTAGTGTTTCTGATACTGGTATCGGTATATCTAGCACAGACCAAAAGAAAGTATTTGATAAGTTCTTTAGAAGTGAAGATTATCGGACAAGACAAACGAGAGGTACGGGACTTGGCCTCTACATTACTACAAAACTAGCAAAGAGAATCAGAGCAAAAATATGGTTCGAAAGTCAACTCAACAAGGGCTCAACATTCTATCTAGAGGTGCCGCCTATAGGGGCACTAAGCTCAGATCAAAAACAAATTGCTCGGGAAGAAATAAAAGATTTTGCCAGCTCTGTTTAATGTTGTCGAGTTTACTGTCCTATGACACAAAGAAATAAAATCGATATAGACAAGATAATATATTATAAGCTATGATTAGTCTTAAGCATTGGGGTTTTATTATTGTATCGAAAGGTCTATCTAGGATCGAGTATTGTTAGATACAAAACACAGAGGGGGTTTTTGTTTTGTATAATAAATTATTATATTTGTTGTAGTTGACGTAATACATAATCACATATATAGTGTAATATAGCGTAACATAAGCACTATATATAGCGCTTAAAAACAACAATAAAAGGAGGGTTAGTTTAAATGGCATTTACAAATATCAAGAAACGCAATGGTCAAATCGTAGAGTTTGAACCTAAAAGGATTGAGATAGCAATTCAGAAAGCTTCAGATTCGGCTGATAACGAAATACCTCATCAGACTGTTGTAGAGTTGGTAGAAAATGTCATATCTCACCTAGAATCTCTCAATGGAGACAATTTGCCTGACGTAGAATCTATCCAGGACCTGGTCGAGCAGGAGTTGATGCGCGCAGATTATTATAAGACCGCAAGAAGCTACATTCTATATCGTGAGCGTCATAAAGAACTACGAGAATTTGAATCAAACAGAGATGCTGAAAAACTTGAGCATAATGAACTAAAGGTAACTCTACCCGATGGCAGCATTGATTACTTTAGCTATACTCGGCTTATTAAAGATCTCGTAACTGCAGCCGAAGGTATTGAATCATCTATCGATATCGACGAGCTCGCCCAGATTGCCAAAAGCAACTTGTACGACGGCATCACTCTAGAGGAATTACAGGAAGCCCTAGTGCTTGCTGCAAAAAGCTGCATAGAAAAAGATCACGCCTACTCTACTCTAGCAGCTCGTTTGCTACTCAAAAAGATTTACCGAGAAGTAATAGGTACCGATAAGCAAGACAAATTGACTGAAGCCTACAAGGAAACATTTAGGTCATTTATCAAATCAGCCGTGAAGACCAAGCGCCTAGATAGCCGACTTCTGGAATTTGATCTAGATAAACTTGCTGATCATATCGATCCCGCCAGAGACGGACTGTTTGATTATATGGGTCTTGACATGCTTCATGATAGGTACTTCATTCAAAACGAAGGTCGCGGTGTAAGACTAGAAACCCCTCAAATACTATGGATGAGAATAGCCATGGGACTAGCAGTGCAGGAGAAAAAAACTGAACGTGAAAAATGGGCAAAAAAATTCTACGATACTCTTTCAACCCTCCGCTACGTTCCATCTACACCCACATTGTTTCACTCCGGTACAACATTCGCTCAGCTAAGCTCTTGTTTTCTAAATACAGTTGAAGACGACCTGAAGCACATATTTAAGGTATATCTAGACACTGCTCTAATGAGTAAGTTTTCGGGTGGTATAGCTACAGACTGGACCAATATTCGCTCTACAGGCTCGATGATCAAGGCAGTCAATATACCTTCACAAGGGGTCATACCCTTTCTAAAGATAGCCAACGACTGCACTGTTGCAATCAGCAGATCCGGCAAGCGCAAAGGTGCTACGTGTGTGTATCTTGAGACTTGGCACATGGATATTGAAGATTTCTTAGAACTGCGGAAAAACACGGGTGATGAGAGACGTAGAACTCATGATATGAATACCGCAAACTGGATACCCGATCTTTTTATGAAGCGCGTGTTAAATGATGAACAGTGGACTCTTTTTTCGCCCAATGAAGTTCCTGAGCTTCACCATACATACGGTCAAGAATTTGAGAAGAAATACGTGGAATATGAAAAAATGGCAGACGAAGGCAAGCTAGAGCAATTCAAAAGGATTCCGGCATTACAGCTCTGGAGAAAAATGCTCACTATGCTATTTGAGACTGGTCATCCATGGATCAACTTCAAAGACGCTTGCAATGTTCGTTCTCCCCAGGATCATGCCGGAGTTATACACAATTCAAACTTATGTACAGAGATCACACTCAACAACTCTGCCGAAGAAACCGCTGTTTGCAATCTAGGCTCAGTGAATCTAGCGCGTCATATCACTGGCAAGAAACTAGACCGCGATATGGTGGCCGATACCGTGACAATAGGCATGAGAATGCTAGACAACGTCATTGATATCAATTACTACACCACAGATGAATGTAAGGTATCAAATATGCGACATAGGCCAGTTGGACTAGGTATCATGGGCTTTCAAGACGCATTGTACATGCTAGATATTGCCTTCAATTCTGAAAAAGCCGTGTCTTTTGGTGATGAAAGTATGGAACTAGTTAGTTACTATGCAATACTCGGTAGCAGTCAATTGGCCAAAGAACGTGGCGCCTACAAGTCTTACAAGGGATCTAAGTGGGATCGTGGTATATTCCCAGTAGATACACTGGATCTACTTGAAAAAGAACGCGGCATTAAGATAGATGTCAAACGTCGAGGTAAGCTAGATTGGAAACCTGTTCGTGCTCACGTCAAAAAACACGGTATGCGAAATAGCAATACTATGGCTATTGCTCCTACGGCATCTATTTCGAATATATCAGGATGTTACCCATGTATCGAGCCTATCTACAAAAATCTTTATGTCAAGTCAAACATGAGTGGTGACTTCACTATTATTAATTCTTATATGATAGACGATCTAAAGAAAAACAACCTATGGAACGACGAAATAATGCAAAAAATAAAATTCCATGATGGCTCTGTTCAGAAGATTACTGAAATACCCGCAGAGTTAAGAGCAAAATATCAAGAAGTATTTGAGATAGATGCCGAATGGCTAGTCAAAATAGCAGCCCACCGCGGCAAGTGGATAGATCAAAGCCAGAGCCTAAATATATTTGTCCAAGGAGTATCAGGCAAAAAACTATCTGACATATATACCTACGCCTGGAAGATGGGCCTCAAGACCACCTACTATCTAAGATCACTTGCAGCCAGCCAAGTAGAAAAGTCTACCGTTGATACTGCCGAGTTTGGAAATACTCACAAGCGTGAATACGCCACAGTGTCTGAAATGGCGCCCAAGGCAGATGATGCCAAAGCTTAAAATAAAATAAATTAGAGGAACAAGTATGCCAATCAAGATGACAAAAATTAGACCAGACGTAAACAAACGAAGAATAATCAATGGCGAAGATGTTGATGTGATACAGCTCCATCCCATGAAACATACCTTTGCTTGGGATGCCTATTTGGCAGGTAATGCCAATCACTGGCTACCTACTGAAATCGCTATGCAAGACGACATAGAGCTCTGGAAGTCCCCTCGCCTGACTGACGATGAGAGGTTGGCATTTAAGACTGCTCTCGGATTCTTTACTACTGCAGACTCTATTGCTGCCAACAATATCGTATTGGCATTTTACAAGCATATTACTAGCCCCGAATGTCGGATGTACCTATTACGCCAAGCTTTTGAAGAAGCTATACATACTCATTCTTACCAATACATCGTAGAGTCATTGGCTCTAGATGGTGGTGAGATATTTAATATGTACCGTGAAAATACCGCACACAATTCCAAGGCCAATTTTATATTAGGTTTCAACGAAGGTATATTTGATGACAATTTCAAGACAGGAACATTTGAAAACGATCAGAAATTTCTTGAGAATCTATGTGTTTTCTCTCTCATACTTGAAGGTATATTCTTCTATTCTAGCTTCGCCGTGATATTCGGTTTCCAAAGACAAAATAAATTGGTTGGTAGCGCTGAGCAGATTCAATACATCATGCGTGACGAATCTCAACATCTGAACTTTGGCATCAATATGATAAATGCCATCAAGGAAGAACAGCCGGAGCTCTGGACGGAAAAGTTTCAAAAGCACATGGTAGATCTTGTAAAAGAAGCTGCAAAGCTAGAATACACTTACGCCAAAGAAGTATTTCCTAAGGGCATATTTGGCATGAACGCCGATAGTTTCAAGCAATATATCGAACATGTAGCCGATAGACGACTCTCTGCAGTTGGACTACCCAAGCAGTTCAATGTCAAGAATCCATTTCCATGGATGAGTGAAGCTGTGGATCTCACCAAAGAGAAAAACTTTTTTGAAACTCGCGTGACTGAATACCAGACCGGCGGGACTCTCGACTGGAACTAACTCTGTTTAATTAGTTCGAATATCATAAAAAGAGGAATTTTATTATTTACCTTATAGGCCTTTGGATCGATTGATTCAAACTGTTTCGTGGGTTTTGGTTCTACAAAATCAGCTATTACGAATTTAGACTTTATAATTTCTGGTATTATTTCTCCGAATGGCTTATGGTAATATTCAACTTCAAAATCACCAAACCATACGTCTGTCAGTTTAGTATTGTTCAGATAGTCACCATAGATTATCGGCTCTTTATCCTTCAATTTGTCATATCCAAGTATTCTTTTGTTGTGCCCCTTTATCTTTGATTGATACGCTGACCACCTTACGGGGTGATGTGTTGAAAATAAAAATATTCCACCTGGACGCAGAATCCTATAGATTTCTTTAAACGTAGCTTCCCAGCTCTTCTTGTAGTGCATTACTAGGCTCGAGTATACAAAATCAACACTATTATTAATAAGCGGCTGATTCTCCATATCGCAAGCATAAAATTCATACTCTGGGAAAGATAGTTGGGCTGATTCTATAAGCTTAGAGCTAAGATCAGTACCCACAATGGACTTTGGATGAAATTCTCTTAAGAGCTCGATTTCTTCTCCGCTACCTACTCCCAAACACAGCACATCTTTGCCACCTAAGTCGCTGATTTTATTTTTCATTGCTGGCTTTTCCAGGTAGATATGATTTATATTCTTTCCATTTCGCTTCATCTCTATCCATCTTTCAGATTGCTCATCATACACACTCTTCACTGTAATGCCTCCCTATTTAAGCGCCTAACTGTTTCTTCTTTGCCAAGCACAAGCATGATATCAAACAGTCCTGGTGCTTCGGTACGACCAGTCAGAGCAATGCGTAGTGCATAGAAAAGTTGTCCAGTCTTAATATCGAGTTCTGTTACGAGTTGGCGAAGTGTTTTTTCAAGTGTGTCGTGAGTAAACTCAGTTTCTTCTAACGAATCAATTGTTTTTTGTAGCCACACCTTTATATTCTCTATAGAATCCTTCTGCGTAAGTAGTTTGATATCTACATTTGGTGTTTCAAAAAATATTTCCATCAGATACCTTGCATCGGCCAAGGTTTTTAAGCGCTCACGGTCTAGCATAACCACTTTTTGTAGGTACTCTCTATCTGAGTACCATTCGGATGGTATAAACGGCTTAAGCATATCCAAAAGCTCACTGATTGAGAGTTTGCGTATGTATTCCCCGTTCATCCAGTCAAGTCGTGCTATGTCAAAAACGGCAGGGCTTTTTTGCACCCTCTCTATGCTGAACTTATCAATCAGCTCTTCTAGGCTAAATATTTCTTGCTCACTGCCATCATTCCAACCAAGCAAAGCCAAGAAGTTGACCATGGCTTGCTTGAGATATCCCTTTTTTTCGAATTCTAGTACATCTACGTCGCCGTCTCGTTTACTCATTTTCTTTTTACCATCAGGCCCTAAAATAACCGGCAAGTGAACCCAGCTCGGTCTTTCAAACTCAAGTAGGTCATACAACAGAGCATGCTTTGCTGTAGTTGATATGAATTCATCACCGCGAATAACATGGGTGATTTCCATTAGATGATCATCTATGACATTCGCGAAATTGTATGTTGGGAATCCATCTGCCTTGAGTATCACAAAGTCATCTAGTAGATTGTTTGGAGTCTTTGATATGCCGCGTACTTCGTCATGCCACTCGGTTTCGCCATAGGGTATTTTTAATCTTATCGGTAGGCCCTCTGTACTATTGGGTTTCTCTTTTGGTTCCATAGAGTATTTGTACACAAAAGGTCTTTTGGCCTGTATGGCCTCTTCACGCAAGCCTGCGAATGATTCAGGTGTAATAGATGAGTAATACGCTAAGCCTTTTGATACCAATTCTTCTGCATATTTTTTGTAATGAGGTAATCTCTTGGATTGTATATATGGGCCGTGGTTGCCTTGCTTTTCCTCGTACCACACGCCTTCATCCGGGTGTATTCCTAGCCAATCAAGACTTTTGATGATTTGCTCTACCCCACCTTCTACGAATCTCTCCCTGTCAGTATCCTCAAGTCTCAATACAAAAGTGCCATCATGCGACTTTGCATATAGATATGCAAATAGAGCAGTTCGCACCCCTCCTACATGGAGCATACCGGTAGGACTAGGCGCAAAACGAGTTCTTACAGATTTGTTCATATCTAAATTATACTTGAAAAGTACTTTTGTACCTAGTTATTGGCTGAGCATGGATTCGGGTGAGATCTCGTTGTAATGACCGTCGTTTAGCTGTTGATAAAACACTACTTTGGTCGTGGTCTCCTCGGGATCATAAACATATTCTATTCTATTGGCAGATCCACGGTGATGGTAGTGGGTCTTTTTATCTATTATCGCCGGACTAGTGACTCTATCAATACGATACTTCGTATTGTCTTTTTCGAACTCTATACGCTCGATGACCCTTTTTAAGCCCGGACTATCTTCTAAGTCTTCTTTCAATCTATCAGAAGAGTCTATCTGGTATTTTTCATCAATTAGATTTATTAGATCGTCCCATGCTTTATCGCTCATACACCCCCTTTATAGGCTAGTTGCCATTTTTATAATCTGATCCTTACTGAGTCCATGGTCTTGTCCTTCAATCCTGTACCATGTACCATGATTGACCCAGCTCGCTTGGTTGTTGTTGTATATATAGATAGTCAAGCCTTCTGCTTGCAATGCAGTATATTTATCTGCATTTGGTGCCAGATAGTTCTCAGCCAAGGCTTGAGAATCCCAATCAGATCTCACTTGGTTGACCGAAACAGACTTATCGCCTTCAGCTGTAGCCAATTTATAACTGATACTTCCAGGGTTTGCTTGAATATCTCCAGATATCTTCCATCCATTCGGAAGATAAGCAGGCAGTGATGCACTGATGCCAGCCTTGGAACCAGCGACTTTTAGAGCAAGATTGGGATAGTTGATCTGCCACACATATACGCCCAGAAGTATAACTCCTGCAAGAGATAGTCCTACGCTAGCAACCTTACTACCGTGTTTCTTGAGTTTACTATTTTTTTTGGGCTTCTCAACTTGTGCTGATATGATACCTGCCTGCACATTGTCCTGAGAACTAGCTGTATGACTTGAGCTATTGGGAGGAAGTGTATTTGCTACGCTTTGTGGTGTTGGTTTCTGCATAGTCATTTTAGGAGCAGACTGAGGATTTGGGCCCTGTGTATTGGCTTCACCGGCTGTATTTTGTGGAATCTGAGCTTTTGGAGTGTTGTTGATACTAATATTGTCTATAGGTCGAGTTTTTTGGTTCGGGCTGTCATAGTTAGTTGTAATGTCAGCGAAAGGATTGGTGACGTTTGAAGCTGCAGGTTTTTCGTTGGCAAGCTGATCTAGTTCTGCATCAGAGAAGACCATATCGTCTTTTTTTGACAGCTGCCCAATCTCATTACCAATATTTTCGGTTGGACTGGGATTTTCTGTAGTAGTTTGTTGCGCTGGTGGCTTTTGTAGTGGGGGTACGTTAGGTTGGCTTGGGACATTACTTTGGGTTGGTACTTGGGTATCGGCAAACATACTATTAGTAGTATTTACTGATTGTGGACTGTTTGTAATGGGCTGATTTGACTGAGTATAGCTATTATTGAGCTGAGTATTGCTTGCCGCAACAGGCACATTTCCTATGGTAGATTGTTGACTATACCCTGGGCTTGGTATTGGAGCACTTGCCTGTTGATATGGTATGTTGGTTTGAGGTAGCGTTGTGGTAGTAGGGTTTTGTATGGGCGCTGGAGCCTGAGCGGACTGTGTACCAATACTTTGATTGTTGTTTTGTTGAACCATTGGATTATTACCAGAGTTCTGTTGCACGGCTTGTATTTGAAAAGAAGGGTTTACTTGGCTTGTTTGTTGTTGGGAGTTGTTATTTTTATCAACAAAAGAGTCGACTGCACCACAATTGGCGCAAAAGGTTTTACCGGCTATCTCTATTTGGTCTTTGGAATCGCAAACATTACAATTCATTTAGGGTCAAATTCCTTTTAAGCATTGTCATTATTGTAGTATATTTTTAACCAAGCGTAAACAGTTTACACCCTGCTCTTAGAAGAAAATCTTTTTATTAAAATAATAAACTTGAGTATACTAAACAGCCTAAGTATCCTTCTGGGCTGTATAATTACTCTCCACAACCACTCTAGTCCACATTTCTGTACTTTTTTAGAAGCTCTTTTGGTTCTTCCTCCGAGCTCATCATAGTCGAAAGTCCCCCCTTCTCCGATCAGAACTTTCGCCAAGCCCTTTTCTTTATTGGCATATATGAATTTTTCTTGTACTGGAAAACCCATAGCCACAAACAGAATGTCCAAATCCTTAGATTTGATATCATCCAGTAGTTTTTGAATATCTTCGCTAGCAAAATATCCATGCCAGCAATAAATATTATTTAGTCTTGGAAACAATTTTGTAAGATTTTGTTTTCTGGTGATAATCTCATCTGGTTTACCACCAAGAATACCGATATTCCATCCATTCTTTTCGGCCAATTTTAGTAACGGCACTGTTTGATTTGGCCCACCGTGACTTTGTGTGATAACCTGACTTCTCCAGTCTTTTTTATGTATCCAAAACAAAAGACTGCGGATTGTTTTCAAGAACGCTTTGTGTGGCTCACCATACAGATAGCTAGAAGCCCACTGCAATGAGATACCGTCAGGTAAAACAAGATCAGCTTTGTTGATTATGCTTCTTATACTAGTGTCTTTGTGCGCCTTGGTAATAAACTCCACATATGGCTTGACTACGTAGTAACTTGAGCTGTGAGCACTGAGATTAGAGCTGTCGATAAAGTCACCAATCATAGTATTGGCAGAGTTGATACTCAAGTTGTCAATATGGACACCGAGTACATCTACTTTATCTGTTAGCTCACTTGTTTTTTTCATACCTACCTGTGTCTTTTAGACTATTTACTGTGTTTGAAAAGTTATTCTTAAAATTTTCGATGCTGTACTGCGTTACGGATGATCTAACTTTTTCAGGTCTAAAATTACTAGTTTCGAAATTACTAAGTACAGTATCAAGACTACTTACATCGTCATAGAAAACCCCATTGACTCCACTTTTGACAGTCTCGCTGAGGCCGCCACCCTTCAGAGCAATTACAGGCGTGCCTACACTCATCGCCTCTACAGGTGCAATACCAAAATCTTCAATACTGGTAAATATCAGAGCCATGGCATTTTTGTGATAGTGCCATTTCTTGTCGTCATCAACCCTTCCAACAAAAACTATATTTTTACTATCTTTTGCAATATCTGTGAGTCTAGATTTGTCCGGACCATCACCGACAATTACCAATTTCTTATTATTTTTGATACAAGCTCGTATTGCAACATCGATGTTTTTATATTTGCTCAAACTAGACAGTACCAAAAAGTATTCTCTTTTGTTATTTGGTACAAGGGATCCTTTCCCCATGACGACCGGCGGGTATACTAAGGCACTTTTTCTCTTATAGAACTTTATAATTCTGTTTTGTATGTGATTACTAATAGCAATAAAACTATCAACACTATCTGAGGAATAAAAATCCCATAGTCTTATCTTAGATACCATACGTGTTATTAAGAATTTTGAAATGGGACCAATTCTAAAAGGTCCTATTTTTTGGGTGTCTAGATATTTGGGCCAACTATCCCATATCATTCGGGCTGGACTATAGCAGTAACATATATGGATAGTAGGTCTTGCAACCTTAATGTTTTTTACCCAGGCACTAGATACCGATATCACTAAGTCATATTCTTCGAAATCAAACTTACTTACAGCCGACTTTATAAAAGGTAACATCAAGTATGGATTTTTTTTCATAAAGCCAGGTAGATGCCGTAACCTGCTGGAAGTTATGTTTCTTCCCTTAAAGAAGTGGTCAAACTTAGTTTTATTATATAAAAGACAATAGATATCTGCATCGGGATATATCTTGGATATTTCTGCAAATGTATTCTCGCCACCCCCTATCTTAATATTTAGCCAGTCATACACTAGTGCTACCTTCACAGTGTCTTCTCCTCAAACCTATGATTTATCACTAGTCCAAGAAGACCAAACAGTAGAATACTCAAGGTACTATCTGCTAATGTGTGCAAGAATAGTGACGCTACCAGAACACCACAAATCGAGGCAAAAAGCATACTAGGCAAAACCGAATAGTTCTTTTCTTTACTTCTTATGTATAGTTTTATCATGTTTAATACTATAAATACCAAGTATAGAGCTAGACCTATTAAGCCTATCTCGATTGCTATTTGTAAATACCAGTTCTCAACTATCAGTGGGCTCTTGGTATAGAAGCTTGCTGGGCCTGCTGTACCTATACCAGTCCCAAAAGGATTGGCTTGGATTGTGGCTATGCCGTTGTCAATGGAATCAACTCGCATCATATCAGATCCGCCAAGCTCGCCTGAGCTACAATCGCCATGCACAAGTATTGAGACTGGCCCTGCAAGATAATCACATACACTTCCCGTGTAGAATATATACCCAAATGTAGACAACAATACCAACACACCTAGGCCTACTGCCAACTGTATCTTTGGCTTGAAATTCAATCCTACCACAACAATTGCGGCTACAATTCCGCCGATCCATGCACTTCTTGAGTAGCTCATATATATAGGAAGCATAAATACCAATGGTAATAAATACCAAATTATTTTTCGGGATTTTATAGCCCAGACTAGACTCATGGCAAACGGTATGATTAGATAGGCGCCTAGTTGATTTGGGCCTCCAAGCGTAGAAAATACTCTAATCGACTGATTGGAATACTCAACAAACTGCTCTGCATTGATAGATTCTGGTCCGTAACCAATCATATTTAGAATCTCAGGTCTAAACAGAACCGGTTGCAATATTGCTATGACCGCGACAATAACAGCAGGTATAAGAACTATTTTAAATATCTTCTCAAAACTATATTTCGATGCCAGCACCTGTGCCTCCAAGAACAGTACCAGCACAACAAGGTTAGTTTTGACCCCTGCCAGAAATGCATATAATTCATTAAATCGAATAAGTGATACTACTAGACTAAATATGATAATTACTACAGCTATTCGATTGGTGTTATCAAATTTAAGTAGTGACCTGTCTTTATACACTGCAAAAGCACACAACACACCAACTATAAAAATTAGTATTTCTTTCCAAGCCTGCAGCAGTGTTTTGAATGGCAAGTAATTACCCAGTATGGTAACTATCGCTGCATGAAAAGGCATTGCAACCAACAGTACGGATAACAGCACCGCGGCTATATTTAGATAAGAATGTTTTTTGGTCATAATTTAACGATTAGAGATAACCGATCGCATATAATCATCAAGATTTTCTAAGGCAATACCGGTACCTTTGATGACACACAGAAGGGGCTCTTCCGCTACATAGCTAGGTACACCAGTAACTTTCGTCATGAGCTTATCAATATTGCGCAACATACTCCCACCTCCAGTCATGATCATTCCTCTGTCTATGATGTCGCTTGAGAGCTCAGGCGGAGTTTGCTCCAAGACGGCTTTTACAGCCAGTATAATATCGTCCAGTCGCTCGCTTATTGCTTCAGTTACATCGGTAGAGCTGAGTTCGATTGTCTTGGGTAAGCCAGCAACAACATCTCGGCCTCTTATCTGCATCTTGAGTGGTTTCTCTAGCTGTAGAGCTGAACCTATTTCTTTTTTTATATCCTCTGCTGTACGAGATCCTATTACAAGTCCATATTTTTTTCTAATATAGTCGGATATAGCACTATCTATTTTGCCGCCGGCAATTCTAACACTATGTTGTGCTACTATCCCGCCTAGACTAATTATTGCCACCTCTGTAGTCCCTTCGCCTATATCTACCACCAGATTACCTGCAGGTGCAGCTATAGGGACATTGGCGCCAATTGCAGCGGCCACGGGTGCTCTCACTATGTACACTCTTTTGGCGCCAGCGCTCATAGCTGCATCAATCACAGCTCGTCTCTCGGTAGAGGTGATGCCTGTGGGTACACTGATCATTAGTTCAGGTCTTCTAAATCTAAGTCTTCCGGCTATTTTATTGATCAAATATTTTAGCAAAGCTTGAGTAATTCTATAATCAGCTATTACCCCATCTTTGTATGGTCTTGATGCCGTGATGATATCGGGAGTTCTTCCAAGCATTTCTTTGGCCTCATTGCCGATGGCAACTATTCTGTTGTCATCGATACTTACGGCCACTACAGAAGGCTCATTGGCAACAATACCTTTTTTGGGCAAATAAACTCTAGTATTGGCAGTACCTAAATCAATTGCGATTCTTTTTGAAAACATAAAGATATTTTAACAAATTTATTGGCTTATAGCCAAAGTACTTCACTTATATATCAAAAAATAGTATAATATTGAAAAATCATGGTTAAAAAAATCACCAGCCTTAAGCAGTGGCTTGTTTCAATCGCTGCAATTATTATTATCACTATCGGCACTGTTGTATTGGTTGCCTTTGCTCAAGGATATAACTATGATGCTTTTCACAATCAAATATACAAAACTGGTCTGGTGCTGATAGACTCAAACCCGAATAACGCGGAGGTCTTGCTCAACAATAGAAAAATCGACAAGAAAACGCCCTATAGATACTCTGGTGCTCCAGCAGGCAATCTTGAGGTTGGTCTGGAAAAGGAACAGTATCGAGATTGGTCAAAAAAAGCCACAGTAATACCGGGTGAAGTTACTTTTGTTAATTATGCACTACTATTGCCTGATGTGTTGGATCAAGAACAGATTGCTTCAGATATTATTTTTAGTAACGTTATCCAATCCGAGAATAATCAAAAAACATTTGCACTAGCAAAGTCACCTTTGTCGATTTTTTCTATCTCCGATGATGGCGATGCCAAAGAAATTTATAGCGCTGTCCAATCTAGTGACCCCGCAAATCCAATCATTGATTTGTATAATATAAAAATCTCAAGCGATGGACAGAGACTGTTATTTGACCAAAAACTTGCGAACAATACCAATCAAACAATTTCAATAGACACATCAAACCTTAGGGCCAATAATCTAACTACTGAGTTTGGATTTGTATTTAGTGACATTAGGTTCAACCCCAAAAACAGCTCTGAGTTATTCTGGTTGGACGCTGGTGTTCTTAAAAAGGTACAGATTAATGATAAGAATATTTCATCTAACCTAATAGATTCAATCTTTCAGCTTGATATCGAAGAAGATAGGCTTCTGGTGGTCAAGACTAACACCGTTACAGGACAACCTGTTGACTTATACAGTTATGATTTATCGGGCGGCAATGAAAATCTACTCAGACAGCTTGAATTTGACCCTAAGGGTTATGACATCCTGTTTGTACGTTCTAGATACGCAGAGTATCTGAGTGTGATTTATAATTCATCATCATTGGCAGAATTAGTAAAAAACCCTTACCAAAAATCTGATCAAAACACCCAGATTAAAGCTATTGGAGCAGATATATTCAAGCAAACAATAAGTCCTAGTAGCAGATTCTTGATATATAATCAAAACAATACACTCAGATCTGTAGACCTAGAGTTTAACCAAGATGATAATTACGGCGCTAGCCTAGCTGACTTACAGGCATGGGCCTGGTATGACGATTATCACTTGGTCGTTCGGCAAAACAATACACTAAGAATCTTAGATTACGACGGACAAAACAACTATCTGTTAACGCCTATAAATGACATTGCTGGATTTGGTATTCTATTAAATCAAAAAAGTATTCTTCCGTTGAACTCATCAGGCAATCTATACGAGCTATCTCTCACTAAAAAATAGTTGGCATTGAATTGGTCTTAGACACCTCAGGCAAGCGGTTTGCAGGCTGAGTGGGTTGAGTTGTTGGCTGTGTGCCATCTTGAGGACTATTACCAAGTATAGTGTTTAGTAGATTACTAAAGAACAGCTGAATTTGTTCTAGCAAAGTAGGTGGAGCACTTGGCAATGTCGTGGCCTGTTGACCAGGTTGCACTTGGGTAGCCACAACCGGACCCGGAGAAGCTTTTGGTACTGGCTCTGTCTGTTTGGCCTTCACTATAAAACGTCGCCAATTTGTGCCTGGTGGCGTACATGTTATAAGTGTAGAATAAGGCGTTGAAGTCTGATCGAGTACTGAAAGCTCCGTTGGTTCAACTACTTTTGTTTCCTCTACCGTATAAACATACTTTCGGGATTGATAATGAATTTCGTATTGATCTCCTACTGCCAATTTCTCCAATAATACAAATACAAATTTGTAATTGCCTGGCTCCCATATATCGTTACTTGAATGTCCAAAAAATACAGAATTTCCGTTCTCACCAGGGTTGGCGGTCCCAGAGTAGTGTACCACTCCATCCTGCAATGCTCTCAGTACAGCTCTTTCTTCAATAGTCTCAGGAAATATCAATGGTGCGCTTACTCCTATTTTCGGAATTATTATTAGGTTTTCCGGACCGACTACCTCAGCAGATTGTGTTGGAACGTTGGTAGGAGTAACTGGTGTGATTGTGGTCTGTGTTTTTGGAGCAAAAGGAGTCTTGGAGTATAAATACAGCGCCTGACTATATATCAACTGAGAATTAAACACTATCAGAAAAACAATAAAACTAACGACAGCGAATCTAACTGTCGAAAAATGCTTGTGGGCTCTCATTTTTTTAAGTTTCTTTTGAGCTTTTTGCTTCTTTTCTGTATTTGGATCAACAGGTCTATGCTGTTGAGGCATAGTGTTGGACCCTCTAGCTACATTTTGTTGCTGCGGACTATCACTCTTCAGTTGTGTTACTTTATCTTTTAGAGTAACGCTGGATCTAGGAGTAAGCGCGTTGGGATTCTGAAACCTTGGAATGTTATTAATATTAAACCCAGTATTTGACTTAGGTGTTTTGTCGTTTGGATTAATATCAGGTAATTCAAGTGATTCTTTGGGGGTTTTTGAATTCATAAATATAATTGGAATTTTACGCTATTACCATTATAATACAAATGCTCTAATATGAGCTTAAAATATACCAATATGCTTTTGCCGCTGTGGTGGAACTGGTAGACACGCACGACTCAAAATCGTGTGTCTTACGACATGTCGGTTCGAGTCCGACCAGCGGCACCATGCCATCATCCACGAATTGTCTAAATTATTTAAGAGCATCTTTGAAATTATCGTAGCTATGAAGATATTTTTTTAGCAAGTATCCTGCAGTCAGAGCTCTGTGCAAAAAATCATCGGTTGTTTGAGCTGAGTCAGACAATAGACTCACAAACATTGCGACGTACTCATCTCTCGGATTTTTTGCGAATTGATTATCGAAATTAATAACCCCTACTGATTCGACATCACGATGGCTGACGACTATTATCTGATTGTTTTGTGTGTAGACAATATGGCTTTGCTGCAGTCTTGCAATCGTTGTTAATACATTGCAAGTATTTAAAACGGAGGTGTCCGAGATAGTATTAATCTCTATACCCAGATGCTTTACTAGCTTCTTCATGCCAATTGAGTCAAATATTAGAATGTCGTCAATTCTATCTTTCAGTATGTCTGGCGATGTTCTGAATAGGGCAAGGCATTCTTGATATATCAGTAGTTTAGACAGTGCCGATCCAATCATTTTCTCTATCATTAGCTGCATCTTGGAGTTTCCATCAAATCCTAGTCCTATAATTGAATAATTACAATTATTGACCACTTCTATTGCATCATCGGTGTTGCTGTAAGCTATACTCTTCTTGTTTTGAGTTGTTAGTAATAACTCAGCCGGAACTCCAAATTTTTTTAGTTCAGGCTCTGCTACTATACATATATCATATTTGAAATCACCTACGATCTGGTGTATCTTGTTGAGCTCACGAAGATTGGTATTTCTACCTGCCACCACTCCTATTTGTCTAGCGTGTAGTCTACTGATAGGTCTCTCAAAGAGTATCTTTTGGTAGTCAATAGAGTCGTTCTGATGGATTAGCTTCGGGTAGTGCACAAAAAATCTCCTATTGGGTAATTTTTGTTGTTATTTCTGCCGGTAATGCGCTTTGCAGTTTTTTGGTGTTTTTCGGCCCTACAACAATTGCCACGGCCTTCAAGTACGCAGATAAGAGGTTTTCTACTTCTGTATCGTCGGTAAGGTTTTGTTGCAGCCTCAATCTATCCATTAGTATGCTATGTTGATATGTTCTATTTTTACTTTTTAGGCTGGTAAGAAACATCTTGCCGCGCACGCTTAGATAGTCTGGTGCAATATAAAAAAACCATCTTCTCGATTTATCATCTAAACACCTGTGAAGAGAATCTGAAATATTGGTCACTGCTCTCAAAGACTGTTGATTATTTGCTAGATTGGCATACTGCTTGACTAAGGCAACAAAATATTCTGGGACTTGATTATTCATAATTGAACAAAGGATACCACATTTATATCAAATTGTAAATAAATATGATCAAAGATCGGCTTTGATTGACTTAATAGTATTCTCTGTTTCTTGGAGATATTTTTTGAGTTTAGTTGCCAGCTCGCTGCCTCTTTTAAACTTTTCTACAGCTTTATCCAGCTCAACATCCGAGCTTTCTAGATAATCGGTTATATCCTCTAGTTCTTTAATAGCACTCGCGAAGTCAAAATCCTTCAAATCTTTTCTAGTATTACTTGTTTTTGTCATGTGCACTCCTTTTTATCATTGTATCAATTATTTTAGCTCTTGCGCTACCATCAGCAAATTCAATGTCTAGCTTATCATTTGATTTCAAAGAACTTACCGAATTGATTATATTATTGTTAATCCTCACTATAGAATAGCCTCTTTTTAGTGCCAGATTGGGATCTAGCAGTTTCAATGATTGCTGGCATCTGTCTAACGAATTTGTATTGTTGGTCATAATGTTGTCAATATTGTTTATGAGTCGTATATTCAAAGATTTAAGTCTATCTTTTGCCCTGTTTGAGATAATCTCAAATACCAAACCAAACCTATTGATTGTTGCGTATTTCTCTGACGTCTTAGTGTTAATAATATGAAAAATATTTTTTATAGCATTATCTATTCTGACAATTTCATCTGATTTGTCTGGAGTAACTACCTGAGCTGCATTAGTAGGTGTAGTTGCTCGCACGTCTGATGCCAGCTCAGCCAAGCAAACATCGTCTTCGTGCCCTATTGCAACGACAGTAGGTATTTTTGAAGCGCTGATAGACCTTACTAGAGGCTCAGTATTGAAGGCCTGCAAATCCTCTTGACTTCCACCGCCTCTTATCACGACTACAACGTCGTATTGTTCACTTTTATTGTTGAATTTTTCAATAGCTGAGACTATCTGCTCAACAGCCATCTCGCCTTGTACTTGTACCTGTATGTGGTCAATGGACAATCCAGACCATCTTTGATTGATAATCGTCACAAAGTCGTTGTAAGCTGCCGCTTGCTTCGATGTAATAAGTCCAATTCTTTTTGGATATTTTGAGATAGAACGCTTTTTTGATTCTAAGAATAGTCCTTCTTTTTCGAGCTTGGAATACAATAGTTCAAACGACTTTTTCAATGATCCTTCGCCTACTGGCTCAAATGATTTGATGGTAAGTGAAAATTTACCCCATTTGGTCATTTTGGGTGTACACCGAACCTTGATGAGCATGCCGTCTTCTAGTGGAGTTTTTAGTTGGTAGATAGACATAAAGCACCCCAGACTACTATCCATGTCTTTTAAGTCAAAAAATACCCATTTATTTTGATTGATCTTGAAGCTAGACACTTCTCCAGTAATTATTATCTCTGGATACGAGTACTCAAGATTTTGATTTAGTATTTCTATAAATTCTGCGACTGTGTAGGTTTGTTCTTGAGGGTCTTGCATCAGTCTTTTTTATCTAGTAGCGTTCTCTTGTAGAACAACAGTCCTATCGGTATAAATAGCCAAAGTGATACTATTCTATAAACTATCGTAACTGCAAAAGCTATATCAAACGGTATATTGAGACCTACAAATGTTGCTACCATACCAGCTTCATATACACCGATGCCTGCGGTAACAACCGATACAAGTGACGTGATGAGAGCAATCACATAGCCGGCGATCACTATTCCGGGGTTGATGATTTGACCAAACGCTAGAAACACAATATATATAGTCATCAAATCAAAAAGTATCATCAGGCTAGTGTATAGAAGCGGCTTGCCTAGCTTATCTCTGTTATCTCGCAAGAATAGCATTGATTCGTGTAATTTTTCTATGAAATTTTTTATCCTACTTCTACCTAGAATCCTCTTTCGAACTAGGCTCAGTATCTTATTGAGTGGCTTAACGGCGAAATAAGCCACATTCTCTACAAATTTTTTGTTAAATACAAACAATATCAACGCTATGCTGATGGTAATAATAATAAACAGCACTAATATGATAAGTCGAGAACTGACTTTGATCACTTGATTTGATAATAGTAGCAATACAAAACCGAGTAACAAAAACCCAATATAAGCAACAAAGCTCAATATGTACCAGCTCAGTTGAGCCAATGTGACATTAGCGCTGTCAATATCGTCCTTAAGTACTTTTCTGATGTATGAAAGTCCAGAGATTCCTCCAGATGGAAATACTATATTTACAAAATTCATAGTAATACTAGATTCAAATATCAAAGAGAACTTTGTTTTTTGCTTGAATATAGCAAAGAACGACTCAAAATACTTAGCATTGAATCGATAATACAAATAGCGCACAGGTATCACCAGGAGTAGTACCCACCAGTTAAGTGTTTTAAATAAGTCCTTAAATGACTGAACTTGATTGAACTGATTGTAGGCAAGTACAACAATGATTATTAAGGCTATGAAAAATAAAAAATGACGTAGCTTCATACAAATTATCTTTAATTATTATTGTACCTTATTTTGAGGTAAGATTAGGCAAATTCATCTATAATATTAGTATGATATGTGCGATAATCGGACGCGAAAAAAACCTAGCCTATGCCGAGCTAGAATCAGTGGTAGGTAGTTTTGATAAGATTAACTCAGAAAGTGTGGTATTTGAGTATACAAAAGATACTAGCCTAGATATTGATAGGTTTGGAACGGTGATAAAATTAGCCAATCTTCACGGTTATGTAAATAGCTTTGACGAACTATATGTAGAGTTGGCCCAAGCAATACTTAACACAGCAAGATCAAAAGATTCTAGCAACATAGATTTTGGGATAAGTCTGTATGGCAAAAACATTTCCTATAAGACTTATAAAAGATTACTTATTAACACAAAAAAAACGCTTGCGAAAAACGGTGTCCGGTCTCGCTTCGTCGAATCTAAGAATAGTATCTTAAATTCAGCTCAAATCAAACACAACAAGCTTATTTCGACGGGCATAGAAGTGGTGATTTTGTTCTCTACAGACAAGATTGCTATAGCTATTACGCATGGGGTGCAAGACGTAGATTCATACTCCAAGCGTGATTATGGTAGACCATGTAGGGACATGAAGGTTGGCATGTTTCCTCCTAAGCTAGCACAGAGTATGCTCAATATATCTCAAGCGCAGCAAGATTCGATTATTTATGATCCGTTTTGTGGCAGCGGTATCGTACTACAAGAATCAATGTTGCACGGTCATCAAGTGTGGGGCTCCGACATATCAGATAGGATGGTACAATGCTCAAACTCAAACATAAAATGGCTACAAGACAACTACCAAACCGCTGACGAGGCCAAGATATTCATGGCCGACGCCACCAAAATACGTGATGTACCAGATAGAAGCTACCATATTGTCACCGAGGGGTTTTTAGGTTCTGCTCAGAATAATATACCTAGCCCCAATCAAATAGAAGAGCTACGGGCCGAACTCTCGATGCTATATCTAAACTTTCTGAAAAATCTTAAGACAGTAGCTAGAACACCAGAGAGCATCGTACTAACTCTTCCTTGCTGGAAACAAAAAGAAGGTCTAGAACGCCTAAATATTGTTGACCAAATACAAAAACTGGGTTATACTATTAAACAGTTTCAATCTGTAGAATTTGATGAGGTTATCTATAAAAGGCCTAATCAAATCGTAGGTAGACAGATTTTGTCAATTAAACCCAAAGGATCATAAAGCATGTCAAAAACTAAAGCCGGCGGTTCGTCCAAGAACGGTCGCGATTCACAATCAAAACGCCTAGGAGTAAAGTTGTTTGGTGGTCAGGAAGTAAAACCTGGCGATATTATCGTACGCCAAAGAGGTACCAAGTTTTATCCAGGTACAGGTGTTTCGACAGGTAAGGACTATACAATCTTTTCTATCACATCAGGTACTGTTAAGTTTTCCACTCTCAAGCGCACTACGTTTACTGGCTCTAAACACCGCAAGACACTTGTCAGCGTAGTATCTAGCTAATAACAGCTCTTAGACTCTATTTTTGATTTTTGAAGTTAGTCCAACTTTACTAAGTGATTCTTTTTGGCGCATACTAGCACCAACAAAATCGATAAATAACGGATGTGCTCGGTCTGGTCTAGATTTGAACTCAGGGTGGAATTGACTAGCAACAAAAAATGGATGATTTTTCAGCTCTACTATCTCAGTCAACTTAGATTCTGGATTTATGCCACTAAAAACCATTCCTTTGCTACTCAGAGCATCAAGATATTTATTATTGAATTCATACCGGTGTCTGTGTCGTTCGGATATCTTGGTAGCTCGGTAGGCTAAGTGTGCTCTGCTATTTTTGGTTATTTGACATCTGTAATCACCCAGTCGCATAGAGCCACCTAGTTGGACACCGAGCTGTCCGGGCATGATATGAATAACTGGGTTCTTTGTATCTCTATCAAACTCTGTCGAATTAACGTCATCAGTATTGAGAACATATCGTGCAAACTCAATCACGGCAACCTGCATACCCAAACATAAGCCAAGATATGGGACATTATTCTCACGAGCGTATCTAGCTGCCATTATCTTACCCTCGACTCCTCTGTCACCGAAGCCTCCCGGTACGACTATGCCATCTACATCTGATATATCTTGGTCTATGTAGCTCAAGTTCTCAGCATTGATCCATTTTATTTCAACACCAATGTTGTTGTGCCAGCCAGCTGCCCTGATAGCTTCAAATACACTCATGTAAGTATCCTCGTGCGACATATATTTTGCAATGACACCTATTGTGATTTTTTTGTCGGCCCTAGAGATGGATTCGACCAAATCCTTCCAGGCATTTAGGTCAGGCTTTTTATTGGATAGCTGTAACTTTTTAAGTATATATTCACCAATTCCAGTATCTTCCATCGTAAGAGGTACTTCATAGACCGATTTTGCGGTCTGCAATGCGACGATTGCATCTTTGTCTACGTCACAGTACAGACTCATCTTGTTGAGCGCCTCAGCACTTATAGGGTGGTCTGTACGTACAAATAGTACATCTGGTAAAACCCCTGCCTCTCTTAGGTCTCTTACACTGTTCTGAGCAGGCTTGGTCTTGATCTCCTTACTGGCTTCTAAATATGGCAAAAACACCAAGTGTGCATATAATACGTTCTCTTGACCTACCTTGTGCTTCATCTGACGAATTGCTTCAATAAATGCCATAGCTTCATAATCACCTACCGTACCTCCAATCTCTACAATATGTATATCAAATCCCTTACCGGCATCGATTATTCGGCGTTGTATCTCATCGGTGACATGAGGGATTATCTGTACTGTTTTACCCAAGTATTTGCCTTTGCGCTCATTTTCAATAACACTCGAAAATATCTGACCGGAAATAACAGAGCTAGATCTGTCTAGATCTCTATCGATAAATCTTTCGTAGTGACCGAGATCCAAATCAGTTTCTGCCCCGTCATGAGTGACAAATACCTCCCCATGCTCAGATGGGTTGAGAGTACCGGCATCAGTATTGAGATAAGGATCGCATTTTTGCATGTTTACTAAAAAACCTCGAGAGCTTAAAATCTTCCCGAGGCTTGCTGCTGTGATGCCTTTACCGAGTCCTGAAACGACTCCACCAGTCACAAAAATATACTTTGTTTGTTTGTTTGTTTTACTTTTCATATTTAAAATTCCCCTCACTCACTTAATATATATATCATACTGCTTAAGTATATTAATGTGCAATATATTTTATAGATTTATATACGTATTATTGAGCTTTTTGAGCTGCTACTTCGAGTGCCTTGGCAAGCTGAGGGTCTAGGTTGGCATTGTAGTCTTCATTGGTAAGTTTGATTTCTACATCTGGCTTTATACCATCTTTAGAAATATTGACGTCTTTTGGTGTAAACCAGTGGGCTATAGTTACCTTCAGTGCATCTGAGTTGCATTCTGCTCCAATACTAAAGCCTGAGTCTTTCAAGCATACGATCTCCTGTACACTACCCTTACCAAATGTTTTTTCACCCACCAAGGTTGCTCGGCCATTATCATGCAAAGCACCTGCTAGTATCTCACTGGCACTGGCAGACCCTCCGTTTACTAGCATCACTATCGGCACATCGGTAAGAGTGCCTGCACCACTAGCAGAGAAGGTTTTGTCTTTGGAGTGTTTTGATTTTTCTTTCACTATCACCCCTTCTTTTAGGAATTCTGAGCTGATCTTGACTGCACTATCCAGATATCCACCAGGGTTGTCTCTAACATCAATAACAACTGCCTTTACTCCTTGGTTTTTCATTTCATCAGCGATATTGCTTATCTGTTGAGCAGTATCATTTCCAAAAGTACGGATTTTGATGTAGCCAATATTGTTGGGCTTGATTTCAGAGCTCACACTCGGCACGGTTATATCATCTCTGGTGATAACTATTTCCTGCAAAGAACTGCCTGGATGTATTATGCCTAGCTTCACATCCGTGCCTTTCTCACCCCTTATCTTACTTACAGCCTCATCAACAGTCATACTAGAAGTGTCTTGTCCGTCAATAGATACGATGATATCTCCTGCTCTTAGCCCCGCCTTAGATGCCGGAGTACCATCGATAGGAGCGATCACACTCAAGCGATTGTTTTTTATACCTATTTCTATACCAATACCACTCAGCTTGCCTGCTAGTTGATTATTGAGTTCGGTATTTGATTTTGCATCTAGATAAGTAGTGTAAGGATCGCCAAGTGAAGCAACCATGCCAGCAGTGGCGCCGTCACTTTGTTTTTCTGCCGATATTTCACCGTCGTATTTAGCATGCAAGATGTCATTGACCTTCCAGAATTTTGTCAAATCTATACTATTTTTTTGACTGAGACTATTTGGGCCAATAGAGATTCTTGGACCATAGGCATTTACAGCAAATCCAATAATGAAAAAGACTACGGCAATTATAGAGAGTTTCAAGTAATTACTACTTTTGCTTTTTGGGACGTCAATATCTTGGGTTGGCTGTTTTTCCATGGTATAAATTACTGGCGCTAGATTAGTTCAATAAGTGAGCGTAAAGTGTGATATACCCGTTAGGATGCATTATCATCACCTTGTGACCGAAGCCGTATGGATCCCAGCCGTTAAATATTATCTGACCTGCAGCGACTGCTTTTACTGGTGGGTTTGATGGGTTGGCTATATCTATGCCGTTGTGAAAATTATATCCACATACCGAGCAGGTTGCAGCGCCATAATTCTGAGTTACTATCCCAGATGTAGCCAGAGAATAGTTGAAGGGTGATCCATTGGGATTCACAAAACCACCACTAGAGTTTAGGACTGAGAAATGCAAATGAGTGCCGGTAGAGTTACCCGTACTACCCATGTAGCCTATGATATCTCCGGCGTTGACATTACCAAGACTTACCAAATTGCCAGATCTAAAGGCTGCTGCTGCAGCAGCAGCCTGCGCTCTAGCCTGGTCTTCAGCCTGTTTTCTTTGAGCTGAGAGATCAGAGGCTACTTTTTGATAATTGGCTTCTTCTCCTTGTGTCTTAGCAAGTAGGCTTGATTGCTGAGCACGTTTTTCGGCGATAGCATTTACTTGACCTTTTTGCTTGGTAGAGAGCTCTGTAAGTTCTGCACGTCTAGCGTCTAGTTCTTTTTTGAGCTCATCTATTTTTACTAGATTTTGATCTATACGCTTTTTAATAGCGCTATAGTATTCCTGTTGTGAGACAAAATCACTTAAGTCCTTGCTAGAAGCAATAATTTCTATTGGTGTGACTTCTCCTTGCTTATAAACAATTTTCAAATTGTCTTTGAGTATACCCTTCTGCCTATCTAGATCTTGGTTGGCTCTGTCTATCTGGGCAGAATTGTCACTTATTTGGGCAGATGTCAGGTCAAGTGCTTTTTGAGCTGTAGATATCTCGGCATTTAGATCAGCCAGGACTTCTTTGAGTGTATTGGCTTCAGAATGCTTGGCGTTGGCAGCATCTTGGTATTGCTGTATTTCTCGATTGAGTCTGTTGATTTTCTCTTGAGTACTTTCAGCATTTACCTTGACCGGATTATACAAAAAACCCGTCATCAGCAGTACAAGGACAGCCCCCCAGATAGTTAGATTATTTATTACTCTATTTCTAAATAAATTCAATATTTCCTCCTAATGAATAAATGTTAACGACGAGATTGGCCAAGTGCTCTCGGAGTACCTACCGTCCCATCCGGCGTTGTATTGACTGACTCTGACAGTATTACCACTGATACTCTCTACTATCATAACATGTCCGTACTCACCTGCGGAATATACTGCCATATCTCCGACTTGTGGCGTAGAACTGACGCTAAATCCAGGGGTGACAGACGCGCGAGCCGGGAAATGCTTGGCATTGGTGGGTACTATTGTACCCCACCATGTAGGTACAGGTTTGCCAGGGTGTAGTGCGGAAAATCTCCATACGGCGTAAGACGTGCACTGTCTTTGGTAGAAATTCCAGTAATCAGCTTGCAGATTGGGCCAAGGCGCATTTGCCCACGGATATCCACCGGTACCTCCATAAACATTATTCGAGGATGCCGCAGCAATACTGGCAGCCTGAGCAGCTTGGGCAGCTGTCAATTGTTTCTTCGCATCGCTCACTATTTGCTGATATCTCGCCTCGTCACCTCGAGTTTGGGCCAGGATACTCGATTGTTCTGAGCGCTGGGTTGCGATAGAGTCCACCTGACCTTGTTGCTGGGCAGACAAACTAGTTAGCTCGGCTTTTTTGTTATCAAGTTCTTTTTTGATTTGATCTATCTTGATAAGGTTCTGTTCTATTTTGTTTTTTATAGCAGAGAAATATTGTTGTTGAGCTACAAAATCACTAAGATTTTTACTGGATGCAATTATTTCTAATGGTGTTATCTCGCCTTGCTTGTAAACAATACGCAGATTCTCTTTGAGAATATCTCTTTGACGATTGAGTTCTTTGTTTTGATCTTCAATATCTTGGTTTGTCTTGGAAATCTGCGTTCTTGTTAAGTTCAAAGATGCCTCAGCAGCTCTTATTTGAGCATTGATAGAATCAAGTTTATTTTGCAATGTATTTGCTTCATTGCGTTTTTGGTTGGCAGCAGCTTGATTTTGGTTGATTTGCGCCTTCAAGGCGTTGATTTGCGCATCATACTCATCGGCCTGAGCCGTTTGAATATTTGACACTAGAGACAACAAAACAGCCACTATACTTAGTGCTGCCAGGACTTTTGTTTTTGCAGTATTCATGTGTATGTCACCCTCCTTTGACAATAACGAAATTATACCAAAAAACAAACAATAAATCAAATTACTTATGTTTGTTTTACAGCTTGAGATACCTGATAAGAGCAAACCAACTAGATATAACACCGATGAGTATACCTACTCCAAACATTCCGCTAGCTATGATCCAGAAGTGAGCTACAAAATATTCTAAAGTCGGACCAGCACCGAGCTTCTCTATCAAAAACGAACTGACTGCACGTGAGAATGGTATAAGCACTAGAAGCGATATGATGGCGCCAAATATTCCATATAGCGCACCTTCTACAAGAAACGGTCCGCGTATAAACCACTTGGTTGCACCCACTAGTTTCATTATTTCTACCTCTTCACGTCTAGTAAATATCGCCATACGAATAGTATTAAATATGATAAGAAGTGCAATTATCAAAAACACGATACTCAGAACCAGTCCTATCCTACTTACGGAGTTACTGATACGTATGACATTCTCAACTACACCCTTGCGATTGTCATCACGATTATCAAAACTAGTGTCTGTTATTATCTTAGCTTCAGCCAAAGCCCGTATATTTGAGTTAGTTTCAGATATATTGTCTATATTTATCAGTTTGACCTCAAAACTCGCCGGCAGAGGATTGCCGATATCGGACGCTGACTTGGCAAGTTTTTGGCCTTCTTCACTAGAACTTTCTAAGCGCTTGAGAGCATCTGCTTTGGTGACCAGTGTCACTGACGAGACATTCTCAACAGTTGCTAGTTTGGCCTGCAACTCTTGTATTTGAGCCTGAGTGGCGTCGTCAGACAAAAATATGCTAAGATCGATTTTTTCTCTCACTTGAGCCAATTGAGTATTTACAAAAATCGTGGAGAACGCAAAAAAAGTCATGATAAGAAGTGTCACTACCATAATGGCAGTGGCAGCTGTACTTAGCCAGGCATTGCGAAATATATTTCTAAATCCAGTCTTGATGATTCGTAGCAACGTTGTCATAGGCTATACTTCCCTATCTTCTCATCCTTGATGATCCTACCGCGATTAATAGTAACTACCCGTTTTTTCAGAGCATCAACTATCTCTTTGTTGTGAGTTGTTAGTAATACAGTGGTGCCGAAACGGTTGATCTTGAGTAGTAACTCGATAATATCCCAAGAGTTCTTGGGGTCTAAGTTGCCAGTAGGCTCATCTGCAATAAGTATCTTGGGATTGCGCACTAGCGCACGGGCTATTGCGGTGCGTTGCTTTTCACCGCCCGATAGTTCGCTAGGATAACTGTGCATTTTTTCACTCAATCCTACTAACTGTAGTATCTTGGGCACTGCGCGCTTTATCTCACGGTTGCTTACTCCAGATACCTCCAATGCGAAAGCCACGTTCTCAAATACTGTCATATTAGGCAAAAGCTTGAAATCCTGAAAAACTACACCTATTCTGCGCCTCAAGTGCGGGATGTTGGCCTTGTCTATAGTGTCATAATCAATACTACCTACTATGATTTTTCCACTTGTAGGCACTTCTTCTTTGATCAAAAGTCTTATAAGAGTACTTTTGCCGGCTCCTGACGCGCCGACAATAGTGACAAATTCTTTGGGGTTTATATGTAGTGAGACACCAGACAATGCAACCGTTTTATTTGGATACATTACTGATACTCTATCGAGCAAGATCATATGTATTATTGTAGCTCAAAAGCATTGAGTGTGCAAAGACAAACACTAGTATTATACTGCTACTATATTTCAGGTATCTTATATCAAGATTTTGTTATAATAAGTACATGAAGCCCATCATCAAATCCCTCACTAGCTTGTTAGAATCTGTCAATATGGCCATCAAGCAGTTAGATATTCAATCTGATAAAACCAAGCTTACAACCCTAGAGGACTCCATAGCAGAGCCCGATTTCTGGAACGATAGCTCAAATGCTGAGAAAGTATCTCGAGAAGCTAGTGAACTCAAGCGTTATATCAATAGTTGGGAAAAGCTACAGTCAGATCTACAGACGACTCTAGATCTAGCACAGCTCGAATCAGACGATTCGGGCAAAAATGACTTTGAGAACATATTACAAGAGCTCACTAGCCGAGCTGATAGCATGCTAGTAGCTGTCAAATTATCTGAGGAATTTGACAAAAATCCTGCAATAGTCCAAATCTCAGCAGGTGTTGGCGGTACCGATGCACAAGATTGGGCGCAAATGCTACAGCAGATGTATATCAAGTACGCCAATACCTCGGGGATGAGTGTAGAAGTACTAGACACCTCATTTGGAGAAGAGGCTGGTATCAAATCTACTACCATGCGTATCACTGGTCCGTTCGCATATGGCCTGCTCAAATGCGAAAAAGGAGTGCATCGACTAGTCAGGCTCTCGCCGTTCAATAGTGACAACCTACGACAAACGTCATTTGCTTTAGTTGACGTGATACCACAGATCGATGACAAATCTGTCCATATCAACGAAAAAGACTTACGTATTGATGTATACAGGGCTGGCGGACATGGTGGACAAAGCGTCAATACCACAGATAGTGCTGTACGAATTACTCACTTGCCCACTGGTACCACTGTTTCTATACAAAATGAGCGCTCCCAGCTCAAAAACAAGGCTACAGCCCTATCAATACTAGCAGCCAGACTCTCAGAACTAGCCCGAGCTCAAAAGCTTGATGATATCGAGAAATTGCGTGGTCAGGTCAAATCAGCTGACTGGGGAGCTCAGATCAGAAGCTATGTACTTCATCCCTACACCAAGGTCAAGGATCACCGCACCAATTTTGAGACTTCCGATACCAGTGGTGTGCTCAATGGCGATATCCAACCTTTCATAGAAGCCTACCTAGAACAAAACATCTCTAAATAATCATATATAACAAAAAGACCCCGTAATCTTACGATCATAGGGGTCGATTTGTAGCTTTTAAACAGTTGTTAATTAGCTATTACTTTCGGTTTTTGCTAGTTACAACGTCTTTTGCAGCTTTTTTGCTTTTTCTGTAAGCATGCACACCTGCGCTTATGCCGGTCATACCGAGCATCGCACTCAATCCAGATTCTAGACCTGTGTCAGGCAATGTGCCTGCAGGTACTGAAGTTTCTGTAGTTGGAGGAGTTACAGGAGGAGGAGTTGTAGTACAACGTGGATCTCCTACAGGTATTCCTGGCAAACATTCTTGTGGCTTAGGTGGTTCAGGAGTTTTTACCTTTGCATCGTCACAAGTGTCGTAAGGCACTTCCGTAGAACGAGCACAAGCAACGTTGGTGAGTAATCCTTGAGTATTATCCTTGACCTTTACTTGATACAAGATATATCCATTGATTCCAGCACCGTAGTTTCCTACACCTACACCGCCAGCTGTAAACAACGCACCGTCAGGTATTAGATGTCCATCAGGGTATGTCGCATTGTAAAGCTTTGTAGTTCCTGGCAAAACTTCAAATTGTGATGGTAACTTATCAGTTATTACCACATTGTTCATCTTGTCAGTACCTTCATTTTTGAAATCAACTTTGAAGTATAGTCTGTCACCAGCTTTAGCATCTACTTGTTCAACAAATGGTTGTTTAGGAAATGCTACGGTCTTTTGGACCTTAAGTGGTACAGCTTCTACTTTTACCTTGATAACTACATAACTAGCATATTGGAAGCATCCTGGTACATTACCGTCTGGAGCTGTTTCACCGATCAAAGCACCTGATGTGACGATGTTGTCACTTAGAGGCATTTGAGTCACGCTGTGGGTACTAGCATAAGCCGAACCCGGTACATAACTCACCTTGAAAGGCGTACCATTAGCGCTAGTGAAGTCTACAGTATCAAATACACTGCCTGGTTGGGCATTGTCTGCTGATACTTGACTGACTGCATTCATCTTGGTACCGAATCCTGCTGGCAAACCAACTTTTACTTTGGTGTTACGAGCTATTCCTCGGTAGTTGTTTTCTGCACTATTTAGACTTGGGTCTGCACCGTTGTGAACATAAGTTCGCAAGGTTATTTCTTGGCCAACTGTTACGTTGATGTTGTCATAAAACGGACCTTGTCCAGTTTGTTTGCCATCGAAAAATTCAGTTTCATTTCCATACATAGGTGTATTGTAAAATGAGTTGAATGTTACTTGGTCAAATCCAGTGGTCAATGGACCATCCCATTTTTTGGTAGGACGATCAGGATACCATCCGGCAAAAGCCATTACCGGTACTATGACAGCTATTAGAGCCGCCAATGCACCTAGGCCTATTTTGGTAGTAAGTTTCATAAGCTACCTCCTTTTAAAAAATGTTAAGTTGATTATTGTTACAACAGCTTTCCAAAAGAAATATGCAGTTCAAGAACTATATATAGTGATTAAACGTTTGATTGTATTTAGTTTTTAAGTAACTTTTCTTTATCTGGTGAGTATCATATCACATCATCATTCTTATGTCAATGCTTTTGGCAGTACTTTTTATGGTTATATTATTGGTGTTATTTATAATTAATTTTTTACCAGATAGATAATATATCTAGCATCATAAGTACTTATGCTTATTGTCAATATTTATCAATAAATAGATCAAATTATTGCTAAATCAAAAACACCCCGAGACCGGGTGCCCGCTCTCCGTGAGGAGAACGAGCACCCGAGTATCGAGGCTTCCAGGGTCTCGACCGAAGTCGAAGCTCTGGGATACCGATCAGTCAGGCGCCGTGGGAGGCGAGGTGACTGGGACGGTGGGGTCCGGGTCATCCGGAGGCACCGTGTACACCGGTGGCGGGAACGTCGCCGGTGGCGGAGCCACCGTCGGTGTCGGTCGCACCGGATCAGGGGGACGTGGTGTCGGAGGTCCCGTGCCACCGTGGCACAGGTCATCCGGCAGGTTGCACGTCGCCGGTGTCGGCGGGATCGGCGGCTTGCAGCCGTTCGGACCCGTCGGGCAACCAGGAGGCACCGTCGGCGGTGGTGTCGTCGGCGGTGGTGTCGTCGGCGGTGGTGCCGACGTCGGCGGCGGCGGGTTGTGCGGCGGCGTTCCGGGCGGGTTGATGCTCGGGGTGCTACCGGGGTTGGCCGGCGTCATCGTGATCAGGCTGAAGAACTGGTGGACGGGTTGGAACCCGCAGTCCAGCTTCAGCACGACCACACGCCCACCTCCACAGTCGAACTCCAACGTTCGGAAGGTAGGCCGGTCAGGGCTCACCTGGTAGAGCGTTGGCATGACTTGTGGGTTTGCGCCGCGGCGCATCGCCAAGGTCATGTACTCGTTCGACCGCTCACGAAAGACCGGGTTGCACTGATCGAGGATCGCACGAGTGCGGGCCACGAGTGCATCCCAGGCCTGCCGGTCCCGGAGCATCTTCTGCGCCATGCTGTACAGCGCGTTGGCATCGCCCCACTGACCCGACGCGTCGGCCGCGATGACCACTGCAAGCAGTGGGTCGCAGTCCATGCGTGAGTACAGCTCGGCGACAGCTTCGTCGACGTCGTTCGTCGTCACCGCCGGTCCGAACTGGCCGTTGCTCCTTGCCTGGTAGGCGTAGAACTTGGCCTCGGATCCTTGGCAACGATCTTCTGGCGTTGGATCGTCAGCCCCAGCAGGGATGATCCCGATACCGCTCAGAAGCAGCAGCGAAGCCACCGCTCCAGCGATGATGAGCATTGCCACCGAGATTCGGTCACGGTTGGTGTTCAAGGTACTACCCCCTTTCTGGGGATGTTGGTTGCCTTTCGAATACAGAACACTTCTCCACTTTCAAAGGCAAGAAAGTGAAAAAGTCACTATATTAGAACGTTTCAAATAGTTACAACCTATAAGGATAGTAGCACATCCTGGGGGAACTTGCGTTCCCCCAGGACGGCTGTCACCGAACTTCTACCGCTGCGCGGCGAGCTGATCGGTGTGGTCGACGCCCGGAGGTGGCGTCGGGGGTGGAAGCGGGGTGCCGTCAGGCCCATGCGGGCCGTCGTGGGTCACCTCGACCGGTCGGTCGGCGTTGTCCGCGTTGGCACCCTGCCCGTTGCCGTTGCGCGACTCGCGCGGGACAAGTGCCCAGGCGATGGCGCCGACAACGACAGTGGTGACGAACACCAGCACCCACCAGTGGGCGTTGAGCACACCCTGCTGGTTGTGCTCCCACCAGTTGGGGCCTCCTCGGTCCTCCAGCCAGGGATGCCAGTTGTTCCAGTAGAGCACGACTCGCCACAGCATCATGCTGAGCAGGAAGGCTCCGGCCGTGATGGCACCCCAGAAGGGCCAGGGGAAGTCGCCATCGACCCGATTACGCCAGGTCTCGAGGTTGATCAGGCGGCGCCTGGCCTCCTCGCGGTGGTCACGGAACTCCGTGGTCACCCTGACGATGGCCTCGTCCTGCTGGGCGATGCGCCCGTCGTCGGCGAGGATCTCGTTGACCCGGCTGGTCACGCTGTCGACGTCGGTGCGAACACCGGCGATGCGAGCTTCGTGATCGTCGAGCCTGCCGTCGTGGACGACGACGCGTCGGGCCACGCCGGCGTGCTGACCGTGCAGTGTGTCGTGTTCGCGGAGGATCTCCGCGACGCGACGGTTCACATCTGACTGTGCCATTTTGA
>JAUPVL010000019.1 GCA_030917065.1 Patescibacteria group bacterium
CAATATAGAAAGTGTCTTGCATGTCACGAGCAGGGTGTTCTTTTGGCATATTTAAAGCTTCGAAATTGTACCAATCTGTCTCGACTTCATCACTATCTATTATCTCAAAACCAAGTTTGGTAAAAATATCAAATGTTTGAGCCAATACCATACTAGTTGGGTGAGAATGACCATAACTATACTCTTCTGTAAGGTATGGCAAACTCATGTCTACCGAATTATTATTCTTTGAGTCGTTTTCCTTGTTTATCAGCTCTAGATATATATTAGTTAACTCATTCTTTCGAGTATTGAGTAATTTACCGGCCTCTGCCCTATCAGCTTGATCAATTTGCGGAATTTCTTTTATCTCCTGAAGTAATATGCTTTTTGGACCAAGATACATAGCCTTTGCTTGATCTAACTCCATCTTACTTTTTGCCTTATCAAAAGCTTTTTTTGCGTTTTCTAAATATTCATCTGTAATAGATTGTAATTTTATATTCATATACTATGTTTTTCTTGTACGGAAATACAGTTCAATAATCACAACAGTCAAAACAAATAATATTATATCTCTGATACTCAAACTCCTCAAGCTAGATAAGGCTAGCAATATTGTGATTGTTAGTCCTAATAAAATGCCAGTTCTCAAAGATTGAGTCAGTACTTTTCTTGGTTGCATACGATTGGCTGAGTTTCTAAGCTTGATATTATACTCAATCAACGTTACGAAGCTTGCAATGATTATAACAACACCTATAAACCAGAAAGTAATCGCTGCAGGCCCTAGCTGCTTAGGTGTATAATTGACCATCAAATAAACATTAACAGATAAAGCACCTATAAATAACAAGGCCAAAATTAATTCTATAAATACTATCGCTCTATTTCTCATACTAATTTTAATTACTTATATATTATCTGATAAATCATACATAAAGTACACTTCCTTTGGTAAGTTTTGTTTGATCAGTTTGTTGATTCGAAATAGAACACTAAATATATTTTACACAGTATACGATAGTGTTTGTACAACTTTTTTATTCTATTTAAAACTGAGGTTTAATCAAAAAAGCTATCCGACGCTATAAAATATTATCCCTATATAAAATACGTGTTTGATGCTAAGTACTTGTGGATAGTTGTGTATAACTTATGCAATATATTGTCATTAACTACTAACACAAATTTGTATATAGTTTGTCATGAAGTTTTGACAGTCTAGTACTAAAAAACCGCCTATTGGCGGCTAATGACTAATGATTGCAATTTGGTTACGGGCCAACGTATCTGCCCTTTGAAAGTAAAACTTTAACTGGCACACGCTGGCCCGAGAACTCCCCTAGGTATGATCCTAAGGCAGTATGGGTGTAGTCAAGCAACGCATATACATACTTATGTAGTGAAACGCTGTTGACGACTTCCCTACCACTCTTCTGGTAGTACAACCAGAGCACGCGCCCCGGAAAAATGGGACGCAAGCTCTGGTTGTCTCCGACGGAATGATAGTGCTTATCTATTACCAAAGGTACTAAAAAGATGCAATAGATAGCTTGCCTCGAACAGTAGGGAAAAACTGGTCACAAAAAGCAAGGGGGCTGCTTCTTGTGAGCCAGACATTCCCCACTGTTGGGCGTGGTGCCCTTAGAGATCATGGGTCACCTATCGAGATATAATTAACATATGTGTGTGGCATATACTTAATTTTTGTTTTTGTTTTAAAGAACTAATATAGATATATTGTAGCAAATGCTTATGCTTATGTCAATACAAATTAACGTAATTATTACAATCTAACCTGTTAACAGGTATTGATTATTTTACAACAGACCTGTCTTTTCTTTTACTATTTTAAGTTTCTCAGACGCTATTTGAGATGCTTTTGAGTTGCCTACATCAATAATACTGTATAAGCTAGCTTCGTCACTACGAATATTATTGAAATCATTTTGTAGCAAAGAAAGTTTATGAGCAACTATCTCTCCTATATCAGATTTAAATATCGCGTAATTCTTGTCTGCATATTTTTTCTCTATCTCTGCTACAGAAGCGTCTGTAAAACCAGAATATATCTCAATCAAGTTGGATATTGCAGGTTTGTTGGCCTTGTCATATGCTATTTTATTATCTGAATCTGTCACTGCTCGTTTGAATTTTTTCAGAATACTATCTGTTGACTCTGTGAGTGATATTGAGCTATCAGGATGGTCACTTTTACTCATCTTGATCTTGGGATTATCGAGACTCATGATTCTGGCCCCGGTATCTGGTATGACACCTTTAGGGACAACAAACGTATCTCCATAGATAGTATTAAACCTTTTGGCTATATCTCTTGTTAACTCGATATGCTGTATCTGATCCTCACCTACTGGAACTTCATTGCTATCGTAAAGCAATATATCTGCTGCCATAAGAGCTGGATAATCAAAAAATCCTACTAACAGCCCTTCGGGCCCAGCCTTCTTTGCCTTATCCTTATATTGTGTCATGCGGCTCATCTCGCCCATCGTGACGTAATTATTCAGTATCCAAGCCAATTCGGCATGCTGTGGCACCATCGACTGCACCAAAATAATCGATTGATCTGGGTCTACGCCAACTGTCAGTAGCCAAGCTACTAGATCAAGTGTACGTTTTTTGAGCTGAATTGGATCTTGCCTAGTAGTAATAGCATGGAGATTAGGAATAAAAAATATTGTTCGGTGCTTCCCCTGGTCTTTGGGCCAATGCTTCATAGCACCTAGATAATTACCAATTGTCATGTCGCCCGAGGGCTTGAGTCCTGAGAATACCGTCTTCATGATTCAAATTATATCATAATTAGTCTTCTAGTCTGGGCTTTTCAACCAAAATGCTCTCTACTGCAGGGTCTGTTGATGCTATCTTCACAACATCTTTATCTATTTTCTTAAGTTCTTTATGAGCTGTGTTATAGTGGTTGACTGTGGTTCCAAGTGAATTACCTAGTTTGTGCATATATTCATCATAATTTCCTATATGCTTACCTAGTAGGCCCACTCTCTTCTGGATTTCTTTAGCCTGTTCTTCTATTTGTAAGCTCCTAAGCCCTTGTAGAACGGTTTGTAAGTAAGCCAAGAAAGATGTTGGAGAGACTATAATAACCCTTTTTTCTCGAAACGCGTATTCTATCAAATCCTGAGAGCTTGTCTCGAGTGTACCTATCTTGTTTACCAGTAGATCGTAGTAAATAGCCTCAGAAGGTATAAACATAAAAGCAAAATCCATAGTGTTCTTATCTGGCTGTATATACTTACTTGTCTCGTCAATCCTATGCTTGATATCCGCCTTGAATTGCTTAATGATATTTTTCTTTTCAACAATATTTTTGGTTTCAATCAATCGATTGTAGTTCTCAAGGCTAAATTTAGAGTCAATAGGCAATATTTTGTCATCTTGTAAGAATATGACTGCATCAACTATGAGATCTTTACCGTCGTCTCCCTTGCCTATCTTGTACTGCAGTTTATATTGCTCTGGTCCAAGTGCATTCTCGAGTACACTACCTAGATAATACTCCCCGATTACACCTCTTTGCTTGGGATTCGACAACACATTCTGTAACGTCTTAAGTTCGTCCGCTACATCCACCACTCTTTTGTTTGTTTCGTCGAGTTTAGTGAGTCTATGTGTGACATCAGCAATTAATTTTGCAGATTCGCTCATTTGTTTATGAAGATTGGCCTGTATATTTGTATTATTAGTATCTATTCTGTTGTGTATCTGGTTTTGGCTCTGAGTAATACTTGCACTTAAATTCTGTATATCACTCTTAAGATCACTAACCGAACCCGAATCTTGAGTATTGCGTAGCCTAAAATACACTAAGACTAGCAATATTAGTAATAATACACTCACGACTAGCACAACAAATATCACGATATCAATCATAAAATCAGTATATCATATATAATTTTAACGAACAAATTACGTACAAAACTTATCTAGAGTTTTACCTACTCTGTTATGAGCCGAGACAGGGCCTTTATAGTTGCCATGACGACAAAAACAAAAGTAGCAAGCAATAATCCAGTCTGTAACCATATAACAAATAAGAACACCAACCCCGATGGGCTTGATTCTCCCGTAAAAACAACACTATACATCACAAATTTGATAACCTGAATTGCAAAGAAACAGCCTAGTGCGTAGAGCAAGTACTGTCTTGCCTTGGTCATAGCAAGTCTACTGGCTCTTTGCGAAGACCTTATCCTTGCTTTTTGACTCTTAGTATAACCAGATGAAGACAGATGCTTTATGCCTGTGCTCTTGGATCTTTTTACTGTTCTGCTTTTACTACTCATGCTACCACTATACAACAAATATAGATATTTTACAAACTATAATTCTGCATTGAGTAAACTGTAAGGCATATCAGATGTGATAAATCTATAATCATTACGAGAGGTGAATATCGATATTTTACCTTTATGACGGGATAATCTTATATACAACTAGCAATTATATGAATAAATATATTACTCACCTTAGCCACCATGGACTTTTAACTACATATGTACTTTTCTTTGTATTCAAATTACTATTTTCTACAAAATACTTATCTATAATACTTTGCCAATTGCTTTTTAACCAGTTTTTTTGTTTTATATATAAATCTTCTAGCCCTCTTTCTGCGAATTCTCTTCTTATAACTCCTCCGCTGTGAGGATGTTGATGTTTTTGATCATGAGGTGAATTAAATCCGTGAGCATAGTGCGTCATTTCATGAACTATAGTAGCAATTACCACATACTCTGGTATTTCCAAGTCTTGGTATATAGGATTTATAGTGATAATAGTAGAATTTCTATCACTAGGACTAATCCCTATAGAGCCTAGCCTCCTCTTGGCTTTCCTGCCATACCTTATATATACATCATTACTCTGCTCGATATCATTAAAATATCTAAACCATATATCAGCCAGCAGGTTTTCTAGCCATTCATGGTCTCGATAACTACCCTTTACGAGCTGTTTACTCATATTAGAGCCTCGAAGTTCATTCGACTCTGTCCTATATCTTCAAACTTTCTTTTTCTGATATTATTTGATATCAATTCCAAAGATTTTATAGTCTTGTCGTTGTTGATTTTACTTGATTTTGCCAAAATATTGTTTTCTACGAAATACAAACTAACTGAATTGACAGGATTAGATTCATTCATCTCCCAAGATAAGGCGTATATCTTCATCTGCAAGCTATCTTTGAGTCTCTTTTCTGCTTTCTTCATATCTGACACGTCTCCCGTCTTGAAGTCTCTAATTTCAATCTTTGAGTTGTCGTCATATACAGCGTCATATCTTCCACTAATCCTGAGCTTAAGACTATCTAGTGTGAGCCTAAATGGCTTTTCTACATATGTAGGAAATCTATCCTGCTTAATTTCTCTTGAATAGAGACTTTTTAGTAGTTTCTTGCCCTGATTGCATCTGTCAGCCTCGTGCTCCAATGATACAAAGCCCTCGTTTTTCCAACTATTTTCATATACCTCTAATATTTGTGATATATCTACCGAGCGTTGCGCTATCTTTGATTTGTAGAAAAATTCCAGTGCTGCGTGTATTGCAGAGCCATAAACTAGAGTATGAAATGGCCCTTTCGGTAGATTTAGAACATCAAAATACCAAAATTCCTTAGGAGATCGTAAGTAACTAGCCAACTGATTGGTGCTAATGTGCAACCACCCGTCGTCAGATATAAACCTACTAAGAGGGTCATATTTTTCAGCAGGCAAGCTTGAGAAGCTACTTATAAAACTAGTATTGCCGCTAGAAACGCTTTCAGGCTTTTTTAGAATCTTACCATCTAGCTCTAGTAGAAAACGAGAAGGTTTCTTGAGTCTTTTCTTTCCATGATCATAGGAATAGGTTAAATAAAGTTGTTTTTTTGCCCTGGTCATGGCCACATAGAGCAGCCTGCGCTCTTCATGTATGTGCCAGTCTATGTTGTCATTGTTCTTACTGTCCATGAGCCCTCCTGGCATTCTAATCCTATCTGTTCTTTTGGTAGATGGGAAGGTTTGTTCCACCATGTCAGGTATAAAAACTGCTTCAAACTCCAATCCTTTTGCTTTATGGATGGTCATTATCCTGACAGCATTGGTATCTAACGGAGAGGATTGTATCATTATTTCAGCACCACTATCTTCAATCTTGCTCAAATGTTGCCACAATGCATATATATGGGGATCAAACCTACTAATCTGTTCAAATTCCCCGATTATTACAAAAAGTTGAGTAATATTGGTAACTTTTTGAGCAGATAATGCGCTTTTGTGTGAATCTGCCACTAAAGATTGTAAGTAGCCTGTCTCTTTGACAAATAAATAGACCAATGAACCTGCATTTTGAGCTCTGGCATCGTTTCGATACTTATCAATAAGACTTAGTAACCTGGTTGCCTCAGGAGGTACCTCCTCTGAGGTCTCTATCAAGTATTTCTCCAACGGCAGTCTTGCCTGCCTAGCTTTACCGCTGAGATGCGCTATTTGATTTAAGTTGCACTGAAAAACATCTGAAGTAAGCAGACCATATAGAGCAGTTGAAGCATTGGGATCGTTGATGACATGAATAAAATTTAGAATAAGGCGTACTTCGGGCTGGTCAAACAAATTTTGGCTTTCAGATATGACATAGGGTATTTTCAGACGAAGCAAGGCATTTGCAATCATCTTTGATTGATTATTTTTTCTTATCAAGATTGCAATGTCTGAATATTTTAATTTCTTTGCCTTAACCAACTCCTTAATCTTACTACTGATGACATCCATTTCACTTAAGATATCTTGGTTGCCAATAATTTCTACACATGAATTTGCTCTACTCCCCTTCAGCTTTTTGTCTAACTTATTCTGGATCTCTAACCTATAAGGGTTGTTATTTTGTATCAAGCTGTAGGCCTTATCTAGAATCTTCTGTGCAGATCTATAGTTTCTATTGATAACTATCTGTTTTGAGCTTGGGAAATCATCAATAAAGCTTAATATATTTGATATTGCAGCTCCACGAAATCTATATATTGATTGGTCATCATCTCCTACAACCATAATATTTTGTTGTTTATTTATCAACAATTTTAACAGATATGCTTGTGCATAATTGGTGTCCTGATATTCATCTACTAGTATGTATTTGTGTTTATCTCGAATTGCCCCTGCTACCTTAGGCCTGTCTTCCAAGAGTTTAATACAAAGTACTATCTGATCACCATAATCTAGTGCCTGTTGCTTATAACACTTCTCAGAATATAGTTTGTATATCTTAGCTAGCTCTCTAAGTCTAGTTATCTCTTGTCTATCCTGATTTTTAGTCTTTGATACGAAATCAGCAAAGTCTGGCGCACTAATATTCTCATCTTTCAATTTTGAAATAAACTTTATAAGATCGTTTACAAAACTGTATGGATCACCAAGTGGCTTGTGATAGGTCAGCTTTGCATTGTTTACTATGTCCTGCATCAAGATTACCTGCTGAAACTTGCTCATTACTATGTAGTCTGAAGAGATACCAATCTCACTGCCATATTCTCTTAGAATCTTGTCTCCTAATGCATGAAATGTATGTATATTAACATCCGTATATCCATATGGGAGCAGTTTGTCAATTCTCTCTTCCATCTCTAAAGACGCCTTATCCGTAAAAGTTAAAGCTAAAATGTCTTCACCCTTGATACGATGCTCCTGAATAAGGCGTGCGATTCTTAGGGTAATAATTGCGGTTTTACCTGTGCCTGCGCCTGCTACGACCATCAATGGCCCTCTATTATGATTGACCGCTCTTTTTTGAGCTGTATTTAACTCCACTTTTTCCCTCATAAGTACTATTATACTACTTAAATTTTACCATGATAGGAGTAATCTACTCTTGTTGGTGTGCTTGGTATATCGGTAAAATATGCAAACAGCATTTTGCACAACATATTTAACAGATAGAATATTTATAACTACTATCTAGTAGTATTTTTTACTACTAATATTACATCTTGCTTGGAATCTTTAGACCGAGCGAGCTAAAACACTGTTTTATAACTTCAAATGCCAAATCATTGAGTAATATCCTATAGGAATTGGCTGCGGTAGTATCTACTATTTTGTAATTGTTATAAAAGTTATTGTATATCCTACACACATCATAACAATAATTTGCTATATCGCTTGGTTGGAACTTACTGATTGCCTCTCTATATATATCTTGCAGTTTATCGATCTCTAGAAGCAAGCTAACTTCGATAGTCTCTAATTTAGCGCTTTCAAGATGGCTAATGCCGTTTCTACCCAGGCCCAACTCCTTGTCTTTGTTCGCGATAGATTGCATTCTAACTGCAGAGTAAGCTAGATATGGTGCGCTATTACCTTCTATATTGAGAATACTGTCCCAGTCAAATACTATATTTGAAAGTCTATTTTGCTTCAATATATTGTATTTTATAGAGTTTATGGCAAGTACATCTCTTAACACTGTTTTTTCATCTTCTTCTAAGGACTTTGATAACGATACAAGCTGTGACTGAACTCTATTCTTGGTTTCTTCTATTAAGTCAGTAATGAGTATGATATTGCCCTTTCTAGTACTCATTGATTTTTCCTTGAAGTCCATTCTTCCGAAGGCAACATGTATGTTTTTGGCATCAGTCAGACCGAGCTTGCTAGACACTTCGTAGACCTGACTCATCTGAAGCGACTGTGCGAGATCTACAACGTTTATCATGATTTCAGGATGCCACTGCTTCTCCCAATAGGCGACCCTAGCGAGGTCTCGAGTCAGATACAAGCTAGTACCATCGCTCTTTTGAATGAGCGCAGGAGGTTCTTCGGGATTTTCTAATTGGCATATAAGCGCTCCTTCACTCTTAGTGAATATTTGCTTTTGAATACCCAGATCAACAATATCTTTTAGCTTATCTTCATAAAAACTTTCACCATTGTAGTGATCAAACTCCACCCCGAGCATCTTATATATTAACTGCATCTCACCCATACTGAGCTTCTGGACCATTTCTAACAATGCTCTGTTTTCGGGATCCTTATCCTCTATTTTTTTATATTCTTGTCGCGCAAAATCATCCAGCTGCTTATTATTTTCAGCTTCGACGTGATATTTGACATAGAGCTTGAGTAGTTCAGCTACAGGGTCTTTGTCTATTGCCTGCATATCACCCCAGTTTTTGATAGCATATATCAATTTACCGAACTGTGTGCCCATGTCACCTATGAAATTATCGGCAATCACCCTATATCCCGTATCTTTATATATTAGCTTGATAGCATCTCCTATGACCGTGGATAGCAAGTGATGGACACCCATAGGCTTACCTATGTTTGGATGGGAGTAATCGATTACCACGGTGCTATGTGGATCACCAATGGCAATTAATTTATCTATATTGCCTAGATATGACTCTAGTGCTGCAAGCAACACAGAATCCTTCAAAGTTATGTTAATAAATCCCGGATTTTGTAACTCAACCCTAGAGAACTTATCCTCTTTCTCTAGAATAGACACCAATCTATCTGCTATCTCTACTGCTGGCAAACCCAACTTCTTGGAGTTTACAAGTGCTATGTTACTAGCGAAATGACCATATTTTAAATCACAGTAATCTGTTTGTGAGTCCGAAGATTCTATATCAAACGTCTCTCTAAAAACACTAGTGATTAAGTTATTTACTTCAGTTCTTAGACTATTCATTGCCTTATTATATCTAATTATGGCCCTATATTGCACGTATTTAATATTTTGGTAGGTTATAATAGCAATTATGAAGGTTGTAGCAACCAACAAACGTGCCAAATACGACTATGAGATCTCGGAGCGAATAGTAGCCGGTATAGTTTTGTCTGGTCAGGAAGTAAAAAGTATCAAACTAGGTAATGTAAGTCTCAAAGGAAGCTATGTAAGCCTGCAAAACAACGAGGCATATCTCAAAAATGCCCACGTTAATCAGTACAAAATGGCAACCAATCTGGAAGGTTACAACCCTACTCAAGATCGAAAGCTACTACTACACAAAAAAGAGCTCGTGGGCTTAGTAAATGCTATCAAGTCGGAGGGCAAAATTGTTGTGCCCGCACGTATTGGTATTCATAAGGGTCTTATAAAGGTAGAAATAGCGATAGGTAAAAGCAAAAAGCGCTATGACAAGCGAGAGACTATCAAGAAACGAGACATGCTGCGAGATGTTGGTCTAGAAGTAAAGAAGAACAAATAGAATACATTTATAGTACATAGCCATTCTTAATATTTGTTAAAATATCGATTCCTATCTGTTGATTTTATAAATTGTACTTACAATATGTGCTTAGACATAACTATTATGTACAATAATGCTCTATTATATGGTGTATTTACGCTTATGCTGTGATATTATTTATCTAAGGAACAATGATATGAAAAAAGAATCTCTTTATAAAGTCGTAAGTCACCTGCTAAGCCCACCTAGAGGTATTTTGGCAGCAGACGAAAGCAGTAAAACATGTGATATGCGTTTTGAAGAGCTTGGTATAGCCAAAACACTGGAGACACGTAGGCAATACCGTCAGTTGCTGTTTACAACACCCAACTTCGCAAAATATGTGAGTGGTGTTATTCTTTTCGAAGAGACGATACGTCAAAAAAATGATAGCGGGGTGCTTTTTGTAGACTTATTTAATAAGACCGGTGTCATACCAGGCATAAAAGTAGATGGCGGTTTGGTCCCCTTCGATAATTTCCCTGATGAACAATACACCGAGGGGCTGGATGGACTATCCGAAAGATTGAAAGAATTTGGATCGCTCGGTGCGAAATTTGCAAAGTGGCGCTGTGTTTTTAGGATAGATTCAGCCAAAAAGTCACCTAGCTCTACAGTCATCCATGCAAATCTAGGTTCTATGGCTAGATATGCCAGCATAGCGCAGTCGAATGGGATCGTTCCTATTGTAGAACCAGAAGTACTCTACGACGGTGATCACAGTATTGAAGAATGCCAAGATGTTATGTCTCAAATATACAGAGTCCTATTTGATTCGCTCAAGGCCTACAGGGTCGATCTCGGTGCAGTAATACTCAAAACCAGTATGGTAATGGCAGGTAAATCCAATGAGAATCAGTCAAGCCCTGAAGATGTGGCTCGCTATACCTTAGATGTATTCTCTCGAAGAGTTCCGAAGGATATAGGTGGTATTGTGTTTCTATCTGGAGGACAGGCCCCCGAGCAAGCCTCTAGCAACCTCAATGCAATCGCAATTCAATCAAAGCTATCAATCCCTATGACTTTTTCATTTTCTAGGGCATTACAAGAGCCGGCATTGAAAGCTTGGCTTGGCAAGTCTGAGAATTCGAAAAATGCCCAAAATATATTCGAAAAATATCTCAAACAAAACTCAAACGCACGACTTGGAAAATTATAATTCAAAAAATCTTTAAAAAACTTTCAAAAAAGTTGTTGACAAGGGTTATGCTTAGGCCTTATTATGGATGTAGTGCTGCACACTAAAATTACTCAAAACAAAAACAAAGCTCTTTTCAACAGATTGGCGAAGCTCACAAGGCGACGCCAATTTGTTTTATAAAATAGTGACTCATTAAATAAAATCTTGAAAATTATTTTTCAAGATTTTTTTTGTATGCGATTTTTTTAATTATAGTTTGGCAATTTTATATACAAAAAAACAGGCCCGAATCGTTAAATCCTAAGGCCTGTTTTTATTTAGCTTAGTCGCGAGGTTGTTGTGGTCGTGCTTCACTAACTGTGATAGCTCGTCCGTCAATCTCTTTGCCGTTAGTAGCTTCGATTACAGCGTTTAAATCTGCGCTCTCTGCTAGTTCGACAAAACCAAAGCCCTTACTACGACCGTTCATACGATCTGTAATAACATTTGCTGAGGTTACCTCTCCATGCTCACCGAAGATTTCGCTAAGCTGTTCTGAAGTAACTGTGTATGGCAAATTGCCAACAAATAACTTTTTCATCTAATTTATATTTTCCTTTTAATTCTCTTGGAGCAGGACGACCACTTCTATTCTTGCTTTGTCATCTTGAATCAAGAGCGCTAAAGAAAGAAACCTACTTGAAAGATAGTATAGCATAAATACCTATAAAATACCAGTGCATTACCGCTTTACATTATTGCATTGAATATATAATTGACTAATAATAATACTAGCACCTGACAATCAACAGGAGAAAACATGCATATCTCGATCGACCGCGAACGTGTTGAGCTAGTACTTGGTACTCTATTGGATACATATCGTGAAAAACGGTATATCTATAGACTCCCTTCCGCTAGATTGCCTCACGAAGTAGCTGATCTGGAGAGAAGGCTGGAGCTGGGTTCTGTAGAGCATGCTATGTTTCTATTTGTACTATGCCTATATATGAAGGGCGGTATCAAGAGCAACACCGCAGCCAAGCAGCTCGCTCGACTCTACTCTCGCAGACCTAGGCTGTTTGACGCTGATGAAATTGTGAAGATTAAGCCTGAATCAATCACAGCATCTCTGGAAAGAGTCGATCTAAGATATCTTAAAAACTCTGCTCCACCGCACTGGATTGAGAATGCTCAAAGACTCTTAGACTGGTACGACGGTGATCCTCGTAAGATCTTCGTAGGTGTCGGTGACTATGACGAAGCCTGTCGGAGGATACGCAACAAAAGCCGACGACACCACAGGACAAAGCAGTTCACGCACAGGCAAGGGTTCGTGGGGTTCCAGCACAAGATGGTTAGTATGCTGATGTATTTCTACATCGCCTCAGACATAATCGATCCAATCCCCTTCCCTATACCAGTAGATTTTCATGTAATGCGAGTATGTATAGAGACTGAGATGGTAAATTTCTCTGGCGACTCAATAGGTAGAGATATCTACTCAGAGCAACTACAGACCGTTCTAAGAGACTTGTTTACCAATTACTGCATAAGACACGATGTAAGTCCCATAGAGCTCTGTAACGCCGTGTGGCTACTGTCTAGCGTGGGTTGTGCAAAGAACCCCGGCAACCGTACCCTGTCTAGGCAGTATCGAGCTCGTAAGACCGAGACTCCAGCCTACATTCCTGTCTGGAGTGACTCGGAACTCGCTAGATATGAACAATTCTGTGGGGCTTGCCCGGTTGGTGACATGTGTCACTGGGATGTGCCCAATAGCGCCTACACCATAAAGGGCGAACTCATGAAACTCCGTCCTCGCTCTACTCCACCCCAATAGAATATCGTTCTAAACAAAAACCAGACGCAATAGTCTGGTTTAATTCTTAGTTTGTATATTGCGCTATTTCGTTAGTAACAAAAAAAGACCAAGGTCCTAACCTGGTCTCTATCTGGTGGAGCTGGAGGGAATCGCACCCTCGTCCATGAAGATCTAATATATATCGTCTACAAGTATAGTTGATTTGAGGTTGTTTCAAAAG
>JAUPVL010000004.1 GCA_030917065.1 Patescibacteria group bacterium
ACCTCGTGCATACCCATGTCTTTGCCACCAGTAAAGTTTATAAGTACGCCACGGGCGCCTGTAATAGATACCTCCAGAAGAGGTGAGTCTATGGCTTGTTTTACTGCATCAATAGCTCGGTTGTCACCCTGGCCCTGACCGATACCCATGAGAGCACTTCCAGCATCTTGCATGATAGTTTTAACATCAGCAAAATCCAGGTTCATATTACCATTTACTGTCACCAGGTCGGCTATTCCCTGTACACCTTGCTTCAAGACATCATCAACTATCCCAAATGCATCCAACAAAGAAGTCTTGCGGTCTATGATCTGTAAAATCCTATCGTTTGGAATGATAATAAGCGTATCTACCTTATCCTTGATCTCCTCTATTCCTTGCTCGCATATCTTTCTTCTTCTTTCGCCCTCAAAAGAGAATGGCTTAGTGACCACTGCAACTGTAAGCGCACCTATTTCTTTTGCTATTCTTGCAACTGTAGGAGTTGCTCCTGATCCAGTTCCGCCACCTAGACCAGTAGTAATAAAGACCATATCGGTATTCTTCAACGCATCATATATTTCCGCCTCTGACTCTTCAGCAGCCATTCTGCCAACTTCTGGATTGGCTCCAGCGCCAAGACCTCTAGTAGCTTCCTTTCCAATGTGCACTTTTTTGTTTGCCTGAGAGTGGTGAAGCGCTTGCGCGTCAGTATTTATAGCAACAAAATCAATACCGCGAAGTTTTGATTGGATCATTCTATTTAGTGCGTTTCCACCTCCGCCACCGATGCCTACTACTTTAATACGGGCAAAGGTTTCAATATCGGGAAGTATTTCTGCCATTTATACCTCTATAAAAAATTTAAATTTGCTTAAAGATTATTTCTAAAAGTGGCAGGCCTACAAGATCAGCCTGCCAGATAGGATTTAGATCCTTGCCACACACTCTTGACTCGCAAGAGTTACTACTAGTATAAGGCATAAGGCATTGTAAATACAATATATTTATTCGACTTTTTTTATTTAGTTCTTAAGATTAAAAAATGTGTTCAGTGAAATAATTTCTTTGTGCAAAAAAACGGCACTGCTGTCGTCTTGGTACGATTTGTTGACTAGTTTTTATAGATAGTATTTTAGGGAATGAGTCCTTTTAAGATGGATTTAGCCTTAGCCAAGAGTCCATTAGCTACTTTCATGCCTTTATGCTTTGATTTATCAGGTGGTGTCTCCATATCCATCAACATTAGTCCAATCACAGATGAGTAGGATGGGTCAGAAATTTTTTCTGAAATACCACTATACCCAGTTGGTCTGCCGAGCTGTACAGGTACAGATAGATTATTACGTGCAAAATTTGAAATCTCAGACATGTTTGCTCCACCACCTGTTATCATCACTCCAGCCCCTAGATTTGAAGGCGTTTTGACTGCTTTGTGAAGCTCTTCGGATACCATGGCGAATATTTCTTCAAGTCTAGAGGATACTATAGTGTCTATATCTATCTGATAAACATTACCAGCTGCACCATATTTTTCTAGACTAATCTTTTTATTGGTCTTAGCTCTCGGTTTCGACGCTACAGAATGATCAATTTTGAGCTTTTCAGCTACCTCGGGGGTAATTCTTAGTCCATAAACCAAATCTTTTGTGATATTTGCTGAACCCAACGGTAATATACTGGTATAGCTAATAACACCTTTTTGATAGACTGCTATTCCTGTGGTCTCTGCACCTAAGTTCACTACCGCTACACCATGTTCTTTCTTGTGTTTGTCTAGAAGTGATTTTGCCGCAGCTATTGGGGTAGCTACCTGTTGATCTATAGTTATACCTGATCGAAATATTGCATTTTGTAGGTTTTTGATAGCAGGCGTGGAAGCAGTGATGATATGCGCCTCAAGCTCAAGTTTCATGCCATTCATACCTATTGGCTCATCGACCTCTCTTTGATCATCGACGCCGTATGACTTGGGTATCACCGAGACTATTTGTCGATTTGTATCTAGATTGACACCGCTAGCTACTTCTTCAACTCTCGCTAGGTCTTCTGCTCCAATCTCGTGATCGGCACGGGCAACCGCAACAACACCGTTCGTATTGAGGCTCTGAAGATGCGATCCGTCAATATTGATACTGGCCCTATCAATAGCTACACCACTCATACGCTCCGCCTCCTCTAGTGCTGCAGTTATAGCGCTAACGGTCTCCTCTACATCTGTTACTACACCTCTCTTGAGGCCCGTCACCTTGGAACTGCCAATACCGATGATGCTCGGGGTGGCTAAATCTGTCTGGTGTAGACCAACCACACAGATAACCTTACTAGATCCGATGTCTAGACCAACAAAAGTAGCTTCATGTTTTTGTGCTGCCATATGTTTAAATTATAACAAACCTAAGCAGCTAATGCACAGATTTAAAAAGATTATGCGGTCAATATTTCAGCACCACTTCGGGTGATAAGAATAGTATGCTCAAACTGAGCCGACATAGAACCGTCGCTTGTTACATATGTCCACCCATCATCTGCTAGATAAGTATCATGCGTACTGATACTGGCGATGGGTTCGATAGCAATTGTCATGCCTGCTCTTAGTGTTTCGCCTGTCCCAGAATGTCCGAAGTTCAGTATAATAGGATCTTCGTGCACTTGGTGCCCTACGCCATGACCTCCAAGGTTTCTTATCACCTTGAGATTGCCTGCTCTTAGTTGCTTATCTACTGCTTCACCTATATCACCAACTCTAACACCATCCTTGAGAACATCTATAGCGCTATATAGAGCCTTCTTGGTATAGTCCAGTAGTCTTTGCTGATCCCTACTAATCTTGCCTATGCCGATAGTGACTGCTGAATCAGTAATCATACCTTTGTAGTTCACTCCAAAGTCTAGCCCGACAATGTCACCATCTATCAATTCTCTCTCTTTAGGTATGCCGTGTACTATCTCTTCATTTACAGATATACAGATACTAGCTGGGAAGCCGTTGTAGCCTAAAAATGCTGCTTTTGCAGAATGTTTTTTTAGCTCGCTGGCAGCAATATCATCAAGTCTCTTGGTTGTTACTCCAGGCTTTGCCTCTCTGGTTAGAATAACAAGAATATCATGCAGTATCTTACCACTCTGACGCATGTGCATTATTTCTTCATCTGTTTTTATTTGAGTCTTCATCTATAAAACACTAATTATCCTTTGTTGTACATCTTCTACTGAGCCTTGGCCGTCTATTTCGTTCAAGACATTTTTGGACTTGAAATATTCGATAACTGGCATTGTAGTACTAGAAAATATCTCTAGTCTATTCTTTATAGTTTCATCGGTATCATCTGCTCTAGCCCGAAGCTTGAGCCTGTTGATGGTTTCTGTGTGGGGAATATGCAGATACAGTACTTTTACGAAGTTGATTTTTTTATCATGGCACATCTCTTCTAAGGCCTTTGCCTGACTCAAGCTTCGTGGATATCCATCGCTTAAAATATTTGCATTGTCTGGTTGATCATCCAAAGCTTTTGACATTAGCTTGTTTACAAGACCCTCATCGGCCAAATCACCATGCTTTTGAGTTCGGTCAAGATTTTTATCATGTTTTGCAAGTTCTCTTATAAGGTGGCCTATTCTTATGACCCTAAACCCCTTGTGAGACTCCAAAAGTTGGGCTTGAGTATCCTTTCCTGAACCTGGAACGCCCATAATAACATAAAGATTTTTCACTTATAGAATTCCTGTATGATTGCGTATATTCTAGGTAAAAATACGATGCTTGCAACTATTATTGCTCCAATAGCAGTCACAAGTACTCCTGCTGCTGTCATGTCTTTGATCAGTTTTACAAGCTGATTGTGTTTTTGCGATATCAAATCCAAGGTCTTCTCTATTGCAGTGTTCACTATCTCTGCAAAAAACACCATTATTATTGATATCACTACAAATAGCCATTCTTCTATACTTATTCTAAGCAAGATACTCAAAACTAGAGCTAATATTGCAAACAACAAATGTAATCGAGCGTTGTATTCAGAGCTCAATACTATTTTTAGGCCTCTAAAGGCGTAGCGAAAACTGTTAAAACTTACCATGGCATGGGGTGATGTTTAAGATTTAGTGATTTCAATATAACACTTTGTTGTCTTTCAAAGCTAGTTTTTTGAGAACTATTTTGATGATCCAAACCACTCAAATGTAGTATGCCATGTATTAGCAAAAGAGCAATTTCAGATTTTACATCCACCCCATACTGCTCAGCTTGTTTGATGGCTATAGTTGTGCAAATCAGTATTTCTCCACTATATTCTTGTTCGACCGAATGAGTTACCTTATGTGCATCATCTGAATAATCAAAGCTTAGCACATCTGTTGGGTAATCATTGCCAGAGAATTCTCTATTAATAGACTTTGATTTATGTTCGTCCACAAATGCCACGGAAACTTTCCCGGCAGGGGTCCAATCGATCTCACTCAAAGTATTACTAATAACATCTATCAAAAATGGCTGGGTCACGCCAGACGGTAGTTCCGTGGCAAACACAAACCTATCCTCTACGTGGTGATTCGTTAAATTACTCTGTGGCATTAATTTTCTAAAACTTGTTTGACTTTAGAACTAATTCTCTCACCGCTAGCAGCGCCTTGGCTGGATTTCATCACCAAGGGTATTACCTTGCCCATATCCGATAGCCCTTTTGCACCTGTCTGTTCAATAGCATCCCGCACAAGCATATCGAGCTCTTCATCGTTTATCTCTTTTGGTAAATAAGTCTGAATGATATCCAGTTCCTTAGTTTCTTCATCTACTAGGTCTTCTCGATTGGCTTTTTTATATTGTTCTATTGAATCGCGCCGTTTTTTTGCTTCTTTTTGAAGAACCGCCATTATCTCTTGAGGGCTAGCGTCGTGACCTACTTCAATTTCATAATTTTTAAGTGCGTTTTTGAGCAATCTAAGCACTGTTAATTTTATTTGATCTCTTGCTATAGCAGCATCTTTGAGATCAGATTCTAGCTGAGAGAGATCACTTAAAGGCATCTTGTTATCTTATCCCCATCAATTCTCTAGTCTTTGCCTCTTTGCGTATTCTTTTTCTTATAGCAGCAGCTCTAGCATCTCGCTTGCTTATAGGTTTTTCGAAATATTTCTTTTTTCTTGCAGTAGCTAGGATACCAGATTGTATCACTTTCTTGTTGAATCTACGTACTAGATTCTCTGAGGATTCTTGATCTTTTCTTACGACTTCTAACACTTTTTAAAATTTCCTTTCATTCTATGCAACTTAAATATAGTAGATTTAATTCACAATTTTTTAGTAGTTATTATTTTACATTATTATCTGGTATTTATCAAGTATTTATATTTGTCCAGAAGAGCTTGATAGGCAAGAGCTACACTAGCTAACTCGTCCTGAATAAATAATATATTTTGATACATGTAATGATTTTGCTTTATTCTAGGCTTTTATTTGTTATTATGTTCAATAAATTTGTTCTTATATATTTTGGCTATATAGTGCTAATATCGATAATTTCCAACTGTGGTTTGGCAATGTTTTGCCAAACGTTCTCGTTGATATAATACGCAAATTTATAACTCTGCCCTATTTTTAGGTCTGGCCATTTGTGAGCCGATGAAAACGCAATGCCATCGTATATAGACGCCGGTACCTTAAGTCTGAACTTCAGATGGTTTTGGTGTTGGCCGATATGTCTTAGCTCAACAAGCTCAAATTCTGATGCAAACACAGGTTGTGAGTTGGAGTTTCCGTATGGCCGTAATTGTTCAAGATCTTTAACATAACTAAGTCCTGGAGATATCTTATCAAAAGACAAGTCTATGTCTATCGTTGGTAGCATAGATTCAATATCAATGTTTTTCAAGGCGTATTGATTTATCTTGTGTGTAAATAGTTCTATGTTTTCTGACAAAAGAGTTACACCCGCAGCAAAATCATGCCCTCCATATTTTTGTAATATATCGTCACAAGATCTTATAGCGTCTATTATAGAAAATCCTCCCCAACTCCTAGCTGAACCTTTTGCGATTTTTCCATCATCGTGAATGACTATAGCAGGCTTATGATGCTTCTCTGTAATCCTGCTGGCAACTATACCCACAACACCTGAGTTCCAGCTACTATCAGACAATACTAATATCAGATTCTGAGATTGTTTTTTGGCTTGTTTGTCAGCCTGAGCGTATATTTCTTGAGTCAATGCTTGCCTGTCTTGGTTGAGCTCATTGAGCTTATCTGCAAGCTTTACAGATTCCTTAGCATCCTTGCTGATCAGTAGATTCAAAGCAGCCTTAGCGTGCTCTAGCCTACCTGCTGCATTGAGTCTAGGTCCAAATCTAAATCCTAAGTCGGACTCGTCTGTCTTGGATATCTCTACGCCACTACTTCTAGCAAGCTCTACTAAACCCACTCTTTTAGTTTTTCTAAGTACTCTTAGCCCATATGAGCTCAATACTCTATTTTCACCGACCAAAGGAACAACATCACATACTGTACCTAGAGCTACGAGGTCTAGTAACCATTTTTCCTGTCCAGTATCGAGAGATTTTGGATATTTTGCCATATAAGCACGGACAAGTGAAAACGCGACACCAACTCCGGCTAATTGATCAAATGGATATCGACTATTCTTGAGCTTGGGGTTTATTAGCGCTATGCACTCTTTTGGAATTTTATCTGGAGGGTCGTGATGATCTGTGATTATTAGATCCAGACCTATCTTGTGGGCATATGCAGATTCGTCTATTGACGTCACTCCGCAATCAACAGTGACCACAAGATCATTGCCGCTATCTTTGATTTCTTGGAGTGCAGAGCTATTGAGCCCATAACCCTCTTCGAATCTATCGGGTATATATATAGACACGTTGGCACCTATTGATTGCAAAAAGTCCATCAACAATGCACATGCTGTTATGCCATCTATGTCATAGTCACCGTATATAACTATTTTTTGATTTTTATCTACGGCACTTTTAATGCGCTTGATTGCCTTATTCATATCTGGTAAAAGCATTGGATCGGCCAGGTCCGATTGATAGTCAGGAGTCAAAAACTTTTCTATTTCGGCCTCTTTAAGGCCTCGATTCCGCAGGACTTCACTAGATAGGCCCGAATCAGATGGACTGTCTTGGTGCGCTTGAATATTCCATTTAGTATTGCTCAATGATTTTGACATACAATCATTATAACTGAGCTATCACCTACATTGTTATTAACAAGCTACTAGTTTATTTGCTTGTAGTTAGATAGTAAGAGCTAGTAGTTCTAGATTTGAATCCAATCGGTGCTTTTGGGCAGTTTTCAAACCTTTTTTGTAATACGTAGTTTTTTGCTTCTAGCTTGTTGTTGGAATGATGACTTTGATCGACGGGTTTAGCCAATCTACTTATGATATCTATTGTTTGTTTCATTTTATTATCCTTTTTTATTTTTTATTTTGTTATTAATTTAATCTACATACCCAGTCACTTTCTATTGGATGTTTTTAATACCATGCTTTGTAGTTCTTTAAAGAGCAAAAACGTTTGATTGGCCCAGTATACCTTGGTATTGCCATCTTTTGCTGATCGTAGATAGCCGATTTTTTCTAACTTCACAAGTTCTCTGGCAATATTGCCTGGATCTTCTTTTATAATCTTGGCTAGACCACGGATATGTATCTTGTAATCCGGGTATTTGGAAAACAACATAATAATCTTACGTCTTGTCTTGGATGTAATAAAGTATTGCAACATTGAGTTATTTTTCACAAATATATCTACTTAATTAGATAGTTAAGTATAGTATACATTA
>JAUPVL010000020.1 GCA_030917065.1 Patescibacteria group bacterium
AAAAACTTTGCAATGCGGAAGTCTCACACTAGCAAATAGTGCTGGTCAAGCTCCTTTTGTACCTAAGCTTACCGGCAAGGCAATCAAAGAAGGCACTGGTCCAGGACCTGGATTGCGCCCTAGCAAGTATGTATATACTCAGTACAAACAGGATCCTAATGGGACTGAGACATATCTAGATAAAAAATATTCTGCTACAGGCAAAGTTATCACCAGAAACAATACTCAGACAGATAGTAATCTACAGGAGTTTCAAGATCCTGCTCCACCAGCAACTAACTTTGATGCTACAGAATTTAGAACTACAGAGAACGGTGAATATCTCATAATATTAAATGTATTTGACCAAGATAATCAGCAAGTTCCTACTAAGTTTAGATGTAAGCAGCCTTATACCGTAACTTCAACTCCTCCAGTTAAAACCTTTAGCTGCGTGAGCTTAGTTGCCAACCCAGCTCAGGGCACCACAGTTCCATTCTCCACCACTTTTAATGCAACTGCATCTGTATCAAATACAACAATCAAGGAATATCAGTTTGATTTTGGTGACGGAGGAAAGCAAACTGTCCAGTCAAGTGCGCTTACACAGTCATTACAGCACACCTATAATAGTACCGGTAATTTTACTGCTAAGGTTAAAGTAGTCTCCAATGACAGTGATGCCACATCCACAAAGGATACCTGTGAAATAACAATTAGCGTTAATACTACGCCACCACCTAGTGAAGACATATCTTCAAAGGTCGTAAGTAATCTGACATTACTTACTACAGACGGTAAACCAACTGATGCAAATGGGCAGACTGCAAGAGCTGGTGACAAGTTAGAGTATAAAATTGGACTAGCTCATTTTGGAGAAGAACCTAAAACTGGATATGTATTTAAGGATGACATCTCAGACATACTTGATTATGCTGATGTGGTTGATTTAGGAGGCGGTACTATACAGCAGATAGACGGTAGATCTGTGATTGTCTGGCCAGCAGTAGATATACCTGTATCTTCAGATCGAAACAATCCTAATTTTGTTGCCAAAGTATTTACAGTCCAAATAAAAGATCCAATCCCTACAAATGCTCAAAAACCAACCGACAAGACTAATTTTGATTGTCAATTAGATGATGAATTCTTAGGTAGTAAAGTTTCTACACCGTTATTCATAAATCCTGCTAAACAAGTAGAGTGTTTGGCTGCCAGTGTGCCCGTGCTCGCTACTCTTCCTTCGACAGGTGCTGGTGTGATTCCTATAATAATCATAGGGTTGTTTGCTGCGGCATCGGTATACTTATTCTTCCGCAATAGATTACTAAAACGTGAATTGGAACTTGTCGAAGTATTAAATGATGGAGTACAAACAAATGGCTGAAAATAATGAAAAACTACACGACAGTGGTGCTGAACGTGCTGAAAATACTGAACTAAAAAATTTAGAAAAAGCAAAAATTCCAGAGAAGAAGATTACTAAATCTGAGATCGAAAAAGGCGAGAAAGATATCGCAAAAAAAGGCGAACAGGCTGAGAAGAAGATTGCTGCAGAAAAAGAAAAACGCGAAATTGATTTGGCCAAGGCTCAAGAGCAAGCAAGAAGAGAAAAAGGTGAAAAGCGTGACGAAGATGTCAAGCCTGCATCCAAATATACCAAGCAAGAAAAAAAGCAAGCCTATCGAAAGCAGATATAGAAAGTCCAATCACAACTACCTAGAGGAGCAAGGACATTCTCGAAGATCGTACATAATCCTGTTGTAGAAGCGGTGAGCGATGCTACAGCAAAGACTATATTTAGACCCTCAGCGCTTATAGGAGGATCTATTACAGGACTTGTTTTTGGGCTAGTAATCTATATAGTGGCACGATATTATGGATACCCAATCTCTACCCTGACGCTTGTACTGCTACTAGTTGTAGGTGCTGTGTTGGGCGTGATCGTTGAACTTGTAATTGGTATGTTCAAAAAGCCATCAAATCAAGAATAAAGCTTATTTGAAGAAAAATTTATTCTTGCTTGGTATCTGTAAATAGACTATAATAGTACTTATTATTAAAAGTTGATAAACTATTTTTTTATCTATAAAAAATCTTGTTTGTCATATTAAGAATTGTTGAGGGGAAGCTTGTTTAATGCCCGAAAAGAATAAAGTAGATCAGTATTCAGCTGAGCAAATTCAAGTCCTAGAAGGACTTGAGCCAGTTCGAAAAAGACCAGGTATGTACATTGGCGGTACTGGTCCAGAGGGACTACATCACCTAGTCTGGGAACTTATAAATAACTCTATCGATGAAGCAATAGCTGGTGAAGCAGATACCATTGAAGTTATTATGCACGAGAACGGATGGATAACATGCTCCGATAATGGACGAGGTATTCCTGTCGACAAACACAAGACTACTGGTAAGAGTGCCTTAGAAACCGTCCTGACTGTCTTGCATGCAGGAGGTAAATTTGGTGGTGGTGGATATAAAGTATCAGGGGGTCTGCATGGTGTAGGTGTGAGTGTAGTCAATGCCCTCTCTACCGATTTGATAGCAGTTGTTTATAAAAACGGTGTTGAATACCGTCAAGCATACAAGAATGGTGTTCCGGTAAGTGATATTAAAAAAGTCGGTACAACCACCAAGCGCGGAACTGTCATTAGCTTCATGCCTGATGAAAACATTTTTGAAACAATCAAATTTAGCTACAAAACAATTCTTGATTATCTAAGACATCAGGCATATCTAACAAAAGGTGTTAGAGTAAATTTAAAAGATGAGAGTAGCAAGCAAAGCTATGGTTTTTACTTTGAAGGTGGGATTAGAAGCTATGTAGAGCATCTCAATAAAGGTAAAGAATCTTTGAACCAACCAACTTTTTATGTGGATAAAAATGTTGGAGAAGTCAATGTAGAGCTAGCCATACAATATTGTGATAGCTTTAATGAGCAACTAAAGGCTTTTGCAAATAATATCTTCAATCCAGAAGGAGGTACTCATGTAGTAGGATTTAGATCGGCTCTCACTAGGGTGATCAATGAATATGCGAGAAAAAATAGCCTCATAAAAGAAAAAGAAGAAAACCTAACTGGTGATGATGTACGTGAGGGACTTACAGCTGTGATATCGGTAAAATTACCAGACCCTCAATTTGAAGGTCAAACAAAAGGTAAATTGGGAAATCCTGAGATTAGAACCGTTGTTGAGAAAGTTCTCAATGAATATCTTAGTTATTATCTAGAAGAAAATCCAAATGAAGCTAAAAAAATAATTGGTAAGGGTATACTTAGTTCTCGTGCACGTTTAGCAGCCCGAGCAGCTCGTGATAGTGTGATTCGAAAGGGTGCGCTAGAGGGAATGACACTGCCTGGCAAACTCACTGACTGTTCTAGTAAAGATCCTAGTAAGAGTGAGGTTTATATCGTCGAGGGAGATAGCGCCGGTGGAACTGTTAAGGGTGGTAGAGATAGAGAATTTCAAGCTGTTTTGCCGTTAAGGGGTAAGATATTGAATGTAGAACGAGCTAGGCTAGACAAGATGCTTGCAAATAATGAAGTAAAGAATCTAATAATAGCTTTAGGAGCAGGAATAGGTGAAACGTTCAATATAGATAAATTAAGATATCATCGTATCATAATCATGACAGATGCTGATGTAGATGGTGCTCATATACGGACTTTATTATTGACTCTATTTTATCGTCATTTTACGGAGCTTGTGGCCAATGGTAATATTTTCATCGCTCAACCACCACTCTATAAGATAACAAAAGGAAAAACTTCTCATTATGCCTACACAGACACGCAAAGAGACGAGATTGTTGAGCGGCTTCGTCTAACTATTGAGGATAAAAAAAATACTGCAGAAACTAATAAAAAAGTGCAGAAAGATGTTGAAACCGCCGAAGATTTGGCTGAGCTTGCCATGGAAAGTGAAGCTACTGAAGAAGTAGATCTATCAAATGTAGAGGAAAAGATACCAGGTCTGTCGATATCTCGTTATAAAGGATTAGGGGAAATGAATGCAGAGCAACTTTGGGAAACTACCATGGATCCAGCAAATAGAATACTCCTAAAAGTAACCATCGATGATGCTGAAAAAGCAGATGCTATATTTAATAAATTGATGGGGGAAGAAGTGGCACTACGCAAGAACTTCATACAAACTCATGCAAAAAGCGTAACTAACTTGGATATATAATGGCAAAAGAACCACAACAAACACCCGAAGAACCAATAATAGAATTTGATGACACAAATTTTGAACCACAAAAAACTGATTTTGGTTTGATAGCTCCAAAAACAGTCGAATCAGAGATGGAGCAAAGCTATCTAGATTATGCTATGAGCGTGATTGTATCTCGTGCATTACCAGATGTTCGAGATGGACTCAAGCCAGTTCATCGAAGAATATTATATTCTATGCATACTTTGGGTCTTAGAGCTTCGAGTAAATATCGTAAATCAGCAACAGTAGTCGGTGAAGTGATAGGTAAATATCACCCACACGGCGATACTGCTATATATGACTCGATGGTACGCATGGCTCAATATTTCTCTATGCGATATATGCTAGTAGATGGACAAGGTAACTTCGGCAGTGTAGATGGCGACGGTGCTGCTGCGATGCGATATACAGAAGCCAGGATGACAAAAGTATCTGAAGAGATGCTGGTAGATATCGATAAAGATACTGTAGATTTTATGCCAAACTACGATGGATCTCAGAGAGAGCCCAAGGTATTGCCGGCAAAACTTCCCAATCTTTTGCTAAACGGCGTGCAGGGTATTGCGGTAGGTATGGCTACCAATATCCCCACTCATAATATATCCGAGATTATAGA
>JAUPVL010000005.1 GCA_030917065.1 Patescibacteria group bacterium
ATCATTGATCATCTGACCGAAGAGCTCAACAGATCAATAGATTATTTTCAGGAAAAAAATAGTGGCAAAAAAATAGACAAGATCATTTTGACTGGTGGTACATCGGCACTTGTTGGTTTGCCACTGTATATAGCAAATTCTACTAGTCTAACAGTAGAGGTTGGTAATCCTTGGCAGAACATTAGCTATCCTGCCGAACTCAGCAATAGCCTTGCCAGCCTTAGTCTCAGCTATGCTACATCTATCGGACTAGCCTTGAGAGGGTACAAGCTATGACTTTACAGGTCAATCTACTACCAGAAGCTCGCATACTGAAGCTACAAGCGCAGGCCAGAAAACGCACTGCCAATACTATCATGATACTCACTGGTATTGTGACTGTTACCATTATAGCGACCTTACTGCTCTTGCTTGGCTACACCTACTCTTTGTATCAAGCCAATGAGTCGCGTATATCTACTATCAAAAAAGATATTGCTACGCAACAAGATATGGAGCAAAAGGCAGCTACGCTTCAAGAGAATCTAGCAAGTTTCGCCGAATTACAGAAATCTAGGCTCTATGTGAGTGAGATATTTGTCAATTTGTCTAAGATTGTCCCAAATGACATCAAGTTGTCGAGCTTTAAGATAAGTGAAGATTATATAGTATCTGTATCTGGAACCGCGCCTAGTTTCGCTGCGGTAAGTAGCTTTTCCAAGGCACTTCAAGAATACAATCTCAACTTCAAACCCCAGGCCAATCTTGAGCGAAAGGCGCTGTTTAGTGACGTAGTCATTGCATCTGTCAGCAAGGAGTCGGGGTCAGGGGATTCGAGCGTCAAATTCAATATGACATTCAAGGTCGATCCAAGCCTATTTAATCAAGCGGTGAATCAATAGCTATGGATAAATCAATCAAAAAAACCAAGCCAAAGACCAGTATAGAAGTGCCAAAAACTGAAATCAGCAAGGCAGCAGATGTTTCTACAAGAAATTACTTGATCATATCTGGAGCAGTAGTGTTCTTGATAGTGTTAGTTGGTGCATTTAGTATATATTGGCTGGGTGGTCGATATATCAATCAATCAAATCTCAACAAAGCTCAAGATCAGCTCATATCTTCTCTGGTGAAGAAACAAAAAGATCTTCAAGCTCTCAAGCCCAACTTCGATGCTATCAATGCAAAAGGCGCGAACGGTATCTCTGATGCAGAATTGATACTACGTGCTGTACCTACTACTCAAGATTACGAAAGTCTCATTGCAATACTCGAACAGATGGGCAAAGAAAGCGGAGTGAAGGTGACAAACATCACTCAGCAAAATGCTACTCAAAGTTCTCAGGCTCAACAGAGTCCGCAGTCGCAGTCTAGCTCAGATGTCAACACTGCTGGAGCTACTCCGTTTGTATTTACTGTCAATGTAGAAGGTACTTATACGGCAATTCTAGATTTTTTGAAAAAGACAGAGAACTCAGCACGGGTAATCAACTTCAATAGTATGGATATCAACGGTAGTACTGGAAATATTACTGCAAACCTTACGATGACTACTTATTTCAAACCAGATGCCAATATCGAGAGTACATTTATCCCTTTAAAATAGCTTATGAAGAAAAAAGACATCATCACCATCATAATATCAGTAGTAATCATCGTTATAATCATAGGATTGGTTTATCGCTATCTAATACCGCCATCTAGTAATACAGGAGTGCAGGTTGAAGTGCCTCACCCAGTAGTGCCAACATTTGACCAAGAACAACTCAATACACTTAAAAATGACGTAAAAGATTACAGTCAGGATCTTACCCCTAAAGACACAGGTGGAAATAACCAGATTATTCAATAGGAATTGGTATGATAACTGATCAAACTCAACGCGAAATTGAACAGATTATTTTGCAGAACGCTATAGTCGAACCTGCAAGATTGGATGAATCAAAGATAGAAGCTGCCAAGACAGGAAAGACCTTGGTGGAAGTATTGGTAGACAAGAAGCTAATAACTAAAGATGATAGTGTGAAACTCACTGCCTTAGCAGCGCACTTTCCTTATGCAGATCTGGCTAGTAAGAACATCGGTAACGATATACTGAGTATTATTCCCAAAGAAGACGCTCTAGAAAATGTAGCAGTAGCCTTTGCAATAGAAGACGGAAAGCTCAATGTAGCTATGGAAGATCCTGAAAATCTTCAAGCAATTGACTTCTTATCTAGAAAAAGTGGATACCAAATCAAGCCATTTTTAGCATCTAGAGATCAGATATTGGGATGGGTCAATAGATATCAATCCAATCTTGGTACGGAAGTCAAAGAGGTACTTGGTGATCAAGAGGTGGGTCTTACACCCGACAAGAACAAGCTCGAGCATTTTGGTGAGGAAGATTCAAAGAAGCTCAAAACAATTGTTCAAGATGCGCCAATCACTAGAGCTCTAAACTCAATCTTGGAATATGCGATCAACGCCCATGCTTCAGATGTGCATATAGAACCTAGGGAAAACGAGCTAAAGATTCGTTTTCGTGTGGACGGTATATTACAAGAAGTGATGTCATTGCCGAAGACGATAGAACCAGCGCTAGTTTCACGAATAAAAATTTTATCCAAACTAAAAATAGATGAACATCGCATGGCTCAGGACGGTGAAGCTATCTATAGGGTTGGCAATAAAGAAGTTGATTTGCGTGTAGCTATCGCTCCTATCTCATATGGCGAACAAGTAGTTATTAGGCTACTAGACAAGTCCAACAATTTGTTCAAGCTTGCAAGTCTTGGGCTGATAGGTCGCAATTATGAATTGATACAAAAAGGTATGAAAAAGCCTCACGGTATGATTTTATCGACTGGCCCTACAGGGTCGGGTAAGTCAACTACTCTATATGCTATCATCCAGGAAATAATGAGCCCCAAAATCAATATTATTACGCTTGAAGATCCTATTGAGTACAAAATGGAAGGAGTCAATCAAATGCAAGTTAATAACGAAGTAGGCTTAACTTTTGCATCTGGGCTGCGATCGATATTACGTCAAGATCCCAATGTCATAATGGTAGGGGAGATCAGAGATCACGAGACTGCTGATCTAGCAGTACAGTCATCACTTACTGGTCACCTTGTGTTATCTACGCTACACACCAATAGTGCTGCTGGTGTACTACCGAGACTTTTGGACATGAAGATAGAGCCATTTCTTATAGCTAGTACCATCAATACTTGTATAGGTCAGAGACTGGTACGCAAGATATGCGACAAATGCAAACAGCCCTACAACGCCAGTCCAGCTGCTGTAAAAATGATAAATAACATTGTCGGCAAGATACTTCCAAAGAACCAACAAGAAGTACAATCCAAAGCCCAATCCCTAGGGTTGGCACATTTGCCAATATACTCTCAAAACGCTTATACTTTATATAAGGGGAAGGGCTGTAGTGACTGTCAAGACGGCTACAGTGGACGTTCAGGTCTCTTTGAGGTTTTTGAGATGAATGGTGCAATGGAACAGTTGTTACTTACTCACGCTACAACGAGCTCAATCCAACGACAAGCTCAGATAGATGGCATGCTTACTATGCAACAAGACGGAATATTGAAGGTTTTGAGCGGAGTGACTACACTGCAAGAGGTAGCTCGAGTAGCGTCTGATTATTAAAGGAGATATATGAATCCAAGAGTCCCAAAGATAGAAACTTACTTAGAAGAAGTCATCAAGAGAAAGGCTTCTGACTTGCATATACAAGTTGGTCTGCCTGCCATGCTGAGAATAGACGGTAAATTGGTGAAGGTAGAAAATGCTGAAGTACTTAACGAAAAAGCTATCGAAGATCTAGTATATGGACTTATCGACGCCAAACAAAAAGAGATACTTGTCACCAAGAGAGAGCTAGATTTTTCATTTGCATTTGGAGATATTGCAAGATTTAGGGTAAATGCCTTTCATGAAAAAGGCAGTCTTGCTGCAGCTATGCGACTCATACCCACCAAGATAAGCACTATAGAAGAGCTAGGTTTGCCGCCAATAGTAGGAGAATTCACAAAATTACCTAGAGGGTTAGTACTAAGTACTGGTCCTACTGGGTCGGGTAAGTCTACCACACAAGCCGCCATGATAGATCTGATCAATTCTACCAAGAACCTTCACATCATCACTATCGAAGACCCGATAGAATTTCAACACCATCACAAACAGTCCATCGTAGTACAACGAGAAATACATTTTGATACCATGAGCTTTGGTACAGCGCTACGATCTTCTTTGCGTGAAGATCCGGATGTAGTGCTGATAGGTGAGATGCGGGATCTTGAGACTATAGCTACGGCTATCACTGTGGCTGAGACAGGACACCTAGTGTTGGCTACTCTACACACCAATGGTGCCGCTCAGTCTATCGATCGTATGATAGATGTATTTCCAGAACATCAGCAACAACAGATTCGTATACAGCTAGCTGGAGTATTGCAAGGTATTATTAGTCAAAGACTCATACCAATGGTTGGAGGAGGTAGGCTCGCAGCAGCTGAGATATTAGTAGCTACTAGCGCAGTCCGTAATCTTATACGAGAAGCCAAGACTCATCAGATAGACGCTGTTATACAGACTAGCTCTGAGCTTGGCATGCAATCTATGGATGGAACTCTTGCTACTCACGTTCACTCTGGCAAGATTAGCTATGAAGAAGCCAAAAATTACGCTGTTGATCCGGCCGAATTTGAACGGCTCATGAGGCGCTAGATGATAGA
>JAUPVL010000021.1 GCA_030917065.1 Patescibacteria group bacterium
GCGTGGTTTTGCCCTATAATAATACTTATGTCGCCATCTAGGAAAAAATTTATCAATCTTGCAATAGCAAGCATTCTGATTGTAGTATCAGCATCTTTGGCCTTTAGTATCTTTGAGAGGATTAGTATATTTGAAGGTTTTTATCGTTCGGTATATATTGCTCTATCTCATCATGACAATTTCCATATGGAAAATACTGTATCCAGAACAACAGTCATATTACTAATAGTCGCAAGTTTAGTGATAATAGCATATTTGCTCAAAATGCTTGCAGACTATATGATTAATTTAGGAGACGGATTAAAACGTAATAAAATGAAAGCAAAACTTGTAAACATTAGTGATCACTATATTATATGTGGGCTCGGAAGAGTTGGTAGTCATATAACCCAAGAACTCGAGAACGAAGGTGTGAAGTTCGTAGGGATAGATAGAGATGAAGACTCAGTAAAAGCTGCAGTTGCCAAAGGTCAGATTGCTTTTGTTGGGGATAGCACCAAAGAAGACACTCTCAAAAAAGCCAAAATAGAAAAAGCCAAAGGTATTATTGCGGCTATTGGCGATGATTCATGTAATCTCTTTGTAACTCTTACTGCAAGGCAACTCAATCCATCTATGTATATAGTGGCTCGAGCCAACAGAGAAGAAAACGTTGAAAGAATGCAAAAAGCTGGTGCAGATAAGGTTGCTATGCCGAACCAAATAGGCGGTTTTCACATGGCTACTATGTTGGTACGGCCGGGAGTTCTGGACTTTTTTGAAGTGATCAGCAATAAATCTGGTGAAGAACTTCAGGTAGAAGAAATGGTTATAGCCAAGGGCTCTAAGCTGGTTGGAACGAAACTAGGTCATTTTATGCGTGCAGTTGGTTCTGGAGCTACTGTGTTGGCTCTCAATAGCATAGAAGGCAAGAGCAAGGTGACACCCAGTGGGCAAGAGGTATTGTATGCCGGTGATAAGTTGATAGTAATGGGCACAAAACAACAGCTTGATGCGCTTGGCCGCAATATATAATACTATGCCAAAAAAACTCAATAATTCTTTTAAATTTGTAGCTTCTGATTTGAATAGCAAAATCAGACTAGATTTGTTATTGGCTAATAATTTCGACAAGTTCTCTAGATCACAATGGACCGATCAGGTCACTAGAGGGAACGTGAAGTTGAACAATAGAATCGTAAAACCTTCTGCCAAAGTGAGTAATCAAGATACAGTCTCGGGTTATTTACCGGAGATAGATTCATCAAACAAACTCACTTCGCCGGACGTTATGCCGAAAGTATTGTACAAAGATGATGATGTAATAGTGATAAATAAGCCAGCCGGTCTGCTATCTCACGCTCTTAGCAACAAGAGTGCCAACTCAGTAGCTGGAGCATTTAGTTCGGAAGTCAAAGACAAAGACCCTTTGCGTGCGGGCATCGTACATCGGTTGGACAAACAAACTTCTGGAGTTATGATACTTGCTAGAAACATCCAAGCAAAGAAGTTTTTGCAGGATCAATTCAAATCTAGAAAAGTAAAAAAAGTATACACTGCTCTAGTCCATGGCCATCTGCAAAGTAATGAGGCTCGACTTGAGTTGCCGATTGCACGTAGCAACAATAACCCACAGAAAATGATTATCTCCAAACAAGGTAAGCCAGCTATTAGTGAGTACAATATAATCAAGCAATATCAAGACTACACACTAGTTAGTGTCAAGATCATGACTGGTCGCACGCATCAAATAAGAGTACAAATGGCATACATAGGAAATCCTGTAGCCGGTGATTTGCTGTATGGTCACAACAAGTACGACCCCCTGATAGATAGACAGTTTCTGCACGCTAGTGAGCTTACTATCGAGTTACCTTCGAAGCACAAGAAGACTTTTCGAGCGCCTCTAGCAGATGATTTAAAAGCCATACTTAAGGATTTGAAATGATGCTACCTTTTGAAGAAAATACCAATAAAAAAATATCTACAATACTGAGCAATCCTTTTAGAGTTTACTTATTGTACGGAGAGCAATATATTGGCAAATATCTGGCATCAAGATATATAGCCTCGATGCTTTTAGATGACAAAAAGATTATAAAAGACGACTACCTACACCCAGCGTTGCACGTAGTGAGCAATCAGGCTGATAACAAGGTAATAGGTATTTCTGATATCAAGCATTTGACTGAGAGTATTTGGCACACGACACATTCAGACATAAAACAAAAGGTAATCATCATTAGTAAGATAGACAATATCACTGAGAGTGCCGCCAACGCCTTACTGAAAAACCTAGAAGACATGCCAAGTGAGACTACCATCATATTAAATGCTGACAATCTTGAAGCTGTGTTGCCAACTATCATATCTCGTTCTCAATTGATATATTGCCTGCCCAGTAAGCAAAGAGCAATGGATTATTTGGTCGAATATTATAGAGTAGACCCTACAAAGACAGAAGACTATATGTCGATAGCCAACGACAGGCTACGCAAGGCCATCAATAACCTTGACGAACAGTCGTATGAACAATCCAAATTTATTCAGTCTTTAGCAGTGCAGTTTCTGGATGGTTCTATTACTACTCGATTTATTATTGCAAAGCAAATACATGAGAAGAGTTTCGCTCAGACCTTTTTGTCTGAGCTCATCTATGCAACCAATAAACAATCAACTATACTGTATGATAGATTAGATTTTGTAGAGCATGTCATGCAGGCGATCAGCCAGTTGCGTAGTAATGTGAATTCACGCATAGTAATAGAAAATCTAGCATTGAGGCAATAGTTTATGATTTTTGAAGTGATTTTAATCTTAATAGTATTTATTTTTACAATTCTTGCCGTTGTCAAAAAAAGAAGTAACTTGGTGGATAATATTGTTGGCAATCTATCGGTCAATCCACCCAGTCAAGATGAGACACTAGACAATCTTCTAGACATAGCAGGTAGATATTATGCTGAGAAAAATTATCTTTCCGCAGAGAAGGCCTATCTCAAGGTACTCAGAGTAGACCATAAAAACAGCCTCGCATATAGCAGGCTGGGATTTATCTATTCTCACCTCGGTAACAATGAAGATGCAATAGAGTGCTTCAAAATAGTTGCCGATACATATCCAAACGCAGCGAGTTTTCACAATCTATCTATGATGTATTTCAAGACACGCGAATACCAGAAATCCGCAGACGCACTAGAAAAATCACTGAGTATGGAGATGCATATCA
>JAUPVL010000022.1 GCA_030917065.1 Patescibacteria group bacterium
ATAGAGGTCGGTGATTTTGATTATGCAAAACAAACATGGCCTATCAATGATACTTCAGCCTTTTATGCTAGCGTCACCTCACCTCTAAACACATCAAGTAATCAAACTGTGCTGTATGCTCACAACAAAAACAATCTATTCGGCAAAGTCAAAGGTCTAGAAACAGGCGACTCGATAGTCATAACTGACAATGTCAATCAAAAATACACCTATACTCTTAGTAGTCGCAAAATAGTCAAACCTACCGACACGGCAGTGTTCTATGAAAAACCATCAAGTCCAGTATTGACGCTCATCACTTGTGATGGTCTATTCGATGAAAATCGTGAACTGATATATTTTTCTCTCACAGGTGCCAGCAAGTAGATCGTACTAATCTTATAGGCATTATAGTTGTGATTCTCGTCTCGAAACCTGTTATACTTATGTAGATAACAAGGTTCAAATGGAAGACCAACCCAACCCCACAAATGAGCAAAAGCAAAAAAGAGAAGACTCAAATGCCGAGTCTGAGTCTAAGTTTAGTATAGAAGAGAGAAACAACAACTATCCGTTGCTTGCGACAAATAAGATACAGCCTACCAATAAGATCAATATAATAATGGTGATATTGCTGTGCATTGGCATAGTCTCTCTTTTGAGCGGAGGTGTATACCTATATATGTTGAAAAGGGGACAAAACATACCTAAGAGCAACCCTTCTCCATCCCATAATATGGTACCGCCCGGTATAAGCAGCGATGCCAACGACTCTATGCAGAGTATCGATCTTGTAGCGCTATCTCCATTTACTGGCACCGCTAGTGCAAGCCGCATGCTTGAAGAAGGTAAATATACTCTTTCTATTAGCCTCAGCACCTCCCCTGCATCTGAAGGCAAATACTACGAAGGGTGGGTCAATAACAATTCGTTGGACCCAAGCTACATATCGATAGGTAGGTTAGAAAAAACAGGTGACCAATACGTACTCGAGTACACATCGACCACTGATTATATGAATTACAGTACTGTATATATTACAGAGCAATTAGAGTCTCCGAGCTCAGAAGTCAGACTTGGAGCTCATATGTTCCAGGGCAATTTTTAATATTTAATTAACTATGTTTCTATATAGCTCAGATTCTTTGAAGTCTTCAATGCTTGTAACTATTTTTTGATAAATGTTTTCCGCCCCTTCCGTGCTTGCATCCTTAGAGTTCTTCTTGACGTCTGGAATATCCCACGCCACGTATTTTGCGCTTGATAAATCAAAGAGCTTGTCAGCATCAGCTAGTATCGTCTTCGACATAAATATCACTATCGTAGAGTTATCTATATTGGACTGTGTGGTCTGCGTCCAGCTCTTCTTGTGATTTGTCAGATGGTGTTTGGCTAGCAACTGTTTGGCAAGAAAGCTGATACCTCTATTGAGACGTTGGTCTGCTTCGATACCACTAGACATCACATGAGTTATATTGGTGTCATTAATTTGAGACTTCCAATACTCCTCAGCCAGCCTACTTCTAAACGTATTACCTCTACACACAAAGTGCAATCTCGGATGCATAAACTTTTCTGCTTGCGCGATAGAAAATCTCCAATAGCTATAAAATGGTGTGACCCTACCTAGTCTGAGCAAACGATGGTAGCGTACCAATCTTTTGGCTTTTTTTAAGGATAGCAAATAAATACTCTCAGATTCGCTCGCCTCGAGCTTGGTATGGCCAATGGGGTTGCGTAGCTTTATCACGTAGCTATGCAAAAATGTTTTGGCAGTCTTATTGAGCTCAGGGTAATGCTTATTGTATGTTTTGGTATTGATGTATATCACTTCACTACTATCTATATCTATGCCTAGTTCTTCTTTGATCTCACGAACTATTGCCTCGTCTGGGCTCTCTCCAGTATTGACTATTCCTCCGGCTGATATTTCTATCAGACCGGGGTTCATGATCATCTTGCGTGATCTTTTTTGAGCTACTATTTTATTGTCTTTGGCGATTATTACGCCATGTACTGAGTGATGCCAATAACCATGATCACATACCTCGTCAATTGTAGCTTTGCGGCCTGTTTTATTACCTTTTGAGTCTAGTACGTCTACAAGTTCCATTATTACTCCAGTATAACACTCAATTGTTGTTACAGGCTTTGTACAAATACACCTTATGCTTTATAATAAACTCAATACTAAAAAACACACTTTGGCAAAAAAACGAACCAAGAAAAACAGAGCTGGGCTTACCAAGAAGATGAATGTCAAACCCTGGCAAGCGATTTTGGGTGTATCTCTGGTCGCAGTTATTGGTATAGTCGTCATATTCGTTTCAAATGCTGCCGCGCCACCACGATCAGTCACAGAGTTTGGAGCTATTGGCGACGGGGTAGCAGACGATACTACAGCCATACAAACAGCTATCGATACAGTCTCTGCCTCTGGTACAGCTGCTAACAGATCTCAAGAACTTACCTTACCACCGGGCACATACAATATTTCAAAACCACTAATTATGAAATCGTTTGTACAGTTTAGGGGTACCCGTGGTCGATCTGTCATAGTAAATGTTGCTCCAAATACTCCAGATGGCCGTAACAAAATGACCCATATTCTTTTAGGTGTTGCACACCCATGGGCATTTGACGAGCGTAATGGTGTAGACGCCCAGGGCAGAAATCAAGTATTCACTAATATGCCCGTTACTCAAACAAGTTGGGCCAAAGACTCTACCTCACTTAATTTAGCAAACAGTAGCGATAACGCTAAGCTCACAGTAGGTGAAATAACGTGCATTAGATCTGAGCTTGGATTCAAAGTAGGTGATTATGAACAGCCAGACTATGTACAATTCAATAAGATAAAAGCAATAAACGGCTCAAAGATAGAGTTTGTAGACAAAGCACTGAATGCTATTCCAAATCCACAGATTTGCAAGGTAGAAGGTAGAAGTCCATTTTGGAGCTATGTTATGGGCCAAGAAGTGCCGTGGCAAGCTGCTCAGTGGGTAGAAATAAGTGGTATTACGTTTCGTGGTGGCGAGGCAGGGCTTGGTGGAAGTCTGTGCTATGCATGTTTCGTGAAACAAGTAGATTTTGAAAATATTGTAACTCCTATGGCTATGAATGCTTTGGTAAAGAATATTTTTACCGATATAAATGCTACATTTACCGGGCGGGCAATGGAAATCAAAATGGCATCATCTCAGAGTTCCTTTAGAAATATAAACATGCGCTACATACCAAAGGGTTGTGCCAACCCATCAAGCTGCAACCTCAATGAAGTTTGGCCAGTAGATATAGGTGAACGATCGGTCGATATAGGATTTAACAATATAAAGGTAGATGATGCAGGGTCGTTTAGAAAAGTTGCGCTCTTCTCTATTGGTGACGCGAGAAATGTTCGACTAGTAAACTCAACCATGACAGTAAAGGGTGGTAATAACCGAAACGCAGTCTTAGAAATGCGTAGCAATTCTCATTCAGACAACTCTGTTCAGTCATTTCTCGCTAATAACTTCTTGATCGAAAACAATACATTTACACTCAATGAAGAGGTGCAACAGCTAGCTATTCTTGGTGATAAATACGCAAAAGATCGCCCCACACTTGAGTCTGGGTTTGCAATCAAAAATATTTTATTTAGAAAAAATAAGTGGAGTGGTACCCCAACTAAGACAGGTATCGCGTATTTGGCACGAAGCCAAGTGACAGATTGGGCAGTAATTGATGACGTTTTTAATAATGTAGCCAATAGGATGGTGGTAGACAGCACCAGCACACCACCTCAGGAAAAAGGCGTGCAGTTCTAGGCTAAGCAAATAACGACCCACAATATAGATTGATAATAGCCTTACTTTGAGGTATGCTATATCGCAGTTTTGCTCTTCTTGTGATTGGAGACCGACATGCGTATATTCGTGATCAACTTCTTGTCGCTGTACATGCTCTTTGGTGGATTTCTAGGCTACTCTGCGCTCAAGTGGACAGAGTGCGACCAGCCTCGTCGCTACATCTCAGAGCCAGCCAGTGAACACTTCAAGTTCTTAGTGTTTATGACATTTCTGTGGTTTCCGTTTTTCGCGATACTCGGCATACTAGCCTTCATTGATACCAAAAAGCCTCAAAGTCGAGCAAAACAGTGAGATATCAGTCTTGTGCATCGAGCTCTAGCGATTACGCTGGAGCTTTATTATTTATATAATATTCTTGCGATAAGGAGTATAATATAAGTATCAACACTAAAGTATTGGAGATATTATGGATCTATTTCAAGCAATTTATTGGGTAGTAGCAGGACTTATATGGATAGCAATAGCATTCTGGCCAGCCAGAGTAGCTGGACGCAAGGGTCATAGCTTTATTGGTTACTTTATATTTAGTCTGTTCTTCTTCCCGCTAGCTCTTATCGTAGCTTACGTCGTCAAAGACCAAAGCCACGTATCTAGTAGCTAGACATTTTGGTTTAAATCTTTACCAAGACTTTTTGTTGCGCTTGACTATACCTATAATCACTAGAATCACTCCTATAGGTATGCCCAAGAAATAGCTGATTGGTATCAGGAAGTAAAATATCGCAGATAGATAAATAACAATCGGATGCAATTCGGCTGTAGTAGCAGTATCAGAACCGCTTGTATTAGTTAGTGACTGAAACAATCGCAAAAGTATCATTAGCACAAAGTATATAGATACTAGACTCAGGCCAGTTACAAAATACACTCTGCTACCCGCCCTATTTGGTTTAATCGTGGTCTTTGTTTTTGCCATATATCCTATAGATCTACTCTGATATCCCAGCTTTTTTGACCATTGGACTTGGGTTTGTTGACATACTCACTCTCCAGGCTAGCTACATATTCGCGCATCGAGTCGCCGTCTTCTGGGTAATTCATAAATGAAGTAATTTCATAGCCTTGAGCTGTATCATCTACGCACAACATCACTCCTCCGGTAGATTCTGATCCGTCGGTTGGTAGCATACCATAGCACCAGCCACCATCTAAGTCATAGAGCTTTTTTAGTTCAGAGCCGTCATTATCTTCTGAAAAATACTTCTCTGCTAATTGCCTACTCTGAGCCTCTGATATTTTCGATGTTTTATTCTCAGACATTTTTTGCGTCGCAAATATAGCTAGTAGCAACACCGTCAACGTTATGACGACTACAATGATTATAATTTTATTCTTGGAGGTATTTTTCTTTGTCATATTACTTATCCCTTTGCATATTTTTACCGACTATCCACCCAATGACAGGTATCAAGAAAAGCGCGAAAAACGCCATGTTACCTACAAACACCACGAGTACACAGACCAGTGCAGTTGCGAGCACAAACACTAGACTACGAGCCTGACCAACTTCGACGCTGTGTTTATCATACTTTCTATAAAAGCTGTGATGATTGGATGCATATAGTCCTTGCAAATATGTGATCAGTGCCAACAAGAACAGATTTATAGGATAAAACATCTGAGCCAAGAGTAGATTGCCATACTCGGCATTGAGACTAGTGGTGAATGGTATGAGTACCACCAAAAACAGCCTAAGTGTATTGAGAGTAGTAGCACGCCTGTCGACTCGCTCGATAGCCTCAAACTGGCGCATATGTATAGACCACATGATACCAAGTATCACGAAGCTCAGTGTGAAGCTAAAGAAGTTGGTACTATCTGCCACAAGAGCCTTCCATAGATTCTCATCTGTAATTGCGCCTAGCAGTCTGGGTACATTGAGATTGAGCACCAGCAGAGTCATCGCGATAGCAAATACACCATCCGTCAGATTCTCTACACGACGAGTCGAGTACAACTCTTCTTGTTTGTGGCTCTTAGTATCATCCATAAGCATTATTATAACTCATATTGATATGTGTGATGTATTTTTGGCTATTGCTATTAAATATGCCCGCTAGCCTTATATGGCCCTCGGACAGTTTGTATGACGTAAGACACAAGATTCATAACAGTAAATATCACCAAGAACTGTATATATATGTTATATTCCGTACTGCCCGCCCATATCATTGCAACTACACCAATTACAGCAGTAAAAGCTACCTCCTGATATGTAGGTCGATATCTGCCGATAGAAGCTGTGAGCCTATTAACAATCGCAAGATAAGCTCGAGTGTTGAATGCCTGCATCCGTCCGAGCACAAAATACACTATCAATATCAATAACTTGATCAGATATCTACCGGCCAAGAATAGCACCAATACTAATTGAGGTGTCCATTCGTCGGCTGGCGCATCACCTATTGATACAAAGCTGATTATTAGTAGCACAACAAGTGTGACAGCAAGTGAGTATGACGCCATGCTACGAGCAATCTCGTGATGCTTATCGCTCAGTAAGAGATAGTCAATAATTCCTACCATCAGATATACCGCAAATAGCAGTAAAGCCAAAAAAATTGAGTCCCCAACATTTTTGGCACTCGTAAAAAAATCTATAAATCCTCTGTACTGCGTCACCACTAACACAGTGAACAATACAAAAAAGTTGGTTAGATACGATGCTTCTACCTTATTTACCAGAAATATCTTGAGTAACTTGTCTGTCATAATGATAACTATATATTATCATTATTGGATTCGATTGGTCTTTACTAGATGCTATAATGTTCTTATGAATAAGTCACGGAAAAGGAAAAAACGCGACTTCGGGCTATACTTAGTAATATCTATTGCACTACTGCCTTTTGTGTTGATAGCCTTAGCTATGATTTACTATCTCTTAAATTCTTTTGTCAAAACCACCAACGCCAAGAGTGCATTCGATAAAGATCTTCCAGAAATAATATCTGCAATGGAAGACTACAAACAGCTTAATGGTAAATATCCTGGAGATTTCAGATTGTTAAAGAATGGCTTAACTTACACGTCTAGTGATATCTGCGACGGTTCTGCCAACGAACCTGTAGGCTGTGCTCCAGATGGGTACAATTATGGTATTTCTACAAACTACGACAAAGGTATCAACGACGCATCTCCAGCAGCCGACTGCGGATATATCATAGTCATGAGTCAAGACGCCCTCAAAGGTTCAAGAATAATAGACGGATACGCTAAGCTAGAGAATACAAGTGATATAAGGTGCTTGGATTTCGTAGATAGAGCAAAGGACTACAACTCTCTCTAGTCAGTAGATCTATATGCATATACTATATATTGTTGCTTTGTAATACAAAAAAGGCCGAGAAAACGTCTATGTCTTCTCAGCCCTAACTATATAGTGGTCTTTCTCGCAAAAGCCGGAGCTGAGCTTCGCGCAAGTCGGCTATTTCTGCTCTAGCCAGTCGCTCAGTCCTGCTACCGGGCAATGCACCGACGCAGTCACCAACATAACCATGAGCCACTGCCGGAGAGATATTGCCAGATAGAGCAGATGCGAGCATGCCATTTGCCCTACGGCGACGACGCTTGGATGGAAACATTCGCCCTGTAGCATCTAGCATCACGCCAGCTATCTCAATCGGACCTTTTTGGATGTCTAGATTTACTCTAGTCTTG
>JAUPVL010000023.1 GCA_030917065.1 Patescibacteria group bacterium
ATCCTAAGAAGAATAAAAAAACCATCCGAAATGTCGGTATAATTGCTCTAATATCTCTAGTAGTAACTATTACAGTTTTTGGAGTACTGATATACAAGTACAAAGTGGCCAATAGAGCTGTCAAGATAGCCAGTAAAGTGATTCCTTATCCTGTCTCTAGTGTCAATGGCAACATCATCTGGAACACCACCTTGTACAATGACTATTTATTTGAGCTCGCATCAGCTCAGAAGTATTTTGCATCACAAAATCAAGACTTCAACTCTGAAGAAGGCAAGAAACAGCTTCAGCAATTCAAAGAAGAGCTTATCACCCAGCTAGAAGATGAGTTGATAGTCAAACAGCAGGCTGCCAAATACGGCATCAATGTGTCCGGTAAAGAAGTAAATGAAAAATTTGACCAACTTGTAAAAGATGCTGGTGGTATAGATCAGGTCAAGCGCACCCTAGACAAGCTATATGGGTGGTCTACGGATGATTTTAAGAATAAAATCCGTCAGCAACTAGTCAGACAAAAACTAGCTGACAAGGTACTAGAAGATCCAGCCTTGAGCGAACCTGCCAAGAAACAAGCCGAGTCAATATTGGCAGAAGTCCAAGCCGGTGGTGATTTTGCAGAGCTAGCCAAGAAATACAGCACAGATGGAAGCGCAGCCAATGGAGGAGATCTAGGACTATTTGGCAAGGGACAGCTAGTGCCAGAGTTTGAAGCTGCTGCATATGCACTCGAGCCCGGACAAGTAAGTGGTGTGGTCAAGACCCAATACGGATACCACATCATCAAGGTGACAGAGAAGAGTGGTGATCAAGTAAGGGCTTCACATATCTTGATTAAAGGTGTAGATTTTGAGAGTTGGTTACGTGATCAACGCAATCAAGCCAAGATAGTTCAGTACTTTCGCCCCTAGGTAGGTCTAAAAAATCCAGTAATATCAATCACTCACCATAGCAACAGGTGAGTGATTTTGTTTTTAACAAAGCTTGTGCTAGACTTAAACCATAAGAGGAAAAGCTAGATGCTGCTCAATAAAAAACACACTACATGGTCATCATTCCAACAAGTATCAAAAACTGCACAAGAAGGTAGTTTTTGACAGTATTTTAGTATATATAGTTCTTTGAAGACTGCCTTCTCGGGCAGTTTTTTATTACTTACACCGTCCGAGAGCACCTAAACATTTCAAACAAAGGAGCAAAGCATGCGAAACTTTCCCTATGGAGGCAAATGTCCGTATGACAATACCGAGGTGGACTGTACCGTAGGTGGTTGGGCTGGCCAGATATGGTTTTGTCAGAGGGGCCACGAGTGGAGTGACTATAGAGAGATTGTGGTGCCAAACAGATGTGAGGGAACATTTAAATACGGCATCAATAAAGATCTGAGGCATTCTATATGCCAATGGTGTGGCCAGACAGTGGAGCATATACCATTCTTCCACTTCCACTATGCTGGGTTGATGAAATACCACGAGATGAGACAGCCGTCTACCAACGCGCTTGAGATGGGCGAATGGGTACACGTCAGTGAGCATCGAGAAATAGTAGGGGCGGAGTGCAACGGCTGCTATAAGCCATTTGAGCAAGGTCAGATAGCAGAGGTAGTGGTAGATAGACTTAGTCATCATGGCTATCTTATCCATCGAGGTTGCTGGGACAGTCTAGTAAAATCAATCGAAGGGAGAGGCAGATAATGGAAATCTTCTTACCTGCCTTCAATGCGGAGCATATGCTCAGAGACACTATAACTCATGGCTATAGCTTTGGTACCCAAGTACTTACAAGGGCATTCTACAGAGATATGGCTCAAGAGGTGTCTGTCGGGCCATTTGCAGAGTTTTTGGATGTATCGCTAGGTGTATACCAAAAATTTGCTGTATTTTCACCTGACTACTTCAGTCAAGCAACTCGCGATAGATTTCCATTGCTGAGAGAGCTAGGGGATGCTATCGGTGCTATTGTACGCTCAAACGCAGCCCAAAACGTAGCTCTACGATCATGGCAGCCCAATGACGTGGCCGTACAGAAATACTCTGGTGCATATGATGGTATAGGTAGACATCGCGACTTTGCTAGTGATATTCATCTAGTTGCATCATTTACTATAATGGGCACAGGCGAGATAGGTATACATTCTAAACGAGATGATCCAGTGCCTAGTAAGTGTCTACAGACTGCTCCGGGTAGCCTGTTACTGTTAAGAGCTCCTGGACTGGTAGATACGGGTGAGGATCTACGCGTGGTTCATTCGGTAAGATGTCCATATTCTTCACCTAGAATATCAGTAACTTATCGTCTAGCAACCCTACTGGGCCTAAAGGGAGCATAAAAAGAATAAAAAATGTGTACAATATATTCAAATAATAAAATACTTCTAATAAAGCAAATATTGTATTGTTAACATCCGAGCTCTATATACAGACTCTAGATATGTACTAGGGTCTGTTTTCTTGTATATTTATGATTATTTTGCTAAGATTATCTGGTTAGCGCATGGGCTCGTGGTGTAGAGGCCTAACACGCCTCCCTGTCACGGAGGAGATCGCCGGTTCAAATCCGGTCGGGCCCGCCAAAGAAAGTGCCTCAGCAAAGCTGGGGTATTTTCTTTGGAGAATCTGTGTGGTCTTGAACCGGTGACGAACAAAGTGGACTGGCTAATCTAAATGTAATTCAAACGCTATTCAGTCGGGTCTGTTCCGTTAATTACTCTTATGTAGACAAGGTTAGGCTGGGATATTTTATACTACTGTATACTATACTTATGTCAGCCGAAAAAAATGACAATACTAGTCCAATAATACAGCCTCCTGATCTACAAGAGTTATTGGGTCATACTAATGAAATTGTTCCGCATCCTCGACCAGACTTAGTTGCTGCATACCGTGTTATTCAGGATAGATTACAACCAGATACAGGTATTATTTACCACCCTTGTAATGCAGACGATATATCTCCATCTGTTGCTTTTCCAAAGAGCAGAGTTATATATGTAGAATGGGATAGCCAAGTAGTAGAAGGCAGTTTAGCTCATAAAAATGTAGTAGCATTAAAGGCGGCTGGGCAAGAAGCTTATTTTGCAGATGCTCGGGTATTCAACCCTGGTATTGTCGATATTGTAATACTTCGTAACCCAATAATAGCCTCTGATGGGCCAGTTTCGCATTTGAAATCGGGAGGCTATGCACTTGTCAATGACTACCACGGCAACGCTAGTGAATTGTACAAAAAGGATGATGAGTTTGAACTTATAGGTATTGTTCACAGCAGAACCCCTAATAAAGAACCGATACTTGATACAGCATCCCCCGAACTATATTGGGAAAGGGTAGAAACCGATGAAGAGCTTCAGGCTACACCCGACTATCCAGGTTTAGTAATAATGACAAAACCTCAGACAGGTACTGAAAGACTTACACTTGAAATATGGCAAGCAACTCTAAATCGTTTGAGAGAAGAATATCCAGATGCAAAGAGTATGGACGGTATGCTTGTGTATGGTTCACCAAACCTAAGATTCTTTCCTGAAAGCTTGCCTCATAAAAAAGGCCATATGGATGACATATTCGTTTTTCGTCGCAAGCCTCTTCCAGGTATTTCTTAGTATAAAATGCTTCCTGAGTTCTGGGTTGAATTCCATCATTGATCGTGAAAGGTCTGAGATTGTTGTTGTGCTTTTATATTACGGTGTTTAGTGGTTAAATATAAGCTGTTAGTGCACCTAAAGGAGGCGTGA
>JAUPVL010000024.1 GCA_030917065.1 Patescibacteria group bacterium
AGATATCTAGGATTTGTTGTGACTGAAAAGGCCATAAAAAAATGAACTATCTCGTACCATCACTTATCAGCTTTTTGCTTGTTGTCGTAATGGTGCCAATAGTCAAAAGATTTGCATTCAAGGTGGGGGCAATAGATAAGAAACCTGCCAAGAATAGTCGTAAGATACATACCAAAAATATGGCAAGAGGCGGAGGTATCGCTATATATCTGGCTTTTGTAATTACTACGCTGATATTTTTGCCAGAACACAATTTGAACTACTGGGGACTCATTGTAGCTTCTACCATAGTCTTGGTGGTGGGCTTTTTTGACGATATTTCATCTCTTAATCCCTGGCTCAAGCTATCTGTTCAAATATTTGCGGCTGTATTGGCATATAGCTTCTTTGGTATCAGAATAGAAGCTATTTCCAATCCAGTAGGTCAGGCTATTCTTTTTGTGGACCCCGACTTGGTGCTAAATGTGTTTAATTATTCTGTCCAGATCAACGTCCTTGGACTAATACTCACATCAGTCTGGTTGGTGGGCATGACCAACACTATGAATTTTGTAGATGGAATAGATGGTTTATCAGGTGGCATTGCAGCAATCGCCTCTATCATTATGTTCTTTTTGGCTCTCAATCTGGACGTATCTCAAGATCAAACTGCCATGATATCTATAATACTATTTGGAGGATGTATTGGTTATTTGATATACAACTTTCACCCAGCAAAGATATTCAATGGAGATTCAGGGGCATATTTCTTAGGAATGAGTCTAGGTATAATTGCAATTTTTTCAGGCGCCAAGCTGGCTACAGCTGCATTAGTACTGGGGGTACCTATAGTTGATGCAGTATGGTCTGCGGCTAGAAGGATAATAGCCGGTAAATCACCATTTACAGCCGATAGAGGGCACCTTCACTTTCTTTTGTTAGACGTAGGTCTGAGCCAAAGACAAGCTGCCTTATTGATATATACGATATGTCTTGTATTTGGAGCGATTGCATTGGTAGCATCTCCAGAACAGAAGATAATAGCCATATTTAGTTTGGTACTAATCATTTTGCTACTTTTGATTCTATTGTCTATTATGATCAAAAATAAACGCAACAATAGCTAATTGACCCTGTTGGATTACTGTGCTATGATTTTATGTAAGAGGGTATATAAGAAATGAATGGTAAGAACCTTCAAGAGTTGATAAGCAATCTCCAAATATTTTACAAATGTCCATCGTGTGGTTCTAGATACAAACACGATGACATTACTTTTTTGGGAAGAGTAGACGAACACTGCTTCATGCAATTGAGTTGTAATGAGTGCTCATTGCCTATTCTGGCAACTGTACTCATGAGTAGTCAATTGACCAAGAAGTCCAAGAGCAGAGCTAACGACATTGTTTTTGGTAGTAAGATTCAAAAGGATGACTTGAGCAGTAAAGAGAAGAGACATTTCTCAGAACTATCACCGATATCCGCCGATGAGATTGCGAATCTACACCTGTATCTTACGGAACACCAAACAGATCTTGATACTCGATTTTAAATTATTATGGACAAAATAGTTATAACAGCACGTACACGCGATGCATTTGGTAAGAAGTTAGCATCATCGCGCAAATCTGGCGATTTGCCGGCTATTGTATATGGTCAAGAAAAAGACAATGAGCCGATATTTTTGAATGCTCATGAGTTTTCTAGAGTATTCTCTCAGGCCGGACAAAACACTATCATCGAACTCAAAATAGATCAAGACAAGTCCTCAAATGTGTTGATTCAAGATATAGCAAGACATCCAGTTACAAACGATATTACCCACGCCGACTTACTCAGATTGAACATGAGCCAATCTATAAGAGCTCAGATACCTCTTAGCTTTGTGGGTGAGTCATCTGCCGTTTATCAGCTAGAAGGTACATTGCTAACCAATATTGAAGAAGTAGAGGTAGAGACGTTGCCTGCAAAACTACCTTCCAACATAGAGGTAGATATTAGTGAGCTTGATGATTTCGAGAAAACTATACACATCAAAGATCTTGATATACCTGAAGGGGTTGAATTGTTGGTAGATCCAGATGAATTGGTATGTAAGGTAGAGCCACCACGTTCCCAAGAAGAAATAGATGCATTGGATGAAGAGATAGTCGAAGAGATACCTGCCGAGGAAGGCGAGGAAGTAGCCGAAGGTGAAGAGGTCACTGAGGGTGGCGATGAGCAAGGATCTAGCGGACAAGACTCAGACAAAGAATCTAGTAAAAAAGAATAATAGCAAAATATAAAAGGCAGTCTAGGATAAGGACTGCCTTTTGTGTATAAGATACACAGCATGTACGGTTTTTGTTTGTATTTTAAGATAGTTTTTTGTAAAATACAATACATGACACCAGAGGATCTACTAAGTCAAAAACCTATTGATTATTCTACTATGTATATAGACATGGATTCTTTCTTTGCATCCGTAGAGCAATATTACAATCCGAGTCTACGTCATCAACCTGTGGCTGTAGTTACCGGAAAGAGCATGGGGGCAAGCGTCATAGCGGCATCCTATATAGCAAAAGAGCATGGTATACATACAGGCATAAAAGTACGAGAGGCGATAAGGCTTTGTCCTAGTCTGCAAATTACTTGTGGTAACCCATCCCTATATAGGAGAGTACACAATCAAATAATGTCTATACTACACGATACTATATGCCAAATTAAAGCCAAAGGAATAGATGAAGCATACCTAAAAGTACCTACTTACGCACGAAGCAGAAGCCAAGTTTTTGCTTTATCAAAAGCTATAAAAGCATCTATTTATAATTTGTATAATGAACATATTAATTGTTCTATAGGTATTGCCAGTAACATTTGGCTAGCCAAAATGGCAGCCAGCCACAAAAAACCAAATGGACTCGTCTGTATAACGGGGATTGATTTGCCTAAGTTTTATAAAGAACTTAGGCTGACTGACTTGACTGGTATTGGACATAGGATGGAGCGACAGTTCTATGATAGCGGCATCATAACTCCTTCTGATCTATACAGTGCCACATGGAGACTGCTCAGTGATAGATTTGGAGTCAATGGGCAAAAATGGTATTTGAGGCTCAGGGGGTATGAAGTTGATCAATTGCTAGATATTGAAAGAAAATCATTAGGGCATCAAGTAACCATAACAGATATAAATTCATATAGTTTAGCAAAAATTACAACATATTGTATAAAAATATCCGAAGTCCTTGGTTATAGACTAAGAAATAACGGTCTATATGCAAGAGGTATAAATATGGATTTGGTTTTTGTAAATGGTCTACGTTTCAATTACAATCTTAAAAAACTACCATTATTCAACACCAACAATATAATTATCGGTTATTCTAAAGCATTGTTAAAAAAACTTGATAATTTTACAGAAATTAAGCGCATTTCTATTACATTGACAGAACTAACCTCAGTCTATCAACTAAGTCTATTACCCGAACCGCTGGTTGATAGTAGTATATCTAAGGCACTTGATGACCTGGAAAACCGTTACCACTCCAAGGTAGTTTTAAGCGCCAAATCTTTGTTTGAGAAATCATTTGCCTTAGATAGAATAGGGTTCGCAACAGATGAGATACGCAAAAGCTCTAAGCACCAGAACTATTCCAATATCGGCTAATCTAATTGTAAACCTATCTGATTTGGACTATAATTTCTAGCAGTTCCAGTAATTGTATTGGACTTTGGGCAATTAGCTCAGCTGGCTAGAGCGTTTCCTTGACGTGGAAGAGGTCACAGGTTCGAGTCCTGTATTGCCCACCATATATTGTTGTACATATCTAGATAATTGGTATAATACAATCAGTTCAATAAGACTATACATAGGACTAACCAACTTATGTGTCTCGATCTAACAGGCGTTATTGTTAGAACAAAGTGATCCACCAAGGATAAGCCCGGTGGAACCTCCCGTGAGAACGGGACCGGGCATATGTAGGTGGTTTTATTTATTTAAAAAGGAATTCTATATGGATAAAGA
>JAUPVL010000025.1 GCA_030917065.1 Patescibacteria group bacterium
CACTGCCCAATCTCGATTACTCTTGATATATAGAAGAGTTTAGGCTATACTTACAAACGTTATGTCGAAAAAAACTTTAGAACAAATCGTAGTATTACGAAACAAAGCAACCGGTAGCCGTTACTATACTCGTAAGAACCCCAAAAACACTACTGACAAGCTTGAATTCAAGAAATTTGACCCCAAGACTAGAAAAGTTGAGACTTTTGTAGAGATAAAAGCTAAGCTCAAATAGCTTTTCAAATACTAATTAGTTTAGTAAGATTACAGATATGAAGAAATATATCCCAACTATCTTGATAGGCCTTGCAATACTCTTCGTGGTCGTATTTATCGTACGAGCATTGATGGCTCCAGATGGCAGTCAAACAGGAAGTAGTACAGAGATTACTCAAGAAGACAAGGACGCCCTTAAGACCGGAGCATCTATTGGAGACCCGAACAGCCAAGTAGTGGTTACTGAATTCGGTGATTATCAATGCCCAGCCTGTGCACAATGGCATATATTTCTAAAAGATACTGTACTGCCAAAATACGACGGTAAGATATTATTTGTATTTAAGAACTTTCCGCTTCCTATACACAAGAATGCAGAGTCAGCGGCTTATGCAGTAGAAGCAGCAGGCTTGCAAGGTAAATTCTGGGAAATGCATAATTTAGTGTATGAGAACCAGCCGGAGTGGGAAAACGAAGCCAATGCTGATGGCAAGTTTGAGGAATACGCAAATAGAGTAGGTTTGAACATTGACCAATGGAAGAAAGACAAAGGTTCTGGCAAGATCAAAGATCTTGTAGAAAAAGACACTACCCTAGGAGAAAAACTCAATCTACCCGGTACGCCATCCTTCTTGGTGAACGGTGTACTCATAGACACCAAGAATGAAGAAGCGTTGATTCAGGCCATCGATCAGGCGCTAGCACAGCCACCAGCTCAATAATAAATAACGAGGAGGGAAATGTCAGTTATAGAATTTTATGGAGAGACCTGTCCGCACTGTATCGGCATGAGACCAATAGTGAAGAATGCCGAAGAAACCTCAGGAGTTAAGATAGAGAAATTGGAAGTGTGGAATAATGACAAAAATCAGGCTGAAATGCATAAATATGAAGATATTATATCTAAAGCATGCGGCGGGTTTGCCGCTGTTCCCAGCTTTGTAAATACTAAGACCAAACAGGCACTGTGCGGATCTCACAACGAAGAAGACATAGTGGCTCTGGCAAAGGGTGAAGACTGTAGTAACAATGTATGCAAGCCTCATTCTAAGCTGAAAAAATAGAATCTACACTTGAGAGAAGAGCTCACAAACTGTACAATAGTAAGCATAAGTTCTTAAAGGAGACTCTTATTTTATGATTCGTGTTGCCATCAATGGGTTTGGTCGTATTGGCAGAAATGCGTTCAAAATCGCATCCACCAAGAAAAACATCCAGATTGTTGTTATCAACGACCTTACGGACAATACTACATTGGCACATTTACTGCGTCATGATAGTAACTATGGCCAATACAACAAAGCTGTAAAGAGTGATGACAAATATCTCTACGTAGATGGTAAAAGGATACTGGTTACCGCTATTCCAGAAGTGGAAAAGCTACCCTGGAAAGAAAATAAAATAGATGTAGTGATTGAATCTACTGGAAGATTTACAACACATGAAGATTTACAAAAACACATCAAGGCAGGGAGTAAATCCGTGGTCCTATCTGCACCTGAAAAAGGTGAAAACAAAGATACCTTTGTGATTGGTGCTAATGACTCGAGATTATCCAATACCAATCAGATTATTTCAAACGCATCTTGCACTACCAACTGTATAGCACCAATCATGGCGATACTTTCAGAGTCTATTGGGATAGAAAAATCTCTAATGACTACAGTGCATAGTTATACACAATCTCAACAACTTCAGGACGGACCAGGCAAAGATCTACGCGAAGCTCGCGCAGCTGCAGAAAATATAGTGCCGACAACGACCGGTGCAGCTACAGCTGCAGCGCTGACCATACCAGAGCTCAAAGATAAATTCGATGGATTGAGTATAAGGGTACCTACACCCGTAGTATCTTTGAGCGACATAACATTTGTTGCCAAAAAGAACACCACTATTGAAGAGATAAATAGTGTATTGCAAAAAGCATCACACTCTACACACAAAGGTATTATTAGTTATACCGATGAAGAGCTTGTAAGCTCTGATTTTATTGGCGATCCTCACAGTTGCATAGTAGATCTCAAGCTTACAAACGTAGTCGACGGCAATCTATGCAAGGTGGTTGCATGGTATGACAATGAGTGGGGATATAGTAATAGACTCGTAGAAATGGTCCAATTAGTTGGCGAAAATTTGAGAAAAAAGGCCTAACCAATGAATATTTATGTCGCTTCTGATCATGCGGGATTTATTAAGAAAAATGAACTAGTCGATTTACTTAGTAAAAACTATAATGTTATTGACTTAGGGCCTAGTGAGTTAAATCCTGAAGATGACTATCCAGTATATGCCCAGAGGGTTGGCAATGCAGTCGCTCAAGATCCAGGAAGCTTTGGAGCCTTGGTTTGTCATAGTGCAGAAGGCATGTCGATAGCGGCGAACAAAATAGATGGGATTAGAGCTGCACTAGTCTGGAACAAGCATATTGCTTTTGAAACTCGACAAGACAACGATAGTAATGTCTTGGCATTACCCTCAGCAGAGTTGTCTATTGATGAGATGCGCGAAATAACCCAAGTCTTTTTAAAGACTGAGTTTTCTGGGCTAGATAGGCACAAGAGAAGAATTGAAGAAATTAAAGATATAGAAGAAGAACAATGAAACTAGTGCCGGCAATACTCGCCAAAGATACAGAGCAGTACAGACAGACTCTAGCTCAAGCCAGAAGACTCACTGATAGGTTTCATATTGACATCATCGATGGCAAATATGTAGAAAACATGACCGTTCAACCTCGTGATATTCAAAAGCAGATAGATAACAAGATGGACATGCATCTAATGGTAGAAGACCCTGTTTGGTACGCTCAGCAGTGCGTGAAACTCAATCCGCATATAGTAATTGTTCAGCTGGAATCTCCTGGGGATATAAGGAAATCCCTAGAGTTTGTGGTAAAAAACGGATTTCGTTCAGGTCTTTCGTTGAATCCAAGTTCTTCAGTAGAGGACATAAAACCGTATATAGATATTATTAGTCATGTACAAGTCATGGGCTATGAGGCTGGGTTTGCTGGGCAAAAGCTCAATAGGCAGGTACTAAAGCTACCTGAAGAAATACGAAAATTAAAACACGGCATAGAAGTAGGTATTGATGGGGGCGTCAATATTAATACTATATCAGCTATAGTAAAGGCTGATTTTGATGTGATCAATGTAAACTCATTTATTTTCAATCATCAAGAACTAGATCCACTCAGCGCATACTCAGCTCTTTTGGAGAAAATACTGTGACCATCAAAGACTTAGAACTCAAGGCTGATGTTATAAGGCAAGATATATTGAAGATGCTAACACATGCTGGTAGTGGACATACTGCTGGTCCATTGGGTATGGCAGATATATTTACAGCGCTGTATTTTGACGGTTTGCTGAACTACAAACCTAATCGACCTGACTGGCCCAAAAGAGATAGACTTGTTTTGAGTAATGGCCATATCAACCCAGTTTTGTATGTGACGATGGCACATGCTGGATATTTTCCTCATGCCGAACTGAAGACTCTACGTAAGTTTGGGACGCGATTGCAAGGACACCCTGAAAGAGTTAGATTGCCTGGTATAGAGACTACCAGCGGTCCATTGGGGTCTGGCATAAGTCAGGCAGCCGGAATGGCCTATGGTATGCAAATGGACGGCGAAAAGCTTCAGCACGTCGTGTGTGTCACATCTGATGGTGAACACCAAGAAGGTAATACTTGGGAGGCTATAATGTTTGCGGGTAAATATCGATTGCGCAATCTTATGGTGATAGTAGATAGGAATAACATACAGATAGATGGATATACTGAAGATGTTATGCCACTAGAACCGCTATCGATGAAGTACCAAGCATTCAATTGGCATGTCATAGAGATAGATGGCCATGATTTTGAGCAAATATCTGGTGCATACAATCAAGCCAAGGCTATATTTGAAAAGCCCACAGTAATTATTGCCCATACTATTGCTGGCAAGGGAGTGGATTTTATGGAGTTTGACTATCGTTGGCACGGCACACCTCCAGGCAAGACAAATATTGCTGGTGATCCACCTCCACGAGATCAACTCCGTGTGGCAATTCATGAACTTAGGACTCTTCAAGGCAAGATAAAAAGCGAGCACGAAAAATGAACATCACCAAAAGTAACAAATTGAGTAACAAACTTTTCAAGCAAAATATCGATGTAGAACCTATTCGAGTTGGCTTTGGACGTGGTCTGCTAGAGGCTGGCAAGAAAAACAGCAAGGTTGTAGCTCTGTGCGCTGACTTGACCGAATCTACACATATGTTGCCATTCAAGGAGGCATATCCAGATAGATTTATAGAGATGGGAGTTGCAGAGCAGAATCTAGTAACTGTGGCGAGTGGTCTTTCTGCAGTTGGCAAAATACCTTTTGCTACAAGTTATGCTGGGTTTTCACCAGGACGCAATTGGGAGCAGATCCGCACTACCATTTGCCTCAATGAACGCAATGTTAAGATAGTAGGATCACATGCGGGATTGTCGGTAGGTCCAGACGGCGCCACACACCAGATGCTTGAAGATATTGCGCTTATGAGGGTACTGCCCAATATGACTGTTATAGTTCCAGCCGACTCATATGAGGCCCACAAAGCAACCATGGCATTGGCCAACAAAAAATCTCCAGCTTACATTCGTCTTGCTAGAGAGGGTACGGCGGTTGTTACAACTGCAGATTCTCCGTTTAGTATTGGCAAGGCACAGGTGCTTTGTTCGGGTGACGACATTTCTATTATTGCTTGTGGACCGATGGTGTATGAGGCTCTGAAGGCAGCCTTGGTCTTGAAGCACTATTCAGTTTCAGCAGAGGTTATCAATTGCTCTACCATCAAGCCTCTCGATACCGAGACCATTACCGCAAGTGTCAAAAAAACTAGAAGAGTAATCACCGTAGAAGAAGCCCAGTCTATAGGCGGGTTGGGAGGTGCTATATCTGAGCTAGTATCTTCTAGATTCCCCGTACCTGTCGTGCGTCTTGGGGTTCAGGATAGATTTGGTCAATCCGGAGAAGTAGTCCAGTTGTGGGAGGAGTATGCTATAGATGAGAAGTCAATCGTTAAATATGCCAGAGAACTTGTAAAGAAGGTGAAGCAAAGATGAATATAGGCGTAGTAGGAAGTAGTAGCATAGATGTATTTGCTGTTTCAAAGTATTTTCGACCTCAAAAAGAAGACCGACAAGCAAATGTCATCTTGGAGCATGGATCTAAGCTCTGGCTTGACGATGCAATAAATGAGCCCGGGGGAGGTGGATTGTTATCCTCGATAGTTTTTGCTAGACAAGATCATGATGTGCAACTATTGACTGTTATAGCAAATGATCTATTCGGGAGCGAAATAAGATCAGTTGCAGAAGAAGAAAATTTTCAGCTAGTTGGCAATATTGAAGCAATCAAGTCACATACCGATACAACTATTCATCTTAGCTCTAACTCCCAAGACCAGACTACAATGTGTTTTGAAGGAAGCTTCAATTTGTTGAGCAAAAAAGATATTGGCAGTTTGGCGAGTGATTTGGATTGGCTACATATAGCCGACTTGCCTAACGAAAAGGCCATACTATCTAAGATAGTAAAGTTTGCGCGTTCGCATAATATACCTATCTCTATCAATCCACGATCAATTCACAACACTCCAGTCAAATCAACTCTCAAAACAATTCGAGCGTGTAATCTACTCATCATCAATGCAGATGAAGCTAGCGTATTGCTAGGAGGATTTTATTCACATATCGAGGCAGCGCAAAAACTTCATCTCTCCAAGATAAAGCACGTTGTGATATATGGTGGCGATGATGGCAGTGCTGTGGCCTTCAACCAAACAGTTTATAGTGTTGAATCAAACTTCAAAATAAAGCCTATGGAGTATAGTGGAGCAGAGTCAGTTTTTGCAGCTGCATATGCCGAGAGGTATGCGGCTACCTTGAGTATCGAGCAGGCTATAACGCATGCTCAAGCCCAAGCATGCTCAGTAAAAACAATATCAGGGGCAAGATCGGCAATCTTAAAACAACCACTGCTAGAGCCTATTGAGATAAACATTCACGATAACATAGAAGGAGAATTATGAGTAACAACATACAAGTACTTAGCATAGGGGACGTGGTAACAGATGCATTTATCGAACTCTTACCGTCAGAGGCAGAAATAGATCACGATAACAAGAAACATCCACTGTTGTGTATGACATATGGTACAAAAATACCATTTAAAGATGCGATTATCGTCAATGGCGTCGGTAATGCTGCAAATGCAGCCGTAGCATTTTCTAGACTTGGTATGCACTCAGCATTTATGAGTAATATTGGTGATGACAAGGTAGGTCGAGATATATTGAAGGATTTGCACAGCAACAACGTATCCACTGAGTTTGTACACACCAACATGGGCAAAAAAAGCAATTATCACTATGTGCTTTGGTACAAGTCAGACAGAACTATTCTGATCAAACATGAGAGATATGACTATAAGTGGCCAGAAATCAGAAAATATCAAACTCCCGAATGGATATACTTGAGCTCAATAGGAGATAGTGGTGGTCCTATTCATGATCATCTCGACAAATATCTTAAAGACAATCCTAGCGTCAAACTCGCTTTCCAGCCTGGCACATTTCAGATACGAGAAGGTCTAAAAAAACTCAAAGGCCTATACGCTAAGTCCGACATCATTGCTGCCAACAAAGAAGAATTCCAGCAAATTTTGGAAACACAATCAGATAATGAAAAAACATTGATCAACAAAATGCATGCCTTAGGTCCAAAAATAGTTCTTTTGACTGACGGTCCGAAAGGTGCATTTGCATCAGACGGCAAACAGGTAGTGTTTATGCCTCCGTACCCAGATCCTAAGCCCCCGCTTGATCGTACTGGGGCAGGTGATAGTTATACAAGTACATTTACTTATGCCATGATGCAGGGTAAAAGTATGCAAGATGCGCTAGCATGGGCAGGGGTAAATTCAATGAGCGTAGTAGGCCAAGTCGGGGCACAGGCCGGTCTGCTAGATGAAGATGAAATCAAGATCTGGCTCAAAAAAGCTCCAAAAAAATATTCTGCCAAAGTGCTATAATAGTGCTTATGTCAGAAATAAAGATGTATGACCTAATAATAATCGGCGCTGGACCAGCCGGTATCACAGCCGGGG
>JAUPVL010000026.1 GCA_030917065.1 Patescibacteria group bacterium
CAAGAGAAGACATCAAGGCTCTGGGCAAAAATGTCACAGCCAAGCTGTATGGTGGCGACGTGAGTCGTAAAAATAAATTACTAGACAAGCAAAAAAAGGGTAAGAAGCGACTCAAGAAGATAGGTAAAGTAGAAATACCTGCCGAAGCTTTTATGGTTTTACTCAAGAAAGATTAGTGTTATCTTATAGTTAATGAGCAAGACCGACAAATCAAGATTGCTAGCTAAGTCACTACTGATAGTAGGGGTTGTGGTATTGAGTATAGGTGTGGCTTTGCTGATACGATTGGCATTTTTCAAGCCACTACCGGTAGAAGCACCTAGTGAAGGACTAGAGATTGAAACTCAAGAAGAGGTATTACCAGATGAACCATCTAGTGACCCGCAAATCCAACAAGAAGAACAGCTAGAAAAATCCACTATTGAATAATATCTGCGTGCTTTAGATTATTTTGTTGTTAAACAATCAAAAAGTTGTTATGATTGTATCAATAAGTTTAATTAACTAAACATGCCAGAACAAAAACCAGAGCCAAATACTTCGCACCAAGAAGATTTTGCTGAACCCAAGAAATCCAGTACTGGCAAAACAATACTATTTGTAGTCATTGCTATTGTAGTGATTGTAGCAGCAGCTGGCGGTACATATTACTACATGAACAAAAAGATTGCGGATCAAAAGAAAGCCCAACAAGCCCAGATTGATGCACTAAATGCAAAAGTTGCTGAGTTGCAGAAGAGCCAAGTAGTAGAAAACAAGACAACTGAAGAAACTGCATCACCCACTATCTATAAAAACATTAAATATAGTTATCAACTCGAGGTACCTAATGGATGGGATTACGAAGAAATACAATCAGGGATTTTAAATCTATATGTCGATAAAAACTCACCATTAAAAGGAGAAGGAACTGTTAATGCCTCTATAGGTTACAGCGACTTTGGACACGGCACTCCAGGACCTCTAACAAGCAGAACCACGGTAGTTATTAATGGCATACAAATGGAAAAGTCTGTGTATGAAGGCGGAGATCCATCCAGAAAACTAGTGACTTATAAATTCAATAAAAATAACATATATTATGCAATTGAGTATGTTGGCAATTCTAGCGATCAAGAGTCATTTACAGCATTTGAACAAATGGTTAACACATTCAAATTAACGGATTAACTTAGACTTTAAATAAAACCCAATTAGCACTCTTGACACTAGAGTGCTAATTTATATATAATTATAACTAAGTTGGCACTATACGGTGTTGACTGCCAAAATAAATGGTAATACCATATATATTATGACTAAACGTCAAAAAGAAATCCTAGCTAGTATCATCCAGCTCTATGCAGATTCTGCAGAGCCGGTGAGTTCGCGCGAACTCGCCAATATCTTTGAGCTAAGCTCAGCTACTATTCGATCAGAAATGGCTGTATTAGAAGAAAATGACTATATTTTTCAGCCACATGTATCTAGTGGCAGAGTACCTACTGACAAAGGCTATCGCTATTTTGTAAACAACTTGGCAGCATACAACCCTGCTAAGTCCAACAAGAGTGTGCAGAGTATCGCAAAAAGAGTCGATAGTCTCAAGGACCGCACAGATGGTGCCATCAAGATTGCTGCAGAGACCCTTAGTGATCTCACTGGCAACATGGCCTTTGCCACCTTGAGTGACTCGGTATACTTCCATGGGATGGGGCAACTATTCTCTCAGCCGGAGTTTATCGATCAGGTCAATGCACTACAAGCAGCGCGTTTTCTGGATGCTATACAGCAATGGCTGACAAGTGCCAAGATAGATACCTTGCAGGTATATATCGGTGCAGAAAACCCTGTCGTACGTAGTAGCGGACTTACTATGATGGTCAATCGTTTTACTAGTCCGTATTCAGACTATAGCTATATAGGTATAGTTGGTCCGACCCGACAGAGCTATGACAAAGTAATAAATCTTGTAGAAGGAACTACAGAAGCCCTAGAGCAAGTATTTCAGGAGTAAAATATGAAAAAACCTCTCAAAAAACCAGTATCTAAGAGCAAAAAATCATCAGTTGACTATCAGCAGCAGATTGGTGAGCTAACTGCTCACTTGCAGCGATTGCAGGCGGAGTTTGAAAACTACAAAAAACGCGAAGCTAGCGAGAGATCTGAGATACTCAACACCGCAAAGGCTGCAGTGCTTAGCGAATTGATGCCAGCACTCGATAACTTCGACCGTGCCGCTATGCACCTACCACAAGAATTGGAGGACAACTCTTGGGCCAAAGGTATGCAGTACGTAGGGCAACAATTACTGGATATCCTAGAAAACATGGGCATCTCTACATACAAGCCGTTAGGAGAAAAATTTGACCATAGTCAGCATGAGGCACTGGAGCATATAGAGAGTGACAAGCCGCCAGAAACTATTGTAGAAGTACTGACTCCCGGATATAAGATGGGTGAAAACGTCATACGACCGGCGACAGTCAGAGTAAGTAGCGGAAGCAGCAAGAAGCAATCATCAAAAGACGATAATAACAAAGGAGAAAAAAATGAGTAAGATTATAGGAATAGACCTAGGAACCACCAACTCAGCAATGGCTGTGATGGAAGGTGGTGATCCTGCAGTAATAACCAACATAGAAGGTGCCCGAACTACACCTAGTATCGTGGCAGTCAACAAAAACGACGAGCGACTCGTAGGTCAAACAGCCAAGCGCCAAGCTGTGATCAACCCTGACAATACAATATTTTCGGTCAAACGCTTGATAGGTCGCAAATTTGATGACCCAGAAGTAAAGCGCGACATCGATCTTATGCCATACAAGATAGTAAATAGTGGCAACCATGTAAAAGTACAGATGGGTGGCAAAGACTACACTCCTGAAGAAATCTCAGCAATGATACTGTCCAAGCTCAAGGCAGATGCCGAAAAGTACTTGGG
>JAUPVL010000027.1 GCA_030917065.1 Patescibacteria group bacterium
ATCTAGCCAAATCTATCAGACCAGGTGAGGCACTTTTGGCATGTGGTGAGACACAAGTGATAGTAAAACACCCTGGTAAGGGTGGGCGCAATCAAGACGTAGTACTATCTGCAATTCCAGACTTACCAAAAAATAGTGTGATAATATCAGCCGCGAGTGATGGCAAGGATAATATCGAAGTCGCAGGGGCTATTGCCGACAGCGAGATAAGTACCAAGGAACTCAAACAACACAAGCTTGACCCAATAGATGCGGTCGATAAGAATAATGGGTATAACGTATTGCACCAACTCAATGACCACCTGTACATAGACAGAGTCACTGCCAATGTTTCGGATTTTATGCTAGGACTAGGTGGTAAAGAATGAAGATTACGGATGTCAAAGCCACCGAAATACTAGACTCTCGCGGCGAACCAACCATAGAAGTTGCTATGTATAGCGATGATATGACATCTGTATTTGGTGTGCCGGCAGGTGCTAGTACTGGCAAGAAAGAGGCTCATGAGCTACGGGATGGCACAGACAGATACAATGGCAAAGGCGTACAAAAAGCCATAGAAAAATTAGAAAGTATCAGATCAAAGCTAGTCGGTCAAGAATTGTATGAACAGGAAAAATTTGATGATTTACTTATAAGTCTTGATGGCACCGAGGATAAGTCCAGCCTAGGAGCCAATACGATAGTAGGACTGAGTCTGTCTTATACTCTACTATGCGCTAACACCAAAGATCAGCCTCTATGGCGATATATTGCTGACACATATTCTACCTCTCCAAATTTCCCAAGACTCTACGCAAATCTTGTAAATGGGGGCAAGCACGCACCCGGACTAGATATACAAGAATTCATGATAGTTCCTAAGAACAACAACATGCCTGAATCAATAGAAAAAATATCTGAGTTTAGAATCAAGCTCAAAGACGAACTATCTAAGATATTTGGATCCGGTGCAGAATTAGTCGGTGATGAAGGCGGTTTTGCTCCTACTGGAGCCACAGCAAAGCAGATGTTGGACCTTTACAAATCTATCAATAATTCTATGGACAATTATTTTGAGTTTGCACTAGACTCAGCAGCAAGCTCATTTTATAAAGACGATAAGTATGTGTACGAAAAAAATGAGCTAAATGCTAAGCAATTGATGGATTTGTATAATCGATATAGTAATGACTATGGCATGCTCTCTATCGAAGATCCTTTTGCCGAAGATGATATAGAGGCGTGGCAAGCGCTCTCAGATACAGATCATAAGTTTTTGGTGATAGGTGATGATCTAACAGTGACCAACTATAGACTTACAGCTCAATACGCCCAAGAAAAACTAATAGATGGAGTTATCATCAAGCCCAATCAGATAGGTACTATGACCGAGACAATGCAAACTATTAAGGCTGCTGGTGAGAACAATATTAAAACGATAGTTAGTCATCGTAGCGGCGAAACTACCAGTACTTTTATAAGTGATTTGGCTTATGCGGTTGGTGCGTTTGGCATCAAGATAGGAGCACCAGTGCGCGGTGAGAGAGTAGCCAAATATGATAGATTATTAGAAATATCAAAGGAGATAAGATGAAAGTAGTATTATTTGACTTAGAGCAAAATGAGATAGAAACGTACAAGCAATTATTAACGAATTCTAGCGATGTGAGTTGTCATACTGAGCCTCTCAACGAAGATTCGTTGAGTATGGCCAGTGATGCTGAAGTGATATCTGTCTTTGTAACATCCAGGATAACATCAGACATGTTTTCTAAACTTACCAATCTAAAATACATAGTTTGTCGATCTACAGGATATGACAATGTCGATACAAAAGCTGCCAAAGAAAAAGACATAGTTGTATGTAACGTGCCGAACTATGGCGAACATACCGTGGCAGAGTACGCCTTTACACTTCTGCTCTCTCTTACGCGCAAGCTTCAAGACTCTATCTCGCAAGTACAACAAGGCAAGATAGACCACACCAAACTAGTTGGCACTGACTTAGCCGGTAGTACACTAGGGGTAATAGGTGCTGGCAGGATAGGCCAAAGAATGATAACTATCGCCAATGGATTTGAGATGAAGGTGATCGCATACGACCCTTTTGCTAAGCCAGAAGTTGCTAAGAAGCTTGGGTTTGAATATGTAGAGTTAGACGAGCTGTTTGCCCGAGCCGATATTGTTACTTTGCACGTACCTGGCGGTAAAAACAATGACGCAATTATAAATGAATCGACTCTTGAAAAGTTCAAGGATGGCGCTTTACTCATCAATACAGCGCGCGGTGATTTAGTGGATAATGTCGCGCTGATAGAAGCACTGGAAAATGGCAAGCTAGCGGGTGCGGGTCTTGATGTGCTAGATGGTGAGTCGATGATAGATATAGATCACGAAATGGCTCTACTCAAAAAAAGCACGGCAAAAGAACTCAAGTTGTCAGCAGAGCTAGCGATACTAGAAAAAATGCCCAATGTTATACTTAGTCCTCACAATGCCTACAACACACATCAAGCATTACAACGTATTAGAAAATCAACAGCTGAAACAATTATTGGCTTTGAAGATGCTAAAATTCAAAATCAAGTAAACTAAAGCCCAAACTATAAGCTTGAGCTAGAATAATGACCCTATATCTATCGGATCACTGTTGAGATAGCGCCAGTAGTGTGGCCTACCGCTTCTTCCATCAGGAACTACCCTCTGGGCTTTGCCTTCTTTCTCAAGAGCTATCAAAGACGACCTTATATCTTGAGCCGAATAACTTCTTTGGCCAAGATTTCTCCAGTGAGACTCTTCTTCACATATATCAGGATGACCACAGGTGCAATCAAGTAACGTATACGCACCTAATCTAGAAGTTATTTTACTAGGAGATACTGGTATAGGACCTATCTCCGTAGCAATCTCTCTAAGAATTGTTTCTACTTGATCTTTGAGTGCTCTACCGCGCAGTTTGTTTGGACTACTTAGGCCACTGCTGTGTTGCATTGCTCATTCCTTTTGTAGGTACCTTATGCGTTTGTACGCGATGACACGTTACAGGTTCTTTATACCAACAAAGCCATATTACTACAAGCGTATCTATTTTGTAGTATTTACATATGTTTAATTAAAATCCTGGACTAGTTCGCTATAACACTGCACACAAATATGAAACTTTTTGACTTCACTTTTGTCATTGGGAGGACTAAACAGTATAGCTCCAAACTCTGTTAGTTCTTTGTTGCATTTATCACATTTGGGTTTTATTGCCATGTTAGTTGCTTAAAAGAGGATAATGTTCAGATGGACAGCACATTAACTGCACTTAGGTATGTCTAAAAATCTAACTTCTTTA
>JAUPVL010000006.1 GCA_030917065.1 Patescibacteria group bacterium
AAATTTCTTCAGAGATGCGTGTCTGCTCTCGGCCATTTCTATCACCACGACATCAAAAGGAAAGTTTTTGGCTAGTTTTCTTACCTCGAGTATCACGGGTATCCAGCGTATCATTTGCCTACTATTATGAGGAAATTCTACGCCAAAGAAATTGAGCCTTATCGCTCTGTCAGAATTGTGATTTTGATCTTCGATGTGCACACGGTGCTTGCTAGATAATAACTGTGATATAGCAACCTTTGCAGAAGTCTTACCGATAGTACCAGTCACTGCCACTATTTTGATGTCGTGTTTCTTTGTAGCAAGCCTTACGTAGTGATCCAAAAAAATTGCAATGAATTTGATCTTGAGACGACGATATTTAAATAACAAACTTCTTTCCATAGATTAAAACTCTACCATATAAGATGGATTTAACCAAGCGTTATTTCTTGTCGTCCTTGTTTTTCTCTGGCATAAATATAGACACCAATATAAGTACTATCGTAGCGATAAGTATATATGGCCTGATAGAAGTGATGATTGCGGCTAAGTTATAGTTACCTACTATTGAGTCTTTGACCTGACTGGGCAACAACGCAGTACCATATGCCATCACAAAAAGCCCAGTAACTATCCCAAGTAACATGCCTCTTATATTGGATCCTTTCTTGTGATTTCCCAAAAAGGCTCCAACTATAAATAGCAAGAACACCACTCCGCCTATTGTACTACCGACATTGTTTTGCCCCACCAGGCTACCTACTGGCTTTGATATAGAATTAAAAGAAGGGTCTGATATCTGGTTCATGATAAACAACGCCATAAATGCGCCAAGCGCCACAAGTCTTATCCGGCCTTCACCAAAAAACAATCCTACTACAGCCAAGCCGCCAATAAGTATGAAAAAAACTAGGTTAAATGTAAGTTGGGGGATTTGATCCATCTTATGTTCTAGTATAACCTCTAAGAGGTTTTTTCAGCAATATTTAATCATTTGATTTCAGATATTCCAGATCATCTTCAGTTATACCAAGTTGATTCAGAATCCAAATATGCCTTGTGTTCGTTGGGTCATATTTACCAACACTAAATCTCAACATTTCTTGCTGGCCTTCTTGAGTATTGATTAGCATATACACTCCAACATTGCCTTCGCGATAAGCAAGATCTTTACTAAATACCACCCCCGGAGTCTCACAGTCGCTACCCCTAAAAATTCTTACACAATCGTTATAGGCATTTACCCTAGCGAGCCTGAGCGCCTTAGTGGGTTCTTGACCGTCAATAAGTCTCTCTAGATATCTTCTCTTAGTCAACATCTCGTGCACCCCTGCGAAAGACCTCTTAGTGCCATCAAGCCCCTGGGCAAAGCTTATGCCGAGATGGTAGTTGATACCAGCAAATTCATCTATTGGATCGGCGTTTTTTATCACTTGCTCGCGCATCGTAGCAACACCTTCTTCACCACCAATATATCTGTCTAGTCCCATGCCCAGTAGCATTAACCTACTTCGATTACCATTCACTCTTCTAGCTACATGTGTGCCAATCTCATGAGCTATAAGGGCCATCAAGTTTTTATATTCAATCACTCTGGTCTCTGGTATCTTAGCTTTTTGTTCGGGGCTTATCGAAACAGCCTTAGAACTAGATGTGTCTATGATTGTCTCCCAATTACCTCCCTTTGCTTTTGAAATACCCATATTATCAAAAACAGTATCAAATGCTTTTTTGATTGCTTCGGCATCTATCTCGCCTTCGTATTCAGGCATATCAATCAGATCTGATACTTCACTAAGTGTAGCTTCTCTAGCTCTCTCAAAAGTATCCTCCGAAGGCAATTCAATGTTAGTCTCTCTATTCGGCTTTTTGTATGAATCCAGTATATCTCGTGCTGCAGCTCGCTGTTCTGGTGTAGCCTCAGGGTTGTCTAGCAACGACTGTGCTTTTGCTCTAATAGTATCAACAGTGTATGCAAATATGTCTTCCGATGGTTTGCCATAAACAAAATAGTTGTATCGCTCAAACTTTCGCACGTCGCCATCTTTGGCAGCTTGTAAAAGCCGGAGTGAAGCGATTTTTTCGTTTATGCGCCATCTATAAACTTGTTTTACAAGCTCATTTTGCTCTTGCTCGAGAATATCTTTTTTGAGTTCTAAAAGACCTGCTTCTTTTGCCGACAGATCTTCGCTGTTGAGCTTGGGTAGGTCAAAGACAGGATGATCAATTTCACCAGCCAAGAAAGCTTTCTTTTGGGCTTCTCTGTATTCTTTGTCACCGGTAAGTTCGTCTTCTGTTTCAAAAGAAGCCAAATCTTCAAATCTAGAGTACCATTTGAGATCCAGTGCTTCTATTCCATTGGCAGGTAGATTCTCACCGTTACTTATTTCTGGATTTTTGTCCGACATTTACCCTCCGAATTATATAGTTATATATTAACACTATTTTTATACAAGGATTACCAGAAGTGTTTTTTGGTGGCTTTTTTGTAATCTTCAAGTGCTTTGCGCTGTTTGGCATTGAGCTTCTTGGGTACTTCTACGTTTATCACTATGAGATGATCACCCTTTCTGTTGGCGCCGATGATAGGCAGGCCTTCTCCAGATATCTTGACTACTTTGCCAGGTCCAGATCCAGCGGGTATCTTTACTGTCACCTCGCCATCTAGGGTCTCTATATCTACCTCTGTGCCGAGAGCCGCGTCTGCCATATCTAGAGTGATCTCAGATATGATGTTGGGGCCTTCTCTTCGCAGGGTTTTGTGTGGTCTCACTCTTATATGCACGTACAAATCACCTCTTTGACCTTGAGGATTCACCTCACCCTTACCTTCAAGCTTGATAGACTGACCGTCGTCGATACCGGCGGGTATCTTGACCTTGATATCTTCTTGCTTGCGACCTCCAGATTTTCTATCAGCTACTCTTAGGCTGAGTTCTTTGGTAGTACCTTTGGCGGCATCCATGAAGTCTATAGTGAGTGCTATCTCTACATCTCGAGTTTGGTTTTGAGCCCCACGGAAGAACATCTCAAATAGATCACCCATACCGCCTCCGCCACCAAATCCAGAGAAATCAAACTGCACTCCATCGCCAAATGGATTGCCTTGCCCGTATGGATTCTGACCACCACCAGCTTGCTCAGCTCCGGCTGCGTGACCAAATTGGTCATAAGCTTGCTTCTTTTGCTCGTTACTTAGTACTTCGTAAGCTTCGTTGAGCTCTTTGAATTTTGCTTCGTCACCAGTCTCTTTATCGGGATGAAGCTTGACTGCCTGCTTGCGAAAAGCACGCTTGATCTCATCTTGCGATGCGGACTTGTCTACCCCTAGTACTTCGTAGTAATCTCGTTTATCCATTAATCTATTATCCCACCAATAAAATAACAATTATATACCTGTCTGCTATTTAGGTTTATATGCTCGACCGCAGTAAACTGACTTAAATCACCGGTGATGTCTGTGATTTGATATCTCCAATTGTCTTCTAGTAATTCTTTTGGCCCCCGCACCGGAAATTCATCCATTGGATTAAGCATAGCTTTTTTTAAAAATCGATACACTTCGCTCGGATTAGCATCATTCTCAACGAAACCAGAGTATCCCATAAACCAATATGGTTTTTCATTTAAATATACTATTTCTCTACCATGAAATCGTCTTCCATCTTCACTTGTAAAATAATTGTCATCAAATCTAAATTTATCTTTTATCAAAGATATAGTTTCTGATCCATCCTGATTTTGTTTCTTTATAGTTTCTGAGTTGGCATAGCCTTGTCTGGCAGCAAAAATTAAGAACTGCTTTAAACTTCTATTGAGAGTGTACATTTTTACTGCCCTTAAAAGCTTAGTTTATTTTTTGTCTTTCTTATCTACGACTTCGCCTTCTTCTGGTTCGTCATTTTTGTCATCAGTCTTGCCATCTTTTTCTTCTTTTTCGATCTCTTCTTTGCCTTCTACGTTTTCTTCGGTTTGTTTGTAGAGCTGTTCGCCGACTTTTGAAAGGGCTGTGCTGAGTTCTTCAGTAACTTTTTTGAGTTCTTCAGTATTTTCAGACTCCAGTTTGTCTTTGACAGCCTTGATAGCATCTTCTATGGTCTTTTTGTCTTCTTCCTTGATCTTATCAGCATTTTCTTTGATAGTCTTTTCGGCAGTGTATATTGCTGAGTCTGCATCGTTACGAGCTTCTACTTGTTCTTTTTTCTTCTTGTCTTCATCGGCATGAGTCTCGGCGTCTTGCTGCATCTTTTTGATCTCTTCATCCGTGAGTGCTCCACCACCTGTAATAGTAATCTTTTGCTCTTTACCGGTAGCTTTGTCTTTGGCAGATACATTGACGATACCGTTGGCGTCTATGTTGAAGCTCACTTCAATCTGCGGCACTCCGCGTGGAGCGGGTGGTATTCCATCTAGTATAAATCTACCGAGTGATTTGTTGTCACTAGCCATCTCGCGCTCACCTTGCAATACATTGATCTCTACGCTAGTTTGATTGTCAGCAGCAGTTGAGAATGTTTGTGATTTGCTAGTAGGGATAGTAGTATTGCGCTCGATCAGCTTGGTACTGACAGATCCCATAGTTTCTATACCCAAGCTCAATGGCGTTACGTCCAATAGAAGTACATCTTTGACATCTCCACCTAGTACTCCACCTTGTATAGCAGCTCCGATAGCTACTACTTCATCTGGATTGACTCCTTGTAGTGGCTTCTTGCCAAAGAATTCTTCTACCTTCTTTTGTACTAGAGGCATACGCGTCATACCACCGA
>JAUPVL010000028.1 GCA_030917065.1 Patescibacteria group bacterium
TCTCTTATGCCCGTAGAGGAGTTACAAGAAGAAATGAAGAAGCCAATGGTAGGATTGCCTATTCTAGGTCTTATCGCAGCTGGTAGCCCTATAGAGACTATCTCTGGACACAAAGAAACTCTCGAAGTACCAGCATTTATGGTAGGTAGTAAGAATTCCTACGTACTGCAGGTCAAAGGTGATAGTATGATCGAAGATGGCATCAATAGTGGTGATTACGTAGTAGTGCAAGAAAAAGACACACCTAGCAATGGTGAGATAGTAGTCGCTCTTATCAATAATTCCGAAGCCACTCTCAAGCGATACTACAAGGAAGCTCGACGTATACGCTTGCAACCTGCCAACTCAAGCATGGAGCCTATCTATGTAGATGCTGACACTCCCCTCAAGATACAGGGTGTGGTTATCGGTCTGATACGTAAATACTAACTTGATTTAAGATTGGAGAAGTTAGTCTTGGCTATCTTCTGAGCTAAGTCCTCTGGATCTTTCCATCGAAAACTTACAGTAGCCATATCTGGCATATAGGTGTAGCCTACTGTGTCTTTGGTAGCAACCACGACTGGTATATTGTTTGCTATACAGTACCCAACCTCCATCAGCATACCTTCACTTTTACTGTCTGATGTTTGTACTACAAACAAAAAATCTGACTTATCAATTATAGAAAAGGCGTGGTTCATTATTTCTCTAGGGCCAAATGATTTACCTTGAAATTCATCTTCATCAAAAAATGTACAATACGCCTCAACTCCCTCTTCTTGCATTGTATCGCGAATCGGAATTAGTAGTTTTTCTAAACTCTTTTGATCTTCTCCGGTATGTCGGTAAGAAATAAACGTTTTCATGACATACATCCTAGCATAAATACTACTACTCTACTACAGATTAGAATTTATAATAATCACTGATAAAAAGTGAGGTTTATTTTATAGCTCTCAAGCTTGAGGATTGGTATTTATTATGATTTAATAGTGCCACCCGTGCCGTCTACGAAAGGAATGAGCACATGGGCAACAAGAAGGGTCCACCCAAGCCACCTCCAGTGCTGCTGACGAACTCACTTCTCAGTGAGCTACGCAGCAATCAGGTGGTGATCTGCCACTCCAACCCCCTGAGCAGGGCTCTGCACGCCATCACACGGGTAGCCCGTGGTGAGGCTTACCGGAACAAGCCAAGGGCGCTGGCCAGGGTCGGCCGACAGCTCTCAGGGCTGATCCCCTACGGCTACTCAGAGTGCTTCGATCCTCCGCTCAGCGTCAAGCAGCTCGCCAAGATCCTGGCCGATCCGGACTCGATCCCGTACCTGCAGAGCGTGGAGCCCGGAACCATCGGGCTGATGATCATCGGCGACTTCAACAGCATCGTCAAGCACTACAAGAAGTAGCCCAACATCTTGGCCTCATAGGGCCTCTCAACATGAGAGGTTCTATGAGGCCTTTCGTTTTAGACCTCTATTCTATTATCAGCATCCAGCTAATCAATACTTTGTAGATATATATGATTACAAATATACCTATGGTAGCTAGTAACAAATTGAGTAACCCTGATACCCAATCGGTCTTGATATAGATAATAAACTCAACAAACCAGTTATTGATGATTGGGAACAAATACAGCACAGTAAGTACTGAGAACACCACGAGAGCTGCAAAGAGTCCAAACTCTACTAACGGCCATTTCTTCAATTCTTTCTTGTCAGACTTTGGACTGATATATTCTTTCTCTACTGTAACTTCGTTGCGCGCTTCATAATAGATACTATACAGCCAATATAGTACCGAGTAAGCCACCAAGCCTACGGCTATCCAAAATATTACTAGTGTAGCAAAGTTGAGAAACGGTAGCGACAACCACCCCTTGACCTGATCTGCAAAGCTCGCCTGCACATCAGACTTGGACAGTATAGTCTCACTAGTAATGGATTGGATGATCACTCTGATATTGATAATAGCCAAAAGCAGAAGGCCAGAAGACAATATTCTGACTATCTGCTTGAAGTCGAGGCCAAATACCTGAGCTGCCTGATCTTTGTCGAGATGCATTTTAGCTACTTATAGAGGCTCTTCTACTGTGACACTCAGTGTGATGCTAGTCTTGTTGGAGCTGGGATCGGTAGCGACTATTACACCTAGAGTACGATTGTCTTTTTTGTAGGTCGATATTGTGCTGTTTTCTAAGGTTAGAGAAGATGTATCATCGCTAGTTTGCCATCCGTTCTTTGGGAGCTCGGCTGTATAGTATTCAGTCACTTTTGAGATACTGTCTGAGCTAAGCAAAGTGGCGCTGTAAGAATTCTCACCGTTTTTGAGTGATGCAACTACATCAGAAGGCTCATAGATAGGTACGTCACTTGGGAAGTCATCTGGTAACTTTGCATTTTCACCTATAGATACTGACTCACCATCTTTGTTGACGGTCACAGTGTTTGATTTGGTATCTACATTGATACCTGCATCCTTCAGGGACTTGTTGGCAGAATAATATATGGCCCATACAGCGCCTGCTGATATCAGCATAAATACTACAGACAATATTATAGCTGCGATTGCTAGGCCCTTGCCTTTTTCACCACTTTTCTTGATAGAAACCAATGCAACTATACCCAGTATCAGACCGATAAGAGTAAGTCCTGGTATAAATGCCAGTATCAGTGCTGCTATAGCTAGTCCACTGGTCTTGGTACCTGCTGGCTTCGCTACGGGCGCGGTAGTAGGGGCACTAGTTGATGACTCGGGTTGTTTATTAGCGGGTTTTGATGATTTATCTTCTGGCATTTTAACTCCTTAAATTAGTTATACTTACTCATATGTTAAAACTATTATGTTTGTGTTGCAAGTTTGAGGTAGATAACGCAAAAAGCCCTCAACAAGACGAGGGCTTTTTATAGCGGCTATAGATATTGATTATCTGTTAAAAAATGGTCTAGGCAATACTACAGTAGGATCTATACCTTTGTCTTGCAACCATTGTTTCATCTGATCACGTAAACTTCTCATAGCATCATGACGCTCAGATTTGTCTTCTATCTGACGATTTTGCTCGATCTGTTCGTGATTTTGTTTCATTCTTTCGATGATCTCGTTCTTTTGATCTTCGGTTATCTTGCCGTCGGCAACTGCTTGGCTAAGACGCTTATTGAGATGTTCGCCTTTGTTTTGTCCGGCGTGTCTCATTTGTCTCATACCTTGATTGTTGTCTCGACCTTCATGCTTATCTGCTTGTGCTATCCCGGCTGCGCCGCTCATAAGTACTACTGTCGCCAATGAAAGCGCTACAAGAGCAACTTTTTTGTTGTGCTTCATAAATATCTCTCCTTTGTTATTAATGTTGCAACACTAATAACCCAGTGTACTGGCGACTGTGACGGTATTTGAATGTTTTTATTTTTTTACTACAAGAGACGTGATAGCAAAAGCAGCGAATCCTAGTCCTAGACCTATAAACATACCTGCGGGTAGGTTGTTGATCAAAAACCCTACTCCCATACCACCTATGACTCCGGCTGGTATAAATAGTGCTGCTGCGCCGCCTTTGTCGTCATTTTTGTTGTCTGCCATTTGTGCTCCTTTTTTATGATTATATTTTAGACCGGTCGTAAAGTTCCTGCAAATACTTGCCATGCCAACGCCGACTTAGCCACAAGACTCAATACAATATATGCTTTTTCGCCGTATAGATAATCCTGCCATTTTCCAACTTTTTTGTATTGCAACACCATATTGACGGCAAAGGTATCGAAGAATATAAATATCGAGAAGAATATAAAGTATACAAATGTAGGTGGTGCTGCGCCGTTTTGGGCACTTCCCCAGAAATACAGACCTACGATGATCCATGGTACTATTCCAGCCAAACATCCTACCCAATAACTAACCCAGCTGGTCTTCTCGGTAGTTTGATTGTGTACTTCCATGATAAGTCCGCATAGATTCATGACTGCTATTAGGGCAAATATCGGGATCAATGTGCCGATATCATATATGCCTACCAGCATGGCTATAGCTACCATCATGACAGATGCAGATAAGCTGTACTCTATCCACCTAGCCTTATTGATACCTTTTTGCAGATTTTGATTGTAAGTCTTGTTGTATACGGTAGCAATGACTAGGTGAGCAAGTGCTGATAAAAACAGAAATGCCACTACCAACCATACTAGAGGGATATCTGCAATAAGTTA
>JAUPVL010000029.1 GCA_030917065.1 Patescibacteria group bacterium
AAGGATCCAAAAGGAGGAATAGTCAAGATTACCAAACCTATCGCTGCCAGTAAAGTAATGGTCATAGACCCCAAATCTGGGCGCGTAGCTAGGATTGGATATAAACTCAATGGAAAAGGCAAAAAAGAAAGAATCTTCAAAGTATCGAAGTTCAAGAATACTAAGCAAGTAAAAAAGACCGTTCCGAAGAAAAAAACAGAGGCTAAGAAATGAATAGACTACACCAAAAATACAACACTGAAATAAGGGATGCTTTGAAAAAAGAGCTAGGTCTAGATAATATCAACCAAACTCCCAAGCTGGAGAAGATAGTCTTGAATGCCGGTGTAGGAAGAGCCGTTCAGGATAGTAAACATCTAGACATAGTAGTGAGTTCACTAGAAAAGATTAGTGGCCAAAAGCCAGTAATCACAAAAGCCAAAAAGAGTATAGCAACTTATAAATTGCGTGAAACCAATCCCATCGGCGTAAAGGTAACATTGCGAGGGGAACGAATGTGGAATTTTCTAGATCGTTTGATAGCAGTTGTTATTCCTAGAATGCGTGACTTTAGAGGACTATCTCTCAAAAGCTTTGATCCTACAGGTAACTACAGTATAGGTATCAATGACCAAACTGTTTTTCCTGAGATAAGCTATGAAGATGCAAGTGCTACGCATGGTCTGCAGATCAACCTAGTTACTAACTGCCAAGATGCCAAGCAATCCGAAGCATTCCTGCGTAGTCTAGGATTACCATTAATAAAAAATACGGAGAAAGGAGAGTAATATGGCCAGAAAAGCTACAGTACAAAGAGAGTTGAAACGTCAAAAGTTGGCAAATAAATTTGCTGCTAAAAGAGCAGAGCTTAAAGCAATCGGAGATTATGAAGGTTTGGCAAAATTACCAAGAAATTCTAACCCCGTAAGACAACACAATAGATGCGAAATTACTGGTCGTCCTCGAGCCTTTATTAGAGATTTTGGTTTGAGTAGGATAACTTTTCGTGAGCAAGCCAGCAACGGTAAAATACCTGGCATAACTAAATCGAGCTGGTAGGAGATAGATAAATGATGACTACAGACCCAATAGCAGATATGCTAACAAGAATAAGAAACGGCCTTAGTGCAAACAAGACTATGGTGGTTGTACCATACTCTAAAATCAAACAATCGATTGCACAGATACTTAAGACGAACGGCTATATAACCGATGTAAAAGAAGTCAAAAACGGTGCCTTTATGATGCTTGAATTGAAATTAGCAGGATCCAATAAAAAGATTACAACTATCACCAGAGTAAGTAAGCCAGGTCGAAGAATGTATACACCAAAGTCGGAAATACCAAAGGTCTTGGGAGGAAGAGGAATTGTGATTATCTCTACGCCTTCTGGGATTATGACAGGTTCTGAAGCTCGCAAAAAAGGTGTAGGTGGTGAATTAATTTGCACGGTTTATTAGGAAGTATTATGAGTAGAATAGGAAAATTACCAATTGAATTACCCGAAGGCGTCACTGTCAAGATAGAGGCCGGATCTATATTAGTTACAGGTCCAAAAGGTGAACTAACAGTCGATACCATGAAAGGCTTTAATATAGAACAAAAAGAAACTCGCTTAGAAGTCACCCAAGAGATAGAGAGCAAGGAACTAAGTAAGTTTTATGGCCTTCAAAGAACTCTGATTGCAAATGCAGTTGAAGGCGTAACTAATGGCTATTCTAAGACACTAGAGGTCCAAGGAGTAGGTTTTAGAGTGTCTCTTCAGGGCAAAAAACTTGTATTAAGCCTTGGCTATTCGCATCCTATCGAGTATACTGCTCCTGAAGACATAGAACTCAAGGTAGAACAAAACAATATCATAGTGAGCGGCATAGACAAGCAAAAAGTAGGTTCGGTCGCAGCTTCAATAAGAGAATTCAAAAAGCCAGAACCATATAAGGGCAAAGGTATAAGATATCAGGGCGAATATGTTAGACGTAAGGCTGGTAAAACAGCAGCTAAGACAGCAGGATAAGGTAATATAAGATGAATACTAAGACTAAAATGAATAATAGAAAACTAGTAAGAGCTCGAGTAAGAGCGAAAATTTCAGGTACTTCAAGTATACCTAGACTCAATGTTCGCATCACTAACCAAAATATTATTCTCCAGTTAATAGATGACGAATCTCAAAAGACTTTGGTTGGCGTAACTACTGTAGGTCAAAAAGAACTCTCAAAAGACTCGATGACTAAAAAAGCACAGTGGGCCGGCAATAAAATTGCCATAGAAGCAAAGGCCAAAAAAATAGACAAGATTGTTTTTGACAGAGGATACAAGATCTACCACGGTAGAGTAAAAAGTATTGCTGACTCAGCAAGAAAAGCAGGATTAAAATTTTAAAGGACTAATATCGTGAAAGAATACCAAGAAACAACAAAAGAATTTGAAGAAAAGATAATAGCATTGGACCGTGTGACTCGCGTAGTGAAGGGTGGTAGACGATTCAGATTCAGAGCTACAGTGGTAGTTGGTAATGGTGCTGGACAAGTTGGTGTTGGCGTAGGTAAAGGCGGAGATGCACCGACCTCAATCGTCAAGGCAGTAGCGACTGCCAAGAAGGCTTTAATAACATTTCCTTTATACAAAAATACTATCCCACATCAAGTCCAAGTTAGTTCTGATGGCGCTACTGTATTTATGAAACCAGCTGCACCAGGAACTGGTGTAATAGCGGGAGGAACTGTCAGATCGATACTGGAAGTAGCGGGTGTCAAAGACATCTTGACTAAGTCACTAGGATCATCAAATAAGATCAACAATGCCTACGCTACGATTGCTGCTCTACAATCTCTACAGGTAGACGAGAAGCCTCAAGTAACAAAAAAGGTAGGTAAATAGCATGAAACTACACGAGCTCAAAGTAACTAAGTACAAAAAAAACAAGCGTCTAGGTAGAGGCATTGGTAGTGGTAGTGGTAAAACTGCCGGTAGAGGCACAAAGGGTCAAAATTCACGTACAGGTGGTGGTGTAAAAATAGGTTTTGAAGGTGGTCAAACGAAGCTCAGTAGGAGATTGCCAAAACTCAGAGGCTTTAAGGCTATCAACCGCACTACTTACCAGGTGATAAATCTTGACGATATTGAGAAGCTCAATAAGACCAAAATAGACCTCAAAACGCTAGAGGGCGCAGGTTTGGTCAAGACCAACAAGCCAGTGAAACTTTTGTCAGATGGTAAGATCAGCATAAAAAGTTCTATCTCAGTACATGCTGCCTCCAAAAAAGCTATTGATATGGTAAAGAAAGCTGGTGGAGATGTTACACTAATTAGTGTTAAGACCGCTAGTGCTAGTAAACCAAAACAAGAAGCTATTGAACAAAAATAGATAGATACGGAGGGCATGCTATGAATACAGCAATTTTTTCACAAATGTATAAGAATAAAGATTTGCGTAAGCGGCTAATCATAGTATTGGCTATTTTAGCGATATATAGTTTGCTAGCTCATGTGCCTGTGCCTGTCCCTGACACTGGAAAACTTCAGAATTTTTTACTGCAACTATTCCAGAGCAATCCCTTACTTGGCTTTGCCAATTTGTTTACAGGTGGAGCACTTAGTAATTTCTCAATTTTGCTGATGGGTCTTGGTCCATACATCAATGCGTCTATTATCATCCAGCTCTTGAGTCAGGTGGTGCCTCAACTGGAGGCCCTACAAAAAGAGGGTGGCGAAGCTGGTCGTAGAAAGATAAACTACTACACTCGCTTGCTAACATTACCCCTGGCCCTTATCCAGTCTGTTGCTATGATTACGCTTGCCAGGACACTCTCTCAGCAGATTGCTGGAGTAGATCTCATAGGTAGTCCAACTATAGCTCAATGGGCGCTAATGATAGCATCTATAACTGGAGGATCTATGCTCCTGATGTGGTTGGGAGAAATAGTGACAGACAAAGGTATAGGTAATGGTATATCCATCCTTATACTAGCCGGTATAGTCTCAAACTTACCTACGCAAATCATTCAACAAGTCAGTCTGGCTCAGGCTGATGGTGCAAAGATATTTACATTTGCATTTTTTGTAGCCGTCATTATCGTAGTTGTGTTCTTTGTAGTCATGCTCAATGAAGGGCAGCGTAATATACCTATATCATATGCTCGTAGAATAGCGGGAGATTCGCGCTACGGAGGCGTGGACTCTCACTTACCCATCCGACTGATCACTGCCGGAGTTATACCTATTATATTTGCACTAGCCTTCTTGTCTCTACCTGGATTCTTGGGCCAATTGTTCTCAGATGCAAAGACAGCTTGGGTTGCTTCAATTGCCAATTGGATGAACACCGCATTCCAGCCCAATAAGCCGATTTACACAATTACTTATTTTGTATTGGTGTTTGCATTTACATACTTCTATACGGCTGTTGTCTTCAAGCCCAATGAAATCGCTGAGAATCTTCAGAAACAAGGAGGATTTATCACAGGCATCAGACCAGGTGTAGAGACAAGCAAGTACCTCAAGAGGATCATTACCAGACTTACACTATTTGGTGCTTTGGCTCTCGGACTTTTGGCGGTATTCCCATTTGTAATAGAAAGTATCTTTAAGACAGAAAATTCACTCCTGAGTATTGGTGGCACCGGTATTTTGATTATCGTAGCTGTAATAATAGAGACTATCAAGCAGATAGAGTCTAGGGCATTGATGGCTACTTATGAAAAATATTAGTTTACATGGTAAAAACCCAAAAAAACTCTTTACATTCCTATCTGAAAGGTCTATAATACTAACCTGATACGCAAAATCTCATGTCACAAACAAAGGAAGTAATCGAAGTAGAAGGTACTATAACTGAAGCATTGCCAAATGCCAACTTTAAAGTGCAACTAGAAAATGGACATGAAATACTTGCTCATATATCTGGTAAGATGCGAATGCATTACATCAAGATCTTGCCAGGTGACAAAGTGACTATTGAGATGACACCGTATGACTTAGATAAGGGAAGAATAACTTACCGCCATAAGTAGAGGATATTATGAAAGTACGATCTGGAGTAAAAAAAATGTGTGCCAAGTGCAAGATAGTACGTCGACGTAAGAGAGTCGCGGTAATTTGTGATAATCCGAAACATAAACAGAGGCAAGGTTAGTAGCTATGGCTCGTGTTGCAGGTACAAATATACCAAATGAAAAGAGAGTGGAAGTAGGTCTAACCTACATCTATGGAATCGGTACTACAAGTAGTAAAAAGATACTAAGCCAACTCAAGATAGATGCCAATACACGAGTAAAAGACCTGACCGAAGATGATTTGGCCAGCCTTAGAGAATACATCGACAAAAACTACAAAGTAGAAGCAGATCTCTCTAGAACTGTTACCTCAAATATCAAGCGACTTAAAGACATCAAGGCATACAGAGGCTTGCGTCATAGCGCTGGGTTGCCTGTAAGAGGGCAACGTACCAAGACAAATGCTCGAACCAAGAGAGGTAAGCGAGTAACCGTGGGATCAGGGCGTAAGAAAGCAGCGGCTAAGACCTAATATTAAATTGATTGGAATAAAATGGCAGAAGTAAAGAAAACCAGAAGAAAAAAAGTGAAAAAATCCTTATCGAAAGGTACTGTTCACGTGCAAGCTACTTTCAATAATACTATCGTCAGTATTACTGATGACAAAGGAAATACTGTAGCTTGGAAATCTTCTGGATCAGCTGGATTCAAGGGTAGTAGGAAATCAACGCCATATGCCGCTCAAATAGCAGCTGAAAAAGCTATTGAAAATGCCAAAGAATACGGTCTAGCAAAGGTAGATGTAGTAATAAAGGGTATTGGTTCAGGCAGAGAAGCTGCGGTTCGCGCACTTATGGCGTCCGGCATAAGCCTTGCAAGCATCAAAGACGTCACAGGTATCCCACACAATGGATGTCGACCAAGAAAGGCAAGAAGGACTTAGGCTATGGCTAGAAATCTTACCCCAATAGTAAAACTATCACGCCGCGAAGGAGTTGAGTTACACCCCAAGGCCATAAAAATCATGGCTAAACGAAACTATGCACCCGGACAACACGGGCAGAGCAGAAGATCTAAGCCAAGTGATTACTCATTACAGCTTCGAGAGAAGCAAAAAGTAAAACGTATGTATGGAATCTTAGAGAAGCAATTTAGAAACTATGTCCACAAGGCTGAAAAAATGCCTGGAGTAAGTGGTGAAAACTTGATTTGCTTATTGGAGCAAAGACTCGACAACGTAGTATATAGAGTAGGGTTGGCAACTAGCCGGCAATCAGCTAGGCAACTGGTGAGTCACGCACACATCAGCCTAAATGGTAAAAAAGTTGATATCCCTTCTATTCAGGTCAAGCCCAAGGACATTATATCTGTACAGAGCAAAAGTCTAAAAAATGAATATTTCAAGCTTTTGCAGTCAGATAAGGAAAATAGTTCAGTGGAGTCTAGCTGGTTGAGTTACGATCCCAAAAAACTTAGTGCAAAAGTCACCGGACAGCCACTAAGAGAAGAGATTCAAGAAGAGATTCAAGAGCAACTTATCATAGAATACTATTCACGTTAATAATTAATAAAAGGAGTCATCAAGTGTTATTCGACATCAATCTACCAGAAATAAAAGAAGTAAGTACCAAGGGCAATAGTTCTACCTTTGAAGTAGAGCCACTTTACCCAGGATATGGTATGACACTTGGTAATTCAATGCGACGAGTATTGCTTTCTAGCTTGGCAGGAAGTGCAATTACAGGAGTAAAAATCGAAGGCGCAAGTCATGAATTTTCTACTATCAAAGGAGTCCATGAAGATCTGATAGAAATTATTCTCAACCTCAAGCAAATCCGTTTTTCACTCATGGACGAAGAAAAAGTAACTGTCAGTCTGAAAAAGACAGGTAAAGGCGAGGTAACAGCAAAAGACATTAAAACTGTTTCTGGTGTTGAAATAGCCAATCCAGAGCTTATAATTGCTCATCTAGACAGCGCAAAAAGCAAGATTGAGATGGAATTACAAATAGAAAAAGGACGTGGTTATGTTGCAGTCGAAAGTCGTTCAGGAGATCAATTGCCAGTAGGGATGATAGCAATTGATGCTATATACACACCAATAAAAAGAGTTCGGTACAGTGTCGAGAATACTCGTGTCGGACAAATGACAAACTTCGACAAACTTATCTTAGATATCGAAACAGACGGTACAGTCAGTGCTTCTGATGCTGTAAAACAATCTGCTGAAATACTAGTAGGGCACTTCCAAGTATTGGCTGGTCATGATGTAGTGAGCGTAGGAACTGAAGGTATAATCACTGCTGAACAGAAACAAGAAGCCGATATGGCCCAAGTATCTGTAGAAGAAGTGAACTTTAGCCCTCGAACTACAAACGCACTACTCAATAACGACATAAAGACCATCAAAGAAATCATGGAATTGAAACCTGGTGAACTAAAAGAGCTCAAGGGATTCGGACAAAAAGCATACGAAGAAGTATTGGATAAGCTAGATGAGCTAGGCGTGAGCAATATTGGAAGGGAAACACAGGAGTAAACATGCATCGCCACGCATACTCTGGCACCAAGCTATCCAGAGCCGCCGCACCGCGTCGGGCTCTTTTGCGTGGTTTATTGGATAGCCTTATACTCTATGAGCGAATTGAGACTACCCACTCCAAGGCAAAGGCATTAGCACCATACTTTGAAAGACAAGTGACCAGAGCCAAGCAACAAACCCTCGCTTCTTATAGAGCTATTTTGGCAGAGACCATCAACCCAGTCGCCGCGCAAAAACTAAATTTTGATCTAGTCAATGGCTTCTCATCTAGATCAGGCGGATATACTCGTATCATCAAAACAGGAAATCGTTTGGGCGACGGAGCACCAATGGCCATTATTGAATTGGTTTTAGATGAAAACTACAAATCAAATGACCAACTAGATGATCAAAAGAATAAAGACAGTAAGGACAAGACTCCAGACAAAAAAACAACCAAGAAGAGCAAAAAAGCCAAAGTGGTAACAACAAAGATTACAGGATCTAAAAAATGAAAACATTTAGCTTAAAAACTGCAGACGCAAAACAAGATTGGTACATTATTGATGCCACGGACCAGGTACTTGGCAGGCTAGCAACTAGAGTCGCTAGGCTACTCAGTGGAAAAGACAAGCCCAACTATACTCCGCATGTTGTAAACGGAGATGTTGTAGTTGTTATAAATTCTGCAAAAATCAAAGTAACCGGTCAGAAACTAACTGACAAGATATATTACCATCACACTGGATATCCAGGTGGAATTAGAGAAATAAACCTACGTGATCAACTTGAGAAGAACCCTAACAAAGTAATTGAACATGCCGTAGAGGGTATGTTGCCCAAAAATAAACTTCAAGCCAAGATGTTACAAAATCTCAAGGTTTATGGCAATAACGAACATCCACACGCACCGCAGAACCCCAAAGTAATTAAACTAGAGGATAAATAATGGTACAAAAAGAACAGTATTACACCGGAGTAGGAAGACGCAAAAAATCTATTGCAACTGTAAGGCTTACAAAGGGTAAGGGAGTTATTACAGTCAACGAGAAACCAGCAAATCAATATTTTGGCAACGATAGTTTTGAACAGATATTGTATGCACCACTGGTACTACTAGCCAAAGACAAAACCCTTGATGTTAATGCACGGGTTGAAGGCGGTGGAGTACACGGGCAAGCTGAAGCAATTAGACTAGGTATAGCAAGGGCACTGCTTGGTATCAGCGAAGATTTTAGAGTAAGCTTAAGAAGAGAGGGTTATCTCACTAGAGACCCTAGAGTGAAAGAGCGCAAGAAGCCAGGACTCAAAAAAGCTCGTAAAGCTCCTCAATTCTCTAAACGTTAAAATTTCAATTCGACTGCTATTCTGAGGTTATAATCAAAATATTTTGATATGTAGCGTGGTTTTGCCCTATAATAATACTTATGTCGCCATCTAGGAAAAAATTTATCAATCTTGCA
>JAUPVL010000030.1 GCA_030917065.1 Patescibacteria group bacterium
AAAACATAGTAGGTATTCCTACGGACTGAGCACTCTTGGTAGCCTCAGGGTTGTGTTCGAAATACACTACATCATTTTTGGTGAGGTTGAAGTGAGAAAGCATTTTCTTGAAATATTCTGGATCTGTCTTCTCGGGATCGTGCTTGAGAGTAAATACCTCGTATGGCATTTTATCGAGCCCAAATTGCTTGAATTGTTCGTCATTTGCACCTGTCAAGATGATTTTGTTGTTTGGAAATTTCTGAAGTATCTCGAGCATCGGCTGATCTATTTCACCTGCTTCATTTACAAAGGCATTGATTGCGTCTACTAATATTGTTTTCATAGTATTGATTATAGCAAATTGGCGGAGAGGGTGGGATAGCGGGCTAACGCCCTTCTCCTTCGTTGCTCGTCAAGTATACAAGTAAACTTGATATTTGGTCTGCGCGTCTCATACGCCGAACCTATGGTTCTCATACACTCAATCAAAATATGGCAGCGACAAAGCCACGGCCATATTTTGGCGGAGAGGGTGGGATTCGAACCCACGGTACGCGTGAACGCACACTGCTTTTCGAGAGCAGCACCTTCAACCACTCGGTCACCTCTCCTCTTCGTCGTCGTAATTGTGAGCCAGTAATTAAGTATAAAACAAAAATTTTATACTACATACATTTACACAATTACTCCTCTCAAATCACAAGATTACTTGCGATTTGGTTTGCAACCAAGAAAACAGATTGACTAAGAGCTAGTTTACGTGAAATTATCATAATATTCCACTATGTTTCACAGGTGTTTACACCTTAACAGCGCAAAAATGGCTATTTTAGAGCTGCGTTTTACAAACCTAGCCATATCGAGAAAAAATACTTGACAAACATAAGCATTGAGAGTATAATAACGCTATTCAATTGCCACATGGGATTGATGCAAATTTACAACCAATGACACGCAAGAGAAGTGAGAATATTGCTTATTTCACCAAGTAATTGACATTCTCACTTCTCTAATTCAGCTTCAAAGACCGCATCATCCCAACTATACCCCAGGAGGGGATCATGGAATTCGAAGGTACAGAAGCAGATGAGGCCGAAGAGTTCTTCGGTGATCAGAAACAGAAAAAGACTGGGTCAGTAGTGGTGTTGGTGTTCTATATCGCCATCGCCATCTTCACCCTCTTGCTCGTTGGACGTCTGCTCACATCGACCGTCGAGCCAGTCGAGTATGAACCCACCACCAGCGACGAGGTGGCCGACATCCTAAGCGATGCGTTCTACAACAGCACTCCCAACCAGGTGATCATTCCTCTCCATGAGGATTTCAATGGCACCTATGGGGGTGAGAACGACTGCAAGATCGACATCACCTTCAACCGTGCAACCACGGAGTCGGTGCAGTTCGTGACGGCAGTAACTCACGGCCGCAGGTGTCGGGTGGGGTACTCGGTCGATACGCTCGGCTACTACGAGAACTACTCTTTCCCAGATACCCGCGTCACCTACGTACCCGAGACTGGGTTCCCGATTCGCCACATCGCCTTCACGGCGTGTAGGCCCAGTCGGCAGCCCATGCCAGACTGCTTCACTGTGAAGGTCAGCAGGTCTGATCTGCTCGGTGAGTCTGGCTGAACAAGCGTGTCGCCCCAGGGTGCGGACTAAACCCCGTACCCTGGAAAGACATTTCAAAAGTTTGTAATACTTCTTAGTACAAAAAGAACTATTATGAGCTTTGGAAATATTCCATAGCTTGTATATTACATTTAAAGACACGCTGTTTGTGTGAAGCACTGTACATAGAAACTATTTTATCTATTGAGCTTCATACAACCGTTCAAAAACGACAACCCCTAGGAGGGATATGCCTATCGATACGATGCAGCAAAGAGAACCCAAGCCGCGGGATGTTATATTCGTGGTGGTGATGCTAGTGATTCTAGGTATTACCATCTCGATGTGGGACACCCCCGAGTCAACAGAGCAAGTCCCCGACGACACCCCTGTATCGGAGATGGTTCCTGTTGGTCGGTTCCATCGTGGCGCAGAAGACCAAGAAGTGCCTCTGACCACCTCTGCGGATACCGTCATGGGTCCAACTCAGCGTGACTGTTGGATGGAGTTCATCTACCACAGCACACAGAGGGCTGAGATAGCTACGGCTTTCGCCTTTGGTCATAAGGGGTGTATGGTTCAGGTGAGCTACCAGCTAGATAGCCAGTTGTGTACTGGGTTTTCTGACTGGTCAATGCCTGAACTCTCGGCAACTGCCACGTTCTACCGTGCGCCATTCGAGGACGAAGCAACTCTGGGGCCTGAGCCTAATCCAAGGCCACCAGCATGTGATGCTCAAGGTCTGGAGGCAGTTGCATTCAGGCTCGGAGTGCCAGCGGCATACGGTACGGATCCGATGGAAGTAAAAATCACGGATGGATTCGTTCTACTCAGAAGCGCCCCAGCCTGAACCAAGCGTGTCACCCCAGGGTGCGGACTAAACCCCGCACCCTGGAAAGACATTTCAAAAGCTACTGAAAGATCCTGAAATTCATTCAGGATGATAAAAAAGAAATTTTCAAAAGCTTTGGAAACTCTAGCTCTTATGGTTTGGTGGCAATAATAATTGGGATACAATAAGTGTATGATTACCCAGCAAGAATATAATCAAAAAAAGAAGCGCTTGTTACAAGAGTTAAACTCGGCTGTCAAAACCGGTCAGCCTATTGCGCTTCGCAAAAAGACTACCAATCTTTTTAGACCACGAGATCAGGGTGATGTGTCGCGTATAGACGTGACGGATTTCACGCATGTGATATTTGTAGATGCCAAGAACCAAACTGCCGAGGTCGAGGGTATGGCTACCTATGAGATTATAGTCCAAGAAACACTCAAGCATGGACTGATGCCAGCTGTAGTGCCACAACTCAAGACTATCACCTTAGGTGGTGCTGTGACTGGTGTGGGTATAGAGTCGAGTTCGTTTCGTTATGGATTCCCACATGAGACATTGCTAAGCATGGAGATACTGACGGGAGACGGCCGTATAATAGAGGCCAAGCCTACTGGAGCCAACAAAGACTTGTTCTACGGATTCCCAAATAGCTATGGAAGCCTAGGCTACGCTATAAAACTCAAGATACAGCTTATGCCAGTGAAGCGATATGTAAAACTTACTCATATCAAATATACCGATAGTAAAGCATACCTCAAGGATTTGCAAAAGATATGTGATGATAAGAAATGGCAAAATCAACAGGTAGATTTTGTCGATGGCATGATGTATCAAAGAGGAGAATATTACATTGTACTTGGTCAGATGGTTGATGAAGCTCCTTATGTATCAGACTATACTTACAAAAATATCTATTACAAATCTATATTGGAGCGTACAGAAGATTATCTAACCATCGAAGACTATATATGGCGGTGGGATACAGATTGGTTCTGGTGCTCTGTCAATATGGGTGCACAAAATCCAATATTACGCAGGCTATATGGCAAGGACCGTTTGCGTAGTGATAGATTCATGAAGATATTCAACTTCGAGATGCGACACGGCTACAAGCAAAAGATAGATAAACTGTTTGGCAAGAAGCCTATCGAGTTTGTGATACAAGATGTAGAGATACCTGTACAAAACTGCGAAGAATTTATCAAATATTATTTCAAGACTATCAACATCCGACCGGTATGGGTGTGCCCAGTCAGACAACTAGATAAGGGCAAGACATGGAGCTTGTATGGACTAGACCCTAGCAAGCTATATATAAACTTTGGTTTTTGGAGTAGTGTAGAAGCTAAGACCAAGGACCTAGCTTGGCACAACAAGAGCCTTGAGGCCAAAGTAACAGAGTTGCGAGGTAAGAAATCCTTGTATTCTAGCGCATATTATGATAAAAATGTATTTTGGAAACTTTACAACTCAAAGGAGTACAACAAGCTAAAGAAAAAGTACGATCCCAAGAGTTCATTCAAGGATTTATACACTAAGACAGTAAAAAGAGGTTGAAATGGCAGAATCAGAAAATAAGAAATTGATTAAGAAATTATTTAAGACAGCCGATGTAAAGATAGGTGGCAATCGGGACCACGACATACAAATTCTAGATGAGAGAACCTATGACCGAGTAATGTCTGAGGGCAGTATGGGTGCCGGTGAGAGCTATATGGATGGCTGGTGGAAGGCCAAGAAACTAGACAAGTTTTTTGCCAACATATTCACTACCAAAGTAGATCAAAACATCGCATCATCTGTGAAGCTCAAGTTAATGTTCCATTATGTAGGCGCAACACTCAAGAATCGTCAAAGAGGTAAATACGCTTACAAAAATGCTCAAAGTCACTATGACATAGGAAATGACCTCTATGAACCTATGCTCGGTAAATCTATGGCCTATACATGCGCATACTGGGAGCGAGGAGCTAAGAACCTAGACAAGGCACAATATGACAAGTACGAGCTCATCTGTGAGAAGCTTGGACTCAAAAAGGGTATGAAGGTGCTAGATGTGGGCTGTGGCTGGGGAGGCCTAGCAATACACATGGCTAATAAATACGGGTGTGAAGTGACCTGCTTGACCCCATCTCATGAGCAGATAGACTATATCAAAAAACACACCAAGGGACTCAAAGTAAGACCCATGCTTACGACTTATCAAGATTATAGTGACAAGACCAAGTACGACAGAATAGCTGCCATAGGTGTAATGGAGCATGTGGGTCCAAAGAACTACAATTCATTCATAGACAAGATGAGACGTCTGCTCAAAGACGATGGACTGTTTATACTGCACACCATAGGAAGCAATAAGAGTGTGACCACTGTCGATCCCTGGATAGACAAGTATATATTTCCAGGAGGCGTGTTGCCTTCTATCAAACAAATAGCAACTGCGGCTGAAGGCAAGTTTGTGATGGAAGACTGGCACAATATGGGAGCTAATTACGACCCAACTCTCATGGCGTGGAATGCTAATTTCCAAAAGTCATATCCCAAGCTAGATCATAAAAAATACGATGAGAGATTCAAGCGAATGTGGGAATTTTATCTATTGGCGTGTGCCGGTAGATTTAGAGCTCGAAATATCCAACTCTGGCAGGTTGTGTATAGCCCCAATGGCGTAAAAGGTGGCTACAAAGCTGTAAGATAGCACATATACTTGCAATACTTAGCTATATATGATATAAAATAGACAGTACCTACTCATCCATTGAGCCTCAAAGGCCAATGAAAGGGGTGAAGATGTGCAGAAACGAAAGATTTACTTCTTGTTCGATTTTCCGAACATCTCAAGGAGTTGGGCAGGTCTAAGACGATTTGTCTATCTATATAACCTAATCGACTGGAATCAGCTCAAGAGGTGTCTGAAACAACATGCTCACGACAACTATCCCGGAGTACTCAATCTAGAGTTTGTAGTCTTTCTCAACAGAAGAACTGCTAGAGAGAGTAGGGGTAGAATCCATTCTCTCAAGCAAAGCGGATTCAAGATCTTTCCAAAGCGCAAGGAAGAAGAGGACTCAGATATCGATGATGACATTGCCCATTTTGTGGAAAACGTCGTTACTCATCCCGATACTGCGGCTGTATATGTGATAGGCAATGATTTGAGGAATGCATCTCGTATCGCAGAAGACCTCACATTTCCCAAGTACAGAGGTCACGAGGATGGAGAGTGTCGTCAGGTATATGATGGTGAAGCAGACCTATGGGTCGGTATCATGCCTAGTGCGATGATGCCAGAAACTAATCTAGATAGATTTCCTTTCAATACGAATGTCGTTGATCTCGAAGAGTTTCCGAATGTCTTCTCATGAGTAAATATTTACCAGCAGAGCGGTCAGGCCAATAGCCTGGCCATTTCTATTTGTTGGAATATTTGAGATAAAAAGCTATTATGTAATACATAAGGAATATTTGAGTGGTTAAGTTTATAATCTTAGATTTTTACAACGTACTGTATTTTGCTTCGAGTGACAAGCTCAATGCTGATATTCTAGAATTTGTAAAAAGCAACAACAAGTGCGACTTCGGAGTGCTCTCAGCCGTTAGCTCGGACCTACAAGCCTGGCTAAGAGATAGAAAAATAGATGAGAACTTCGTATTTGTAAAAACAACCGCTGAGCTAGGTCTACCCAAGACAGACCCTGGTATATACGAGATGGTAGTAAATAGCCTGGAGCTCAAACCTAGTCAGGTACTAATGATAGATGATACTCCAGAAAATCTATCGGCCGCAGACGAAGCAGGATTGTTGACTCTTCGATATCTCAAGAGCAAGCCATTGAGCCTGCAAATCAAGCAGGCTGGTTTCAAGCTTTAGATCTTTTGGTGTTATCTTGGCCAATAACGCCAATAACTAAAAGTGCATATATACAGAGTAGCATGAGAGGCAAGTGAATGATGACGCCAAGCCAGCTGATAAGACCTCTATAGGCACCAAGTCCCAAGAAAACACTCAATCCGAGGTTGAATACAGTGAGTACGACCAGAGTAGTATAGACAAGATCGACATTGGGATTGTCTCGTGTCTTTTGCAAACACAACCATATCAATAGGCCAATACTGAGCGCAACGCTTCCGATAGCTTGCACAAATATGCTTGGTTGATCTACGTAGATGAGTCTAGACATGAGCAATGGAGCCAATACCATAATGCTACCGAGCGTGGTTTGAACCACTAAGTTTACAATGAGTATACCTCTGACAATCTTCATTGTTTTTTCTTTAGATCCAGTGCACAAGAGTTGATACAAAACCTTTGACCTGTAGTCTCACTTGGTCCGTCTTCAAACATGTGACCTAGGTGGGCTCCACATTTGCTGCAAGTCACTTCTGTTCGGTGCATGCCACCAGAGTCATCATCTAACATCTTGATAGATCCTGGTATAGCTTGGTCAAAACTAGGCCAACCAGTACCGCTGTCAAATTTTGCATCACTTTCAAACAGTTTTTGACCACAAACTATGCAATGATAACTTCCATCAGACTTCTCATGTACATACTTACCTGTAAATGGTGTCTCGGTAGCTTTATTCTGTGTGACATCATAGGCGAGTGGGTCAAGTCTGGTCTTGAGATCATCTTTGTTCATATGTTTATTTTATCACTACATGTACAATAACGAGTATGACTAAAAAAGAATTTGTAAAATCAGAGCGAGAATTTACTATTGATCTACTCAAAAAACTCAAGCCAGAACAATGGAGTGCTAATACACTGTGCAGGGGCTGGACCGTGGAAGATCTAGCAGCTCATTTGGTGACTCGAGAGAGAAATGTTATCGGCGGCGTGGGATTGGTAGTGCCGAGTTTGCAGCAACTACATGACAAGCGACTCGCCAAAGTTGCTACACACGGCCACGAGTATATAATTGAAAAACTACAAAACTATCCCTGGTACATGCCAGCTAGCGTAAATGTAGCAGAGTTTTGGATACACAACGAAGACCTTATACGAGGCGAATTGCACATGAGTCGATCTGCGCCTACTAAGCAAGTCAACGTGATACTTTGGGGTAGTCTCAAGGGCTTGGTAGCGGTGAGAAAATCTCTACTAAAAGACCTTGGCAATGTCACGTTAGAAAATATAGATACCAATGAATCAATAGAGCTCAAGTTTGAAGATAATCGCAAAACCACTACTGTTACTGGATCGGCCGGAGAGCTATTGCTTTTCTTTTATGGTCGAAGAGACGCTGCAAAGGTCAAATTGTCTCGGTAGGGTATTATTCTCTAATATGTTTTTTGGTGTCTTTACTGATATCCTTGGCTTGTTCGTCGAGTTCTTTGAGATTGGTAGGGATGGGGTTGTCTGCCAATAGCTTGGCCATGTACACACTATTGTGTACTAGATACAGCACGGTACGGTTGGTGTATAGATGGTCTTGGCCCATCTCGATGTAGCTAGGTCCGGGGCCAGCCTCACCTACCCAATAGCTATCGGAGTTGGGAGCAATAGTGGCTCCAAGGTGAGTGAGATTGAAGAGAGTATTGGCAGATACGTTGTGCGCACCATCTTCATTACCAGTCACTATCACACCACCAACTTTGTTGTACAAAGGATACTGTCCGTTGGTCTCATCAGCTTCGTCATATCCTCCACTGAGTCGCTCCAGTGCCATTTGAGTGACCGAACCTCGCACCCCAAACCATATTGGGCTACCAATGATAAGTATATTGGCAGACTTGATCTTGGCATTTATCTCCGGCCATTGGTCACCATCGCCCTCGTCGGAGTTGATGCCAAATGGAATATTGTAGTCTATGACTCGAATGACTTCGGTTTCTACACCTAGCTTGTTGTATTCGTCCACTGCCTTGTCTATCAGTGCTTCAGTATTGGATTTGCGTGGAGATTTCTTGAGAGTACAGTTGAGTATTACGGCTTTGAGCTTCATGATATTTGTCCTTGTTTATGTTTTTATTGTACCAAACTATTTGTCGTATAATGATATTATGAATAAACCTAGCGTCTTGTATCACGCCTCACCAAATAGAAAGATTGAGATATTTGAGCCACGAGCAGAACATGTACGTGACCCACTTGAGGGTCCAGTGGTTTTTGCAACTCCAGACATAGCTTATGCTTCTTGTTTTATAGTAGAAAGCGATGATAGCTGGGTACAAATCAGTGGTTTTAATAATGTCCGTGTTGTAGTAATTTCAGATAGAACAAGATTTGAGAGAGAAGACCAAGGAGGAGCCATCTATGAGCTCCCGAGCGATACATTTGTCAATGAAATTCGAGGTGGTGCAAAAGATGAATGGACGAGTCGTGAAGCGGTGAAGCCAATCACTAAAAATGTGTTTGACTCTGGACTGGATGCGATGCTTAAGTATGCTGTGCAGGTATATTTTGTGGACCAAGAAACATTTGACCATATAAATATTGCTGATGATCATGGTATAGCTATATTGCGAACACTCAAGTCTGAAAATCAAGAGCGAAATATCAATGTGTGTGAACTACCAAAAGGAGATTTTAATGAAAAGTAACAAAAAAGAAAAAGCAGACTTTGGCAGTGGGTGTTTCTGGGGTGTCGAAGAATTATTTCGAACTACACCCGGAGTAGTAAAGACAACCGTAGGATATGAGGGCGGTCATACAGATAATCCGACCTATGAACAAGTTTGCTCGCACACTACGGGGCATGCAGAAACAGTACAGATAGAGTTTGACCCAGGCAAAACAACCTACAATAAGTTGCTAGATGTGTTTTTTGATAATCACGACCCAACCCTGCTCAACAAGCAAGGCTTTGACGTAGGTGATAACTACCGAAGCGTGATATTCTATCACGACGAAGATCAGAAGAAACTAGCACAGAACAAGATTTCGGAGCTGGCACAAAGCCACAAATACAAGAACCCAATAGTCACACAGATAATACCGGCTCAAACATTTTGGCACGCCGAAGATTATCATCAACAATACCTGCGTAAGCGCAATCTCGGAGTGTGCTAGAATAGTAAAAAGGAATCTAGAATATGCGAGTCAAACACCGTACATTTATTGTAATCATCTTGCTCAATTTCATTACGCTTGGGTTATACCAGATATATTGGTTTTTTATCACCAAGACTGAGATGAACACGATCAACTCCAAGGATGTAAAAGTGCCTTTTTTCTTGTGGTTTTTCATCCCTATCATCAACATCTGGTGGTTTTATAGATTTGCTAAGGCCATAGAGAGAACCACCAAGAATAGGCTCAACAAATGGTCGGCGTTCTTTGCGCCCGTATTGATAGGACTCATGATATCTGTGGCCCTGACTATACTTGGCAACCTGCCTACCATCGACCTGCCCATCATAGGAGCTACTGCTGTTACGAGCTATGTGGCTATAAGTGCTACTGCTGGTATTATTCCTATACTGTATTATCAATCGTATCTCAATAAAGTATCCCGCTAGGAGCCTAAGTAGATGTTTGGTATTCCTTCCAATATGTTGCCACTAGCAGTAATGGGCACAGTTGCTCTGTTTTTTGGTTTGAGGGGTCTGTATCGGTACAACAAGACTAAATCACCACTTACTCTATACTATTCATTGTCAGGGATATTGTTTGGTCTATCAGGTCTTTTTTATGCAATACCATTTGCAATTACAGCTAGCGAAATTATCTTGAAATCAACTGTTACTATAGCCGATATATTGTTCTACTGCGGCATTATGCTGCAAATGCGTATAATTTGGTATCTTGGACTCAAGAAGAGGATATCATTCATGTGGTTATTTTGGCCTACCTTTTTGATTTCGTTGATATCTCTAGCTTTTGATATGAACTCAAGAATGAACAATAGATATTATGTAGAAAACAGCATAGCGATATTTCCAACCAATCAAGTTACTCTATATTTGTTAGCACTGTTGAGCATCAGTATTATCTTGGTAGGTTTACTCACATTGATGCAGATCAAGAACCTCAAAACCACACAACAAAAGATACGATTGGCCACACTCGGCTTATATTTCTTATTTGCCGGTATTACAGTAGAATACAACTTCTTGTTCTTAGGAGGAAACAATACCAGTAGTACTATTGTTATTGGGTATGCTGTTGCTGCATTGGGTTTCTTTGTCGGTCTATTGTTTGTAACAAACAAGAGATCGTACATAAAATAGAGCGCTAGAATACAAATTTTTTATAACGTATAATGAAGTAATGTTTACAATCCCTTCGAATATTTTGCCCATACTCTTTATAGGTATCCTGGCGATATTATTTGGTGTCAAAAGTTTGATGTATTACAAGAAACTAAGATCACCATTGTTTGGCTACTTTGGGTGGAGCACCATACTATTTGGATTGTCTAGTGTTTTTTTAGCGTTGGCCTATACTCTAGATCCTAGTAGTACTGCGCTTCTTAAATCTTTAGTTACAGTAAGCAACATATTATATATAATTGCTCTATTTGTGATGTACAGAATCATATGGTATCTAGGATTCAAAAAAAGCATATCCTATCTCTGGATGTTTATACCAGTTTTTATATTGTCTTCAATCTCGCTTATTCTTGATCTGGTAAACCGTATAGGTGCAAATTATTACCTATCTGAAAATATTGCATATTATAGTGCTTCTACTATATCTACATATATTCTTGCGGTATTGTCACTGAGTATTGCAGTAGTGGGAGTACTTACTATTAAAGAGGCCCTAGAAGTAAACGAAAAAATCCAAAGAACAAGAATAATAGTAATTGGCATGATGTTCTTATTATCAGGTTTGGTAGTAGAATACAACTTTTTATTTAATAATGAAGAAAATATCGCCCTAAACACCTTGTTTGCATCCATGATAGTCGTAATAACTGTAGGGTTACTAATATTCTTGGTGAAGTATAGAACTCCGGATGAACATAAATGACATACATATACCAAGCACAAATAGCATCATACATCTAGCCCGAGGTGGCGGCGGTGGCTCTAGTTCTGGTGGAGGAGGTGGATCTTCTTCTGGTGGATCGCACTCATCCTCTAGCTCAAGTCGCAGTTCGTCAGGTTCCGGCGGATCTGGTGCTGCACTGCCATGGTGGGAAACTCTTATCATCGTAGCGGTATTTATCGGCATCCCCATCTTGTTTATAGTGCTTGCCATGAAGTTTGGCAAAAAACTATCTGCAGCTAGCACGGCTATCCCTGCTGGATTTAAGAATGCCAAAGAAGGTAGTGAAGAAGAAAAAAGCATCGCCAACTCCGCGGAAGAGACATTTTTGGCTTTTCAAAAGGCTTGGTCGGAGTTTGACACTAAAACTATACAAAAGATCACAAGTGCAGAGTTTTATAAAAAAATGGTGTTGGAGCTAGGGGTATTAAAAAACTACCAAAGAGTAAATAGTATGGAAAACGTGGCAGTCGAGCTAGTCTATGTATCTGCGCAAGATGACTATAGTGATGGATATCAGATATATTTTGGCGCCAGATCTACCGACAAGCTGATAGACACTAGAGAGAACAAGACGCTCTTCACGGACAACAGTAGCTTCTCAGAGATATGGAGCTTCGTCAAAAAGGGCAAGCGATATGTACTAGATAGCATACGCCAAACCACCGAAGATGTTTCAAAGTATGTTCCCGAGATAGCTGAGTTTGCCAAAACCAATGGGTTTTATTATGATCCAGACTTTGGTTGGCTGATGATGCCAAGTCGAGGTGCTATATTTGGACCAGCAGGGTTTGGCAATGCTGATATCAACAACCATGTGATAGGGTATTATCAAGACAAAAAGCGCGGTGAGAAGATAGTGGAGTTTTATAGTTATGAGCCTAAGGCCGGTACTGGCATGAAGCCATTCACTGTAGCACAGGCCATACTACCTCGTAGCTATGATGATATCCTTGTGACCGAAAAGAGTTGGTATGATTTCAAGCCTAAAGCCAAGGGTCTAAACAAGATAGAAACTGAGAGTGTGGAGTTCAACAAGAAATTTGCAGTGTGGGCTGCTGATGCCAACAAAGCTACTAGTTTTGAGCTACTTGCAACGAACTTCATGGAGCGTATATACGCACTTGATTTTGAGATAAATATCGAAGTAGTGGATAATGTACTATATCTGTATAGTCCAAGTGCAAATATTCAATATCAAGATATGTTGGATGTGTTGAGTTGGGCATTTGAAGAAATGAAGATGTAGATATGGGCTTGTATAAATAATGAAAAATTACTTATATCATTTTGTTCCAAATAATCTGCAGGGTAGCGTACTATATCCGCTCAATGTACTTAAGAGAGTTTTTCCAGATCTGTATAAATACCATGATGACAAATATGACTGGAGAAGAGAAGTGCAAGAACAAGTCATCCCTGGCTATGGTAAGTGGGGTGATGTAATACATTTATCTCCGATTGACCCCAACATTACTATGACGGAGTTAAAAAAAGCAGGATTTACTAGAAATGATAAATGGAATCTGTATAGGATAGACCCTGCTAGTCTCGACGCTTCTAATCTCATTATTATGACCAAATCATTTCAAGGTGATGAGCCTAAGTCACACTTTGAGAAGTTTGAAACCAACAAATTAGCAAAAATTAGCAGATTTCCACAATGGACGCTCAACTACTATAAAGAGTGCAAGAAAAAGAATATAAATCCACTTCTTTATGCCGGAGCACCACATGTCTTGTATGCCGGAAATATTGACATAAGTAAGGTCGATATTATATCGGTAAGCTAAGCTAGTGATGTTTGAGTAATGCTACATAGTAAGTTACCATTATAGGCAATAGTAAGTAAAAAATGACTAAGAAATATATCAAGAAACGCAAGAGTGCCAAACCAGTATATATAAGAATATTTTTGTATGTACTGATTGTGGTGAGTGGGTTGTTCTTGATATATATGGCTCTTTTCTACCTTGCGCAACCACCTAGACCAGATGCCTTTTACGACATTCCAGAGCCTTTGACCTCTATCACTCCGGGCACGATCATTAAGACTAGCAAGATAAGTACTGATGTAGCCAATGCCCAGGCCTACAAGGTGATGTATATCTCTAGAGATGAGAATAACTTGCCAATAGCAGTTACCGGTACAGTGTTCGTACCGCAATCCATCCCACCGGCTGGCGGTAGAAATCTAGTGGCGTGGGCACATGGTACATCAGGTATTGCCGATCAATGTGCTCCATCTCTTTTGGCTAGCCAAGCTACCAAGCATCTGCCTGGTGTACAGCAGTATATAGATGAAGGCTATATAGTAACAGCTACTGATTATCAGGGACTGGGGACCAAGGGCCCGCACCCATATCTTATCGGCAATAGCCAAGCGCATGGTGTACTAGATAGTGTAAGGGCAGCCAAGAGCATACCAGATAGCAACTTCAATGGTCGATATGCGCTTTGGGGGCATTCACAGGGTGGCCAGTCTGTCATATACTCTAGCCAGCTCGCGAAAAGCTACGCTCCTGAGATAAGTCTAGTAGCAAGCGCCGCAGCGGCACCCGCTACAGATCTAGCGACATTGCTCAAAGACGACATACAGACAGAAGTGGGCAAAGTATTGGGTCCAATGGCGCTCAAGTCTTGGTCTGAGGTGTATCCTGATGCCGAGATGTCAAAAATCATCAAGGCCGAAGCCATACCGGCTGCCAATCTCATAGCCGAGGGGTGTATAGAGACAGCAAATAGTATTGAAGTACTATTGCCGCCTACCAAAGAACTACCCAAAGATTTTCTATTGCAAGATCCGACGGTAGCACAACCTTGGGCCAATATCATAGCCAACAACTCCGCCAAGCCAAGTGGCATAAGTGCCCCGATGTTTATCGGACAAGGCACTGCTGACAACGTAGTGAGCCCAGCATTGACACAGACTTGGGCCAACAATCTATGTCGTACCAATAGTAATGTAACCCTCAAGTCCTATCCTGGTCTAGGACACAATACTGCCGGTTTTGTGGTGGTCAATGATGTCATACCGTGGCTTGCTGGTATGTTTTCAGGACAAAAGCCGAGCGGAAATTGTGGTAGTTTCTAGATATTCAAAATCTATTGGACTTGTTGACGGGTTGAGTTGGTGTTGGGCTTTGTGCGGTGTTCTTGCGTGGTTTGGATGCTATCATCACCAACACGACTAGTCCGACAAGACCCAGCATGACTGCCATGAGAGCTTGACCTTGTGGAGTTTGAAATACTCCTGCACGGTGCATTACACCAAAAATACCTAAGAATATGATGCCCATCGATACTCCGTTGGAGTTGGGATTGCTAGGGTTGATAGTAAGTACACCCACTAGCACCAAGAAAGCGGGCCAGTAGTTGATGATCTGACTGGTAGCATCGAGTTTGGTAAGTAGGCTGATGAGTATGACAAAAGCAAATAGTATCAGACCAAATCCTATTACTAGTGTTGCAGTTCGATTGTTTTTCATACTCTATAGTTTACTCTAGTTTTGCATATTATCAATTTTATTGAGTTGATATTGCGTATAGATATTTAAAATATGAAAAACTAGTATTGCAAAAACGCCAATAAGATGTTAATATACTGGTCTATTCGCACCTAAATATTGCCGAGCTCTGAATGGAGAAACAATGATTCTCTCAACCATACTGCTGGCTCAAGAAGTCAAGCTCACGACCAGCCAAGCAATCTTGCTGGTACTGACCGCAGGAGCTTGCATAGCCGTGGCGATTGCCATCGCGCTGTTTGCAAGTAAGCAATAGTCCGAAGATCAAAAGAGATGAGGAACTGTGATAGTAATCATAGGAGTTGTCTTGCTTGCTCTGGCACTGTTGTGGCTCTCTGCACGACAGGCCGAGTCGGAAGTATTTGAGACTGCCGTTGGTGTTATCCTCCTGCTGGGAGCTGGCGCTCTAGCAATATGGGCTGTCTTCGAATACTCGGAAGCCTGGAGTACACTATTCGGCTAATGCTTGTAAATACCCAAGACTGGGTGTAGAATCTTGCTTAACCCAAATATCACCCTCGGATCACAAAGGAGGTGGAATAATGGTATCTGTGAGGACACATCAGAAGAAAGCACTCACAGAGGGTACAGACACCCGTGCAGAATCGCTACATAAATACCTAGGTTACCTGATAGCTGAATTCAACTCAACTGTCGATGACCTACGCAATCTTGGTTTTGATGCCAGCATTTCTGTCTCCGATGACGGAGCCGCCCCTGGAAACTAGTAGTTTTCAGGGGTGATTTTAATTATTCGCAAAAAAATCTACCAAAGTATACAATTGTAATTATGAAGAAATCCGCACATACCGAAACTCATTTACGTACATTTGTAAAAACTATCACGTATCGCATGGTAATTATCATATCTATATTTACTATTACTTATATCACTACTGGTGAGATTGCCGATGCACTAGTCATCACATCAATAACAGCCGTTACAGGCACGATAATATATTATATTCATGAGAGAGTTTGGAATAATATCCATTGGGGCAAGATCACTAAATGAATCATGCCCAGTCCATCAGGCAAGAACTTACAAACATATCCGACAAATCTCGGGCGATTCATTCGCAGAGATTTTTTAAAACTGGCGCAGGGGAGTACGGAGAAGGTGATATATTTGTCGGCGTAAACGTGCCGGATCAGAGAAAAATAGCTAAGAAGCATATAGACATATCTTTAGGTGAATTATCGGAGATACTTCATTCAGAGGTGCACGAATATCGTTTGACAGCCATATTTATACTGGTCTATAAGTTTCAAATAGCTAATAGCCAAGAACGTGGCAGTATTTATAATTATTATCTGCAAAACACCAAGCACATCAATAATTGGGACATTGTCGATAGTTCGGCGCAGTATATAGTAGGAGAATATCTGTACGAGCAAAATAAAGATGACAATACCATGATTGTTCTCACGAAGTTGGCCCAATCGGATGATGTATGGGAGAGACGCATCGCTATCATGAGTACATTTGCATTTATAATGCGTGGGGACTATAAGCCTACTTTTGCTATCGCAGATATATTGTTGCAAGACGAGCATGATCTTATACAGAAGGCTGTTGGATGGATGCTAAGAGAAGTAGGCAAAAGAGTGTCGCAAGACAAAGAAGAAGCATATCTCAAGACTAGATACCAAACTATGCCACGTACTATGTTGCGTTATGCTATTGAAAGATTCGAAGAGCCTAGGCGCAAAGAGTATCTGCTATCGCAGGTGTAAATTTGATTGAATATTTTATGTATTTTTGGTATATTCTCTTTACGCACCTAAAGAGGGGGAATAATGAAGTCTCGCACCAAGAAGTGTCTGGCCTTCACGGCCATGGCATTCGTGCTGTACGAATTGATCCAGGTCATTCGAGCACCGCAGGCCGATACCAGAAGGATTGCTCGAGAGCAGCAACAAAGGTATGGAACCTGGAATGGAGTCAATGACCTGCCTAATCTCTTTGAGTCGCTTAGACGGGATTGGTGATAATGCTGAGCACAATCAATCAAGTCTGTTCGGACTACTTGCTGCTGATATTAGCAGTTGTTTGTATAATGGCCTTGGTGGCTATTGTGTGGCTACTCAGAGATACTCCCATGTTCAAAGATAACAATTCAAAATAACCAAACAGAGTTGTTCAGAAAGTCACCGCTTGCGGTGACTTATTTAATTTGTACTAGTATTTGCAGAGCTTGCAGCATAGTCTGCGCCCAGTATTACCTCAAAGTCTACTACGGGAAATTTGACTGGAGCTGGCGGTGGAGTTACCTCTACACCCAGTAGCTTGGCGAGGTAGTTGGCAGTATTGGGCTTCTTGCCTTCGGTGTAATCAATAATTTTCGATGTTGTGTAGTCCTTGGTAGTTGCATTGCCTACGCTAGACACGGTGATGGGGATGCCGTTACTTTCTAGATACTTTTGTAGCTTGAGGCTTAGCCCCGGTGTAGTTGTACCGTTGAGTATAGTGATCTTAGAGTCTTCCTTCCAAATAGGACCGAGCTCAAATATATTGGCCACAAACTTTTGTATATCGTCAAAGTTGCCACCTGCAGGTATGAGATCACTAGATGTCTTGCTAGATACCAAAAATCCGTTGGGTTTGAGTGAGAACACTACATTGGTGATGTCGGCAACGTTAACGTCTTTGGTTATCTCTTGGAGTCTTTGGATATTACGTAGACTAAAGTCGGTTTTTATATTATTGCTAGCAGCTTCTATCAAGCTATTGACCTTGGCGGGATTGGATAATGTTTCTAGCGATACTGCCTTCTCTCTAATAGCAGTAAGTACTTCTTGTTGGCGCAATGCTCTACCGAAGTCATCACCACAAGTTCCTTTTCGACATCTTGCGTATTTGAGTGCGGTCGCTCCATCCATTCGCTGTTGACCTGCAGGTATTTTGATACCGCAGCTTTTGTTTTCATTTTTTTCACATGGATACTCGGGGTCTATCAAGGGTTCTTTGACATTGATGTCTATACCACCAACAGCATCCACGGCCTGTTTGAGTCCAGTGAAATTGGCCCTCACATAATAATGAATAGGAATACCGAGAGTTTCTTCAATCGTCTCTTTGCTAGTTTCTATGCCTTGGGGTGGCTTTTGGCTCTCTCCGTATGCGTGAGCCTCATTGAGTTTGCCAGTCCCATCACCAGCAATCTTCACTTGTAGATCTCTTGGTAAGCTGACCATTGCTATCTGATGCGGGTTGGTCTTGGTGTTGATACTCACTACCATATTGGTGTCGGCAAGAGTCTCGCCAGCGTGGCCAGGGTCACCAATACCAAGTAACAATATATTGACCCTGCCTTCGTCTTCACCCTTGAGTTTGCTACTAAAATCAAATGGATTGGTAGAGATCTTACCAGCTTTCAAAAACAAGTATAGAGCAATAGCAGCCGCAATTGCAGCCAGTACACCCAGTACTATTAACACTATTCGCATAATTCTTCTCCAGCGGGGTTTAGGTGGTTTTTGTAGGTCAGAAAAGTCTGTACTGATATGTGTCTTGGCCATGCTGTTTTTGTTGAATTCTAAATCACTACTTACAATCTCTCCTGGTACTTTTTTGCCCTTGTCTTTAAGAGGGTCGTAAACAAAATCAGGTTTCTGGGGATTTTTCTTTGCCATTTACATTATTATAACGGATTAATCGCAAATTAGTGACTAGATATTATCTGATTTTTGGGTTACAATCGTTGCCATTGCATGAACTAATATATATGAAAAATATCTGGCAACAACTCAAAGATAGCAAAACTCAATTTTTTGTATTGGCTCCTATGGACGACGTGACTGATACTGTTTTTCGGCAGATCGTCAAACGACACTCGCCGGCTGATATTATGATGACTGAATTTGCAAATACTGATGGCTGGTGCTCTGCAGGTAAGCAAGCTATATATTCCCGACTAAGGCATATAGAAGATGAAAGACCTCTCATAGCTCAAATATGGGGAGCCAATCCAGAACATTATGAGATTATGAGCCGAGATATTGTAGAACTTGGCTTTGATGGTATTGATATCAATATGGGCTGTCCTATCAAAGATGTTGTCAAAACTGGAGCTTGTTCGGCGCTTATCGAAAATCACGATCTTGCAGCAGAAATAATACAAGCTACCAAGAGAGGTTCCGGAGGTAATATACCGGTGAGTGTCAAGACTAGAATCGGATACAACAAGATAGACACTGAGAACTGGTGTAGCTTTTTACTTTCTCAAGGTATTGATGCGTTAACTGTGCACGGCAGGACCAAAAAAGACATGAGTAAGGTTCCGGCAAATTGGGATGAAATAGCCAAGGCTGTAAAACTAAGAGATGATATTTCTCCACAAACTGTGGTAATAGGAAATGGTGATGTTTTGACCATACAACAAGGTATCGATAGGGCCAAGGAGAGTGGTGTAGATGGAGTGATGATAGGCCGTGGAATATTTCAAAACTTCTTCGTATTTGCAGAGAGTCAAAAGGACACTGACCTAGATGAAATGCTAGCTATACTTAAAGAACACACATCACTGCACCAACAGTTGTTGCAAGGTAATAGATTTGAGCCACTGAAGAAATTTATCAAAATGTACGTACATGGATTCAAAAACGCCGGAACCGTTCGGGCAAATCTTATGGACGCTAAGTCACACAGCGAACTACTAGATAAGATTGACAAATACATTAAATCAGTTTAATATAGCAAATCAGATATCCAGAACAGACCTATCGCAAAGGGGAATACTGTGACATATCGAACAGTTTTGACCGTCGTACTAGAGACAGAGTCTCTGGGGTTGCCAGGTAGGGCTCTCACCGAACTAAGGGAGTGGGCAGAAAACCAGACTTATATTCAAGAATTTCGTGTGGTAGAGATCCACTCTAGGTCAGATAGCGATGCGGACATCGATGTCTTAGACTGGCCCATTAGCTCAAAAGAGCTTGGCTTTTCGACTCGTGTGATAAACGCACTCACCATCCCACGTCGACGCAAGCGTGAGAATAGCTGGGCAGCCAGAGATTGTCCCGAGGACACAATACACACACTCGGTGACTTGCTCGCCTGCGACGAACGCAAGCTTCTCAGCTACGCCAATTTTGGTCGAAGCTCACTGGAAGAAGTAAGACAAGTCATTGCGAGATATGGTTTGCATCTTCTTGGTGAAACACCCAACCCTCCTAGTGAAAGCTAGGAGGGTAATTTATTTATATTTGCCTGATAAAAACATGCTACAATTTGTATATGAGCAAGAATAGTCACAGAAAACACGAGCAAAAAATCAAACACAACTCTAGTGTCCAGCATGTGCCAGAGGAGGATATTTTTACTCAACACAAGGGTTGGTCTGAGCTACTAATAGCCCTGATCATCTTCGCGCTAGGTCTGTTCTTCATGGTTCCGGTGTACTCTGCAGTAACAGTCAATGTACAGTTTGGTATACTTATCATCTTCGCACTGGCAGTACTTGCATTTGTGGTCACTCATTGGCGCAAGCAAAAAAAATATGCCAATCAACACAAGCTTCCTTTGCTTGAGAACTTTGTGTATTTGAGTATTGTCAGCATATTGCTGATTGCTATCATCATCCAGGTGATAAATCGAAGCTTGGACTTGTGGCTACCAGCCATATTGGTAATAGCAGTACTTCTCAAGGTAGTACTAACTTCTAGAGTAAATAAAGAATAGTATGAAAAAAGCCCTGATCATTTCAGCTCTTATTGTGATACCCGTATTGTTGATAGGAGGCGGGTATTTTGGTTACAAAAAATACACACAAAACAGAGATGCCAAAAAAGCCATAGAAAATGCCAAGACAGAGGTCATGGTACCCGTCTCGGAGCAATTGAAGCAAGACAAGAGAGCTGGCACGTATGAGCCTTATGATGCTAGTAAGTTAGTACTGGCCAAAGACGGCAAAGTAGTACTTTTTTTCAATGCCAAATGGTCCAAGACGAGCAAGCAGCTAGACCAAGATCTCAAGAATAATGTCGATAAACTACCACAAAACTTTACTATACTGAGTGTGGACTACGACAAGAATGCTGTACTACGTAAAACCTATGAGGTGCCATTTGAGAATACTTTTGTACAGGTAGATGCCGAAGGCAACATAGTCAACAAATGGTCGGGCTCTGAGTATATGGCTGAAATAATAGCTCTAGCCAAATAATTACTAGATATATTGATGACTGTTGGACTAGATAATAACCTGATATTTTGCTATAATTGCTTGTTATGAAGAATAGAATTTTTGTATTATTATATTACAAATTTGTAGATGTAAAAGACCCAGTATTTGAGAGTGTTCAGCACAAGTATGTTTGCGATGGCATAGGTCTCAAGGGTCGAATCATCATTGCTCAAGAGGGCATCAACGGCACAGTAGCTGGTACATCTGCTCAACTCAAAAAATACGTTGATTATATGGACAATCACCCGATATTTTCTGACATTGTATTCAAGCGATCGTACGCAGGTAAGATGCCTTTTGGCAAAATGATAGTCAAACACAGAGACGAGATAGTAACACTTGGCAAAAAAATAGATATAAAAAACACTGGCAAATATCTCAAGCCAGAAGAGCTGCATGAATTATTCGAAAAAGATGAAGATATGGTGGTGGTAGATATGCGCAACAATTACGAATACGAAGTTGGTCGTTTTGATAATGCCATACAGCCCGACACCACTAAGTTTTATGAATTGCCCAAGAAGATTAAGAATCTCAAAATAGATAAGAACAAAAAGGTTGTAACATATTGTACTGAGGGATTCGCTGTGAGAAAGCTACAGCACTGCTAAAAGAAGTGGGTTTTGAAGACGTCTATCAGCTCGAAGGGGGGATAGTGAAGTATCTAGAAAAATATCCTGATGGACACTTCAAAGGTAAGAATTTTGTTTTTGATGAGCGTATGGTCACCAATATCGATACTCCAAGTGGTCAAGAGATATTGTCTCAGTGTTCATACTGTCGCAAGCCAAGCGACCGATACATTGATTGCACAGATGTAGAATGTCACAAATTATTTATCTGTTGCAAAGATTGTGAACACCAATATGGTGGCAAATGTATCAACGCAGACAAGAGCCGAGATACTGCTAAGTCCAACCCTAGTGTTTGATTAGTTTTTTGAGTTCTTCACGGGTTACTTTGCGATCGTCCCAGGCCAAAGACTTACCGTTTGCAATCATCATGAGCTGATCTGCGCCTTTGCATGCAACAAACACTAGATCATCTTTCTTAGCGAGCTCTAATACCTTGCGAATACCGTTACGACGATCTTGGACTAAGAACAGATCATTATCTAGAGTTTTACCAGCCTTTTTTGCTCCAACGGCTATATCTTCTATGATTTCCATAGGATCATCATCATAAGGATCGTCGTCGCTTATTACTACGATATCAGCAAGACGACCGGCTATAGATCCCATCTCGGATCTCTTGAGCTTATCTCGTCCTCCGCCTTGACCTCCGAAAAGTACTATCATCTTGTTGTTTTTGGATACGAGCTTTCTGCCGGTTTCTAGCAACAGCTCAAGGCTGACTTGGTCGTGAGCGTAGTCCACAAACACCATGAAGTCCTGCCCTTCATCGATAGGCTCCATCCTGCCCGGTATGGTTTGTAGGTTTGACAGCCCTTTTTGGATGGATTTAGTCTTGACCCCCAGCGTCTTTGCAGTAGCGATTGCACTAGCTGCATTTTTGGCGTTGATATCGCCTATGAGATTGAGCTTGTATTCTTCACCGTTGACTCTAAATCTCGTACCGTCAGCAGCACTGGAGATATTGGTAGCCTGATAATCACTTTTAGCATGCACGCTAAACGATATCTTGTGGTCAAAATTTTCTGAAGTGTACATTTTGTAGTGTTTGCTATCGGCGTTATAGATAAGAGTCTTAGGTATTATTTTACCACCAAGTATTTTCTTGGAATTCTTGGAAGTGTATTTGAAGACTCTGAGGTTGTGTTTGTGCAATATTTCCATACTATTGCGGTGTGCTGCCATTATTTCTTTCTCAACACCCGTAAATATCAAAATATCAAAATTGATGCCAATGTGGCGCCACTGAGTTTGAGCTTCTGAGGGGACTTCCATGATTACGACATCGCACTTAGCCATATACATCTCTTTGAGCAAAGACTGTAGCTTCTTACTGCCCGGCATGGTCATGTGCCATTTATTGAGCTGTTCTTTTTCGCCTATCCTGATGTTTGCGGTACTTACCTGACCTACCTTGTGGCCACCTGAGGTAAGCACAGACCACAGCATGTTGGCAGTAGTGGTTTTGCCTTTGCTACCGACTATACCTATGACTATCATTTTTTCTGCCGGATAATGTTTTTTTCTAGAGTAGTACTTGGCTTCAGGGTAGTGAAAATTGTCTAGCATAGCCTTGGGCATGAGCTTCTTAATATGATTTTTAATGTTTTTCATAGGTAGTATTTTAACATCCAGCCATATTATTTACACATTTTAAATGTAAATAAACATAGCCATTTTTATCGCGAATTGGTATACTCTAATACATAGGACCAATACAAACATAAGTATGCAAGACTCACAAGATAATACATTCCCAATTCCAGCATCTGGTGACGGCACCAACGAACAAGCTGGAAGCGTCAATCCTCCTGCTTCAGATGGTCAAGGGCTAGGGTTCAATCCAGCACCACCACCGGGCAATATAGTCAATCCTCAGCAGCCAGCGGACGGTTCGCAACCTCCAGTTGCGCCAGATTGGACCAACCAAGCAACTGCAGATGCTGCTCAACTTCCTGCAGGAGGTGTGGATGATTATAGTATCAACACAGCTTCTCAGCCAGTTCAACCACTTCAGCCCGCAAATCCTATGAGTGACCCTTCATCTGGCTTGCCACTGACTCCAGCCCCAGCTCCAGACCCCAATGCTTCGGCTTATCCACCAGTCAACACTGATGCTGGTATTCCACCTACACCAATTCCACCAGATCAGTCTATGGATCCCAGCCAAGCCTATCAACAGCCTATTATACCAGTCCAATCAGACCCATCTGCAGCTTTTCAGCAACAACCAGCATATGATCCCAATGCTATGCAACCTGCAGCCGCTGTTCCGCAGGCCAACACTCTAGATCTCAGCTCTCAACCGCTTGGTACTATGCAGCCAGGCGTAGAAATAGCTCCACAAATGGGAGTGCAGGACGGTACTGTGCCAATAGACAATGGCGGTATCCCACCAGATTTTGGTAGTAGTTACAATACCGAAGCTACCGATATAATGGGAGCCCAAACAAGCAAGAGTCGTTTACCTATGAAGTTTATATTGATAGGCGCAGGGGCTTTGGCATTTATCATTATCATTAGTCTTGTGTTGGTGTTTGTAAATCGCAATCAAAGAACTCCTGCAGTGGATCTCAACGAAGCCGTAGTAGAGGAGACTCAAAAGCCAGAGGAAGACACCAAGCCAGCAGAGATACCAGAAGGCTACAAAAAGGTTGAACGTGATTGTTTTACTTTTGGAGTGCTACTACCTACAACAGTCAATTTCACACCTACCACCTGTAAGATAAGCGCCAAGTTTGGTAGTGTGTCTCAATACAATTTGATTATCACCGCAGTTACCGACCCAGTAACTGACTTACAGGGATTGGTAGATCAAGCCAAGGTTGGTACTATCACTACACAGGAAGACATCAAGCTCAATGGGGTAGATGCCAAGAAGATAGTCCAGAAGGTCAATGGAGTAGATCAACAAGATATAGTAGTCATACCTGCCAATAAAAATTACCAGCTAGAGGGTAAGGCTATCAACGGGTTTATCATTACCACTTCGTTCAATGACGATACATCCAAAACCGCTAGTGACAACTTGATATCAACATGGACATGGAAGTGATTCTAGGTTGCAATAATTAATTTCATAATTTAATATAATTCTTATGCATATATCTCAAATCAAAAAATCACTCAGTATACTGTCTGTAGCTCTTATAGCATTCTCTTATATACTATCTTCCGGAGTATTATTATTTCGTCCTCAAGAAGCTCGTGCAGCTACTATTACTGTTACCAATACCAATGACTCAGGAGCCGGATCTCTTAGACAAGCCATCACTGATGCCAACGCTAGCGTAGGAGTAGATGACGTCATAGAGTTTGCGATAGTGGGAGCTGGGCCTCATACTATTTCTCCAACTAGTGCACTACCCACTATTACCGACGAAGTTACTATCGATGGCACTACTCAGTCTGGCTGGGTGGCCAACACAGCGGTAGCTCCCAATCCATTCAACGGCACTATGATGATAGAAATAGATGGAACAAATTCTGCTGGCGCAACTGACAATGGTCTACTCTTCAATAGTGGAAGCGACGGAAGTATAGTGCGTGGTTTGGTTATCAACAGATTCAATCAAGATGGTATATCGATATTTGATGCAAGTAATATAACCATAGCTGGTAATTATTTAGGTACTAGTGTGGATGGGCTGACTGATTTAGGCAATGAAGCCAGGGGACTGGGTAGCTCCATAGGAACCAGCTCAGACAACAATATTGTGGGAGGACTCAATCCCGAAGACCGCAATATCATGTCTGGCAATAGCGACGCTGGCGGGCCGAACGGCAATGAAGGTGTTGCTATCTGCGATGTTTGTGACAATTGGACCATACAAGGCAACTACTTTGGTATAGATGCTACTGGACTAGTCGCGATGCCCAATGAGTCCAATGGTATAGGTGTGAATGCTGGAGGTACCGGTCACATTATCGGCGGTACGGCTACGGGAGCTGCAAATGTTGTATCTGGAAATGGCAGTAATGGTATTGATGCGGGTGATGGAGCTACAGTGCAAGGCAATCTTATAGGTACTGGATACAATGGGCTGACGGATGTAGGTAACTCTAGCGCTGGTATCGCAATGAGAGGGGGTAATACTGTTGGAGGCGCTACCTCAGCTGCTCGTAACATTATTTCTGGCAACAATAATGTTGGTGTGATACTAGGTGGATCAAACAACACTATTCAGGGCAATTATATTGGTGCTAATATCAATGGCGAAGCCTCTGGAGTTGCCAACACCAATGCAGGTCTATTGGTTCTTGCTAGTGATAACAATATGATAGGCGGTACCGGTTTGGGTGAAGGTAATGTTATAGCCGGTAATGGATTAGGTATTGGTAACATGTCCTATCAGGCATCTTTGGCGATCAATAATAGTATCTTGGGTAATAAAATATATTCCAACACGGGGGGAGTGCTGAGTGCACTTGGAATTGATAATGTTCAAACTAATGATTTTG